>CADEED010000084.1 GCA_902826225.1 uncultured Pseudomonadota bacterium | reverse complement strand
ATCTTTCACGCCTAACAGCTCGTAGTGTTCGTACTCGCCCTTGAGCACGGGCGGCAGGCACGCAGGCTCGCGGTCGCGCAACTTGCCGACCACCGTCTTGGTGTTCTGAAACGTGGGAGCGCCGACGAGCTTCATCTCCGAGAGCTTCCAGGTGAGGTCGATCGTCACGCGGTCGGACACGTCTCCCAGGCCAGAGCCGTCGCTCGCGATGGGCGGCGAACGCGACCAGGGCGACGCCAAACAATCGATTCATGCTGTTCTCCGTGAGGCTGCGCGACAGTAGCAGGCCGGCGCGCTAACATCCGGCATTCACAACGGGGAGAAGAACAATGACTAACATGCCTCGCCGCCTCACGGCGGAGTTCATCGGTACAGCCTGGTTGGTGCTCGGCGGATGCGGCAGCGCCGTGCTGGCTGCGGCGTATCCGGAGCTCGGGATCGGCTTCGCGGGCGTCTCACTGGCGTTCGGTCTCACGGTGCTCACGATGGCGTACGCCATCGGGCACGTTTCCGGTTGCCATCTGAACCCGGCGGTTTCGGTCGGGTTGTGGGCGGGAGGCCGCTTTCCGGCGAACGAACTGCTTCCGTACGTCATCGCACAGGTGGCGGGTGCCGTCGCGGGCGCGGCGATCCTCTACGTGATCGCGAGCGGCAAGGCCGGTTTCGATCTCGCGGGCGGGTTCGCGTCCAACGGCTTTGCGGAACACTCGCCTGGCGGATACACGCTGGCGGCATGCCTGGCTACCGAAGTCGTGCTCACGTTCGGCTTCCTGTTCGTGATCCTCGGCGCGACGCATGGCAACGCGCCGAAGGGCTTTGCGCCGATCGCGATCGGGCTGTGCCTCACACTGATCCATCTCATCAGCATCCCGGTGACGAACACGTCGGTGAACCCGGCGCGCAGCACGGCACCCGCGCTGTTCGTGGGCGGGTGGGCGTTGTCGCAGCTGTGGCTGTTCTGGGTGGCGCCGATCGTGGGCGCGGCGCTGGCGGGCGTCACCTATCGGTTTGTCGGCGGGGAAGAGCCGAAGCGCGTGCCGGTGACGGGCAATTGACGAACCCGGATCAACCACTTAGCGCGGTTGAACGAAATGTACGGCGAAAGTGTCGATTCCTGATCGGGCAGATCGGCCACTGAGCAGTGAAGCCAACATCGGCTTCCGCCAGATGAACAGGAGTACGAATGAAAGTCGTGGTTTTTGTGAAGGCAACCCGGAACAGCGAAGCGGGCTCGAAACTGCCCAAGGCAACGCTCGAGAAGCTGTTCGCGGACATGGGCGCGTTCAACGAGCGCCTGCTGAAGGCGGGCATCATCAAGGCAGGCGAAGGCGATGGATTGAAGCCGAGCAAGTTCGGCAAGCGCCTGCGCTTCGACAACGGATTCAAGAATGTGGTCGACGGGCCGTTCGCGGAGACGAAGGAGCTGGTCGCCGGCTACTGGGTTTGGGAAGTGAAGTCGGTGGAAGAGGCGGTGGAGTGGGCGAAGCAGTGCCCGGATCCGATGCCGGGTGAGGCGTCGGAGATCGAGATCCGGCCGTGTTTCACGGAAGCGGATATTCAGGAGATGCTCAAGGGAGCGTGAGCGAGAAGAAAAAGGGGACAGTCCCCTTTTCCGCAGAGCCGGAAAAGAGGACAGTCCCCGCCGCGCAATCCCTTAGTTAGTCACTTTAGCGGCTGCGCAGCGGCGGACCACGTCCCAGAGTGGCAGGCCCTCGAGATCGGACACATCGACGCCGTAGTTGCAGTAGACGTCTTCGATGAGATCCGCTTCGGACTCATCGCCGGCGGCCAACAGGGTCGGCACGCGTGACAGGCTCGCCATCGACACATCGCGCCAGTCGCGTTTCAGGATTCGCTGCGAGAAGTCGTCGAGGAACTCGGTCGAGAATTCCGCGTGAGCGGCGGGAAGGCAGAACGCGAGCGAGCCATCGCGCAGTCCTTGCTTCAACTCTTCCAACGTCAGTGCTTGCATGGCGACTACGGTCGCACAGCCGGCGCGAACATTATCGGTGAACCAAAAGTCAGCCGTGACCGACGGGCAGGGTGGATTCGCGGCCGCCTGTCGGTCTCGACGAAAGAGTGTCGCTGGCCGACGTCAATCAGCCCGTCTTGGGGATGTCTTTCGCATTGGCGTCCCGGTCCTGGCGCTGTTTCGACTCGTCTTCGTTCGCGTGGCCGGAACCGGGGTTGCTGTCGGTCCTGGACGCTGGGTCGCCATCGCGCGCGCTCTCGCGGTACTTCTTCTGGCCGTCGGTTTCCTTCGACGGTTTGGCCGCGTCGTTCTGGCCGTAGCGGTTCTGACCGGTGTCCGCG
Organism: uncultured Pseudomonadota bacterium; assembly: GCA_902826225.1. Taxonomy (GTDB): domain Bacteria; phylum Pseudomonadota; class Gammaproteobacteria; order Steroidobacterales; family Steroidobacteraceae; genus CADEED01. The sequence continues at coordinate 16,399 of CADEED010000084.1, read as the reverse complement.
CCGTGAGGCTCGTTGCCGGCGGGCGTCTTTCGTCCGGCGGATCCACTTTGCGCCGGGGTGTCGGGTTGCGGTTGCTTCATTCCCGCATCCTCTTGGTTGGCGCGCCGAAACTCTGTCGGCGCGCGCCGGCTGTCATCCGCTTACTTCTTCAGCTCCGCGCCAACATGAAACTGGAGTTTCATCGAAGGGCCTTGGCGAGCCGGACCGCGGTAGCCGTATCCTTCGCCTGCACGATGTTTGTGCCAGCCATCCAGCAAGCCAGCCAGCAAGCCAGCCAGCAAGCCAGCGATAGACCCGCCAGCGCGCACAACACCAGTGGTCTGATGAATTTCATGCCAGAATTTTAGCCCCGCGATCGGCTCGCGGGAGTAATCGTCTGACAGCCGGCAACCTGAAAGTGGTAGAAGCTGATTTGAAACAGTTTTTCGCCTTCCCAGCATTCAACGGAGACTCGCAATGCAAGGTCCTGGCGATTTCGAAGTATCGAGGCGTGATGTCCTGAAGCTGGGCGCCGCCGCTACCGCGGTGCCGCTCGTCGCGAAAGGCCAGGCCGGCTCGCCGGCCGAGGCGCCGGTCTCCACGCAACTCTCTCTCAACGTGAACGGCAAGGTCCATGCGCTGAAGCTGGATACGCGCACCTCGCTGCTAGACGCGTTGCGCGATCATCTGCAACTCACCGGTTCCAAGAAGGGCTGCGACCACGGCCAGTGCGGCGCCTGCACGGTGCTCGTCAACGGGCGGCGCATCAATTCCTGTCTCTCGCTCGCGGTGATGCACGCGGGTGACAAGATCACGACGATCGAAGGGCTCGGCACGCCCAACAAGATGCACGCGATGCAGGCGGCGTTCGTGAAGCACGACGGCTTCCAGTGCGGCTACTGCACGCCGGGGCAGATCTGTTCTGCGGTCGGAATGCTCTCCGAGGTGAAGGCGAACGTGCCCAGCCATGCGACCACGGACCTCACCGCGCCCTGTGCGCTCACGAACCCGGAACTGCGCGAGCGCATGAGCGGCAACATCTGCCGCTGCGGTGCGTACTCGAACATCGCGGAGGCCATCGCCGATGCGGCGGGTGTGCCGGCCGCGGGGAGAAGCGCATGAGACCGTTCTCTTATGAAAAGGCCGCGACACCCGCCGCGGCCGCTTCGGCGGCGGCAAAGAACCCGCATGCAAAGTTCATCGCGGGTGGGACGAACCTGCTCGACCTGATGAAGCTCGAGATCGAGAAGCCGGCGCATCTCATCGATGTGAACGGGCTGGCGCTGGACAAGGTGGAGGCGACGCCGGAGGGCGGGCTGCGCATCGGTGCGCTGGTGCGGAACACCGATCTGGCGGCGCACGACAAGGTGCGCAAGGACTACCCGCTGCTCTCGCGGGCGCTGCTCGCGGGCGCGTCGGGCCAGCTGCGCAACAAGGCGACCACGGCCGGCAATCTCCTGCAGCGCACGCGCTGCCCGTATTTCTATGACACGAACCAGGCGTGCAACAAGCGCGCGCCGGGAACCGGATGCGGCGCGCTGGCGGGGTTCAGTCGCCAGCTCGCCGTGATCGGAACGAGCAATACCTGTATCGCCACCCATCCATCCGATATGGCCATTGCCATGCGCGCGCTGGACGCGGTGGTGGATACGGTGCAACCCGACGGCGCGCAGCGCCACGTCGCGATCGCGGATTTCCATACGCTCCCGGGTGACAAGCCTCAAGTCGAGAATGTGTTGAAACCCGGCGAGTTGATCACTTCCGTCACGCTGCCGAAGCCGGTAGGCGGCGCGCAGGTCTATCACAAGGTGCGGGACCGGGCGTCGTACGCCTTTGCGCTCGTGTCGGTGGGCATGATCGTGCAGAAGGATGGCACGGGGCGCCTCGCCGTCGGGGGCGTCGCGCCCAAACCCTGGCGCGTCGAGGCCGCCGACGCGGAATTGCCGCGCGGCGCGAAAGCCGTCGCGGCGAAGTTGTTTGCCGGCGCGAAACCGACGCACGACAACGAATTCAAGATCGCGCTGACCGAACGCGTGATCGAAGCGTCGCTGGCCGACCTGCGGAGGGCGTGACATGAAATTCACCCAGACCGAAGGCAAGAACCGCACCGACCGACAGAAGGTCATCGGCAAGGCCACACCGCGCATCGAAGGCGCGCTCAAGGCCACCGGCAAGGCCACGTATGCCTATGAATGGCACGACATCGCGCCGAAGCCGGCCTTTGGCTACGTGCTCGGCGCGGCGATCGCCAAGGGCAGGATCACGTCGATGGACACGAGTGGGGCGGAGTCGTCGGCGGGCGTGTTGGCCGTCGTGACGGCGGAGAACGCCGGGCCGCTCGACAAGGGTAATTTCAATGTCGTGAAACTGCTGGCCGGGCCTGAGATCCAGCACTACCACCAGGCCATCGCGGTCATCGTCGCGCGCACGTTCGAGGAAGCGCGCGCGGGCGCGACGAAGATCAAGGTGCGCTATGCGAGCGAGCCCGGGGTCTACGACCTCGAAGTCGCCAAAGAGACTGCGGTGAAGCCGCCGGCGCGGTGGGGGAACGAACCGGACTCGGCGGCTGGTGACTTCGCGGGTGCATTTGCAGCCGCGCCGTTCAAGATCGACGCCACCTATCACACCCCGGCGCACTCGCACGCGATGATGGAGCCGTTCGCCTCGATCGCCGCGTGGAAGGGTGACGAACTCACGGTGTGGACGGCGAACCAGATGATCGCCTGGTCGCGCGCCGATCTTGCGAAGACGCTCAAGATGCCGCCCGAGAAGGTGCGGGTGGTTTCGCCGTATGTCGGTGGCGGGTTCGGCGGCAAACTGTGGATTCGCGCGGACGTTCTGCTCGCGGCGCTCGGCGCGCGCGCGGCAAAGCGCCCGGTGAAGGTGGCGCTGCCACGGCCGATGATGGCGAACAACACGGTGCATCGGCCGGCGACCATCCAGCGCGTGCGTCTGGGCGCGGGCAAGGACGGCAAGATCACGGCGTTCGCGCACGAGAACTGGGCCGGCAATCAAAAGGGTGGCAGTACCGAGACGGCGACGCTTGCTTCGCGGGCGCTCTATGCGGGCGCGAATCGCATGACGTCGAACCGGAATGCGACGCTCGACCTGCCGGAGGGCAATGCCATGCGCGCGCCCGGCGACGCGCCGGGCTCGATGGCGTTCGAGATCGCGATCGACGAAATCGCGGAGAAGGTCGGCCTGGATCCCGTGGAGTTCCGCGTGATCAACGACACGCAGGTGAATCCGGAAAAGCCGGCGCAGACGTATTCGACGCGCAAACTCATTCAGTGCCTGAAGACAGGCGCGGAGAAGTTCGGCTGGAGCAAACGGAATGCGAAGCCCGGCGCGGTGCGGGATGGAAACTGGCTGGTGGGCCTGGGCGTCGCCACCGCGTACCGCGGCGCGCCGACCATGAATTCCGGCGCGCGCGTGCGCATCGAGTCGAGCGGCCGAGTCATCGTCGAAACGGACATGACGGATATCGGCACTGGCAGCTACACGATCATCGGCCAGACGGCGGCCGAGATGATGGGTGTGCCGCTGGATCGCGTGGACGTGCGGCTCGGAGATTCGAATTTCCCGGTGTCGGCGGGCTCGGGTGGCCAGTTCGGTGCGGTCAGCGCGACCTCGGGCGTGTATGCCGCCTGTCTGAAGTTGCGCGAGGCCATTGCGACGAAACTGGGTGTCGCGGCGGACACGCTCGAGATCGACGACGGCTTCGCGGTCGCGGGTTCGAAACGGGTGGCGCTCGGCGAGGTGGCCGGCACGGAAGGACTGTCGGCCGAGGACAAGATCGAGTTCGCGACGGATCGCGAGAAACACCTGCACTACACGTTCGGAGCGCACTTCGTCGAGGTGGGCGTACACGCGATCACGAGCGAAGTGCGCGTGCGGCGCATGCTGGCCGTGTGCCATGCGGGGCGCATCCTCAATCCACCGGCGGCGCGCAACCAGATCATCGGCGCGATGACGATGGGCGTCGGTGCGGCGCTCATGGAAGAACTCGTCGTCGACAAGAAGGTGGGATTCTTCGTGAACCACGACCTCGCCAGCTACGAGGTGCCGGTGCATGCGGATATCCCGCACCAGGAATGCGTCTTCCTCGACGACGAAGACCCGACCGTATCGCCGATGAAGGCGCTGGGTGTCGGCGAGCTCGGGATCTGCGGTGTGTCGGCGGCGGTGGCGAACGCGGTGTACAACGCGACGGGCAAGCGCGTGCGCGATTACCCCATCACCATCGACAAGCTGATGCGGACCTAGCTAAAGGGGACAGACACCTTTAGAAAGGGGGACAGTCCCGCTTTCTCCGAGGTTGGCCATGCCGCGTTACTCCGGCGGATGTTTCTGCGGCGCAGCGCGCATCGAAGTGGATGGCGACCTCGCCTACAAGAAGAAGCGTTTCTGCCCCACCTGCGGCTCGCCCGTTTTCGACGACTGAGGCGACGAGTTCGAGCTGCACGCGGGCTGCCTCGACGAGCCCAGCCAGCTAACACCGACTTATGAGGGCTGGACGACTCGCCGAGAGAACTGGCTACCGCGATTTGAAGTGGCGAAGAAGTTCAGGATGGACCGTAAATAGTCGTCGGCGGCACCGCTCAGTTTGTGCCGGCACCTTCGCGAGGCTGGATCGGGACAGTGGCGCGACCTGCCTAGTTGCGCGATTCGAAGAGATGGCCACCCTCCTTCTTTGCTACTGGCTGTTTACGTGAAAAAGTTGGCGAAAGCTATTCAATCCAAGTCCTAAAACCGCTGAACGTAGCTCTAAACTGAGAGATGAACTTCGTTAAGAAGGCGGTGATCCGAATTTACCATCGCTTGGCGGTGCTATTCGGCATGAATCTGGTCGCAACCGCGAGGAAGCCATGCAAAAGCGAGGGGCCCCTAACACTCACCCGGTTGTACTAATCGGCACAAACGCCCAGTTGCTCGCGGAACTTAGTGCTCGACTCAGTCTGCCGGATCGATACCTAATAATCCTTGACGAACCCAAGGTCGGAGCAAGTCACTTCTTCTGGGATCTCCAGTACCGACGTAATGTAATTTCCGAGCTTCGACCGCAATTCGTGCTGACCGCGGATGTTGACCCCCAGCTCGCAGATCTCTTCAGGCCGGTAGCGGACGATCCACGGATCGTAGAGGTCAACTCGCTAGACGAGTTCGAGACCAAACTTGGTGGAAAGTTCGAGCGACGGGCAGATCTCCTCCAGTGGGGACCGGAGCGCATCGGAATTGGCCTGCTCAAAGCGATGCTCATGAGAAGTCGACTTGAATTCTCGTTAGAGAAGTCACCGAATGACACCGAACTGCTTTCAGGGTCTACGTTTCTCGTCGTGTGTGAGGCGGGCGACGATGCAGCGGGGGTTGTCGCAGCAAATTATGCTTATGCTCTTCGCGCGGACTTCATGTTGGTTCCGAAGGTATCGATGTCGGAACAGATGGCCATTGCTCGCGAGTTTCGAGACGCCTACTCGCAGCGCGCAGTGCAGCAGAATGATTTCATTGCAAACCTGCGACTCAGAGCGAGAGCTCTCATTGGCGAGATATCGGTCGACCGATACGAGTGCGTTACGTTTTTCACGAGGTACTTTCCGTGGGGAGCGGCCTATCCGGAAACTCCGTCAACCCATCTGTTCATCGAACGAGATATTGGTCTTGCGATATCGAACGCCATAACGGCCGAGCGTGGCAGCAGAGGGATTGCGGCCGCGGTCTTCATCGATCCAGGCGAACAACCTGCTTTGGAGAATATGGACATTGCAACCATCGTCAGCAAGAGAGGCGCGGTAACAAGGGCCATTCATGGAGCTGCCGCGACAGTTGAGGAAGCGCGCAGCATCATCTCGTGGTTTCCTTTCGATCTTCTGTTCATCTCCACGCATTGTGGAGACATTCCTGGTGAGCGTCTTACTTACGATTTTGTCGACGACTCCGGGAGGGCGCGAAAAGTTGTTATTGAAATCTGCACAGCCCCGGGCCCTGCGCGAGCAAACGGAGAACAGCTGTGGACAGTATATGAAAAGTTGATCGCCCTGGATGGGCAGCCCTTTGGGAGCTCCGACGCTCTAACTCAGGAGTTCAATTCGATCTACGCGCAACTTCGCTCGCATCGAGAAGGTGATTCGCCGCTAATGCCGAGGTTGCGCGAAAAAAGCCGTGTGCCGGAGTCTGGTGGAATCGCAATGGCGCAAGGGCAGTTTCTCTTGGTAGCGCCGGACCAGGTTGCGGCGATTGGAACGCCTATCATCATAAGCAACGCATGCGTCTCGTGGCACAGACTCGGCTCCGCATTTCTAACTGGTGGTGCGCGGGCATACATCGGTACTTTGCATGACGTCAACGGCCTTGAGGCGGAAGCGGTTATGAAGCGACTCTTCGAAGCAAACTACGGACGGCCTCTGGCGGTCGCCCTGCATGACAGCCAAGTTGCAAGCTACCCAGATGTTTCTAGGCGTCCATACGTGATGGTTGGGTGTCATTTTCAAACACTTGCAATAGCAATGCCCGATCCAGTTTCACACTTCATCCAGCGATGCGCGACATGGAGGGAACAGCTTGAGTACGCGAAGCGAACGGTACACGTCGGCGACAATAATTTTCGGGCTTGGTGCGAATCTGGGATGACTTATGTCGACAAGCAAATTGCTACCCTGGCAAGTCAGCAGACGGCAAAATGAGTAGCCGAGAAATCAACGGCTCTCGACGACACGTACTCCAGACTTCCAAGCTACGCCCTTGCTTCGACTTCAGCGAATATTGAGGAAGTATGGGGACCGGTTTGACTATGACCGAGCAACAAGTGAGGAGCTCACTGACAATAGACAGCCCAAGCGGGCGCATCCATTATGGGTGGCAGTCGCGGATCGCCTGGTGCAGATGCTCGAACTGGATTGGCTTCACCAGGTGCTCGTCGAAACCCGCGGCGCGCGTCCTCAGGCGATCGCCGGCCTGGCCGTAGCCGGTGACGGCCACGAGGCAGATGCGTTTCGCCGCCGTCCGCTGCCGCAACTGCCGCGCGACTTCGTAACCATCCATGACCGGCAACCCGAGATCCAGCAGCACCACGTCCGGTTCGAAGTCGTCGACGGCGGCCAGCGCGTCGGGCCCGCTGTGCACGACGCGGGTCTGGTGCCCTTCGTAGTTCAGCAGCATCGCCAGCGACTCGGCGCTGTCCTGATTGTCGTCGACGACGAGAACGCGCCGCAGAGTGTCCTGCACCAGTTCGGCCGGGCTGGCGACCACGATCTCCTCCGATGACGACGTCGCGGCGGGCAGGCGCACGAAGAACGCAGAGCCCTGTCCTTGTCCGCCACTGCGCACGGCAACTGTTCCGCCATGCAGCTCGACGAGATTGCGCACGATCGCGAGTCCCAGTCCCAACCCGCCGCGCGAGCGATCGAGCGCCTGCTGACTCTGCACGAAGGTATCGAACACGCTGGGCAGCAGGTCCGCCGAAATCCCGATGCCACTGTCCGCGATGCGCAGCTCGACGAATCCCTCGACGACGTGCGCGTCCACCGTGATCCGCCCACCCGGCGGCGTGTACTTCGCCGCGTTGTTTAGCAGGTTCCCGACGACCTGCTGCAAGCGAGCGCGATCGGCGTCGACCGCCAGATGGCGATCGACGCGCGATTCGACCGTGTGTCGACGCTCCTCGATCAGCGGATTCGCGGTCTCCAGCGCCGCGTGAACGACATCGGCGAGATCGAGCCGCTCGCGGTCGAGCTGCACCTTGCCGTTCGCGATGCGCGCGATGTCGAGCAGATCATCGACGAGCCGCGTGAGATGGCGGGCCTGCCGCTCGATGATCATGAGTCCCTTCTCGTTCATCTCGGGCCCGCCGTGCGAGCGCAGCAGGCGCAGCGCCGCCATGATGGGTGAAAGCGGGTTGCGCAACTCGTGCCCGAGCATCGCGAGGAATTCGTCCTTCGCGCGGTTGGCGCGCTCCGCCTCGGTTCGCGCCGTGTGTTCGCGAGCGAGCAGCGCGCGCAGCTCGGTCACGTCGCGCATCGCGCCGACGACGCGGTGCGGCACGCCCGCCGAATCGCGCAGGATGTGCGCACGCTCCTCGACGCGGATCCAGCTGCCATCCGTTCGACGCAGCTGGTACTCGGCACTCCAGCTCTCGGCGTCCACCGCCGCCAGTGCGCGATCGAACGAACGCCGCACCCGATCGGCATCGTCGGGATGGACCTGCTGGAATTTCCAACTGAGCCGCGATTGCGCGACGACATCGCCGATGAGCGTCTGCACGCCGCCGCCCCACCAGAACTCGCCGGTGTCGGGCGACCAGTCCCAGTGCGCTTCTTCGGCCGCCTCCGCGAGCAGGCTCAGGCGTTCGCGATCGCGTTGTGCGGAGGAAATTCGCTGCACGTTCTCGAGCGCCACGGCGGCGAGACTCGCCACCTGTTGAATCGCGTCGATCGCGCGCTCATCCAGGGGCGCTTCGATGCACAGCGCGAGGAGGCCGCACAAGCGGCGGTGCTGCGGTTGCATGATGGGGACGGCATGCACGAACTTCGCCGCGCACAAGGCGTCGCTGATCGTGACGTGGGCGTCGTGCTCCAGGACGACGGGCGCGCCATCACGCGCGAGCGCGCGGTGAACCGCGAACAGGGCCGAGTGCTGCGCCGGCGAAAGCGCGGCTTGCTCGGCACCGTCGAACCGTTGCCGCTCGCCCGCCGACCATCCCGCGCTCGTCCCGAAGCTGCCGAACAGCCGGTCGGCGCCCGCCACTCGCTGCACCTCTCGGCATGTCAGGACCAGGACTTCCGTCGAGGTCCTGGCGGCGAGCAGCCGCTGGGCATGCGCCAGAAGCCCGGCCGTGGGCGACGGCTGGTTAGGCGATCTGATGGCCACTCGACAGATTGTGCAGCCAGCGATCGAGGACTGCATTGTTGCGGTCGGCCTCGAGAAACGAGGCGGGCGGCACGAAGTACATGTCGCGGTTGTCGCACCCTTTGGTGCCGAAGAGGACCTTCGGGTGAACGTGCAGGATGTCGAGCAGCATCTCGGCGTCGAAGCGCCGGCGATCGTACTGGCAGAACGCGATGCACTTGCTGTCCGGGAAGAAGTTGTTGAGCAGGGCTTCGTACTCGACGAGCCGCTCCGATCCCGGATCCCCGGAGAGCGCCCAGCTCATCTCGCCCGTGGCGCGCAGCGCGGGATAGCCCTCGGCGAGCGCGACCTCCGTCGCTTCCTTGAGCAGCGCGATCATCTGCTCGGGGATGAACTCGCCGTTGGTGAGGTACGCATCCTTCGCCGCCCGGATCTCGAGCTGTCCCGAGGCGAACAGCGGCCCCACGTCGATGCCTGCTTCGCGCAGGATCTTCTCGACGTGCGCGGACGTGTGGAGATGGACGAGGTACAGCATCTTCTCGCCGCGCGCCACACCGTCGCGGACGAAGTCGACCACCAGCTGACGATGATCCTCGTCAGTCCGGAAAATGCCGCAGTAGTGATCGCCGGCACGCATGTGCGCAATGCTGGGCAGGATTTCCGCCGCCATGTAGGACCCCCGTGGTGAACGCGTGTCAGCGTACGCGCTATCCGGACGCGAGGCCCGGATAATTGACCTTGCACCACACTTACACCACGCGATGTACGAGTTACGCGCCGGCAGGCGCTCAGACTGAGTCCAGCAGAAATACTTACAATAGCGACATCTCCCGCTCCTGGCGCGTTGCCATCAGATGCCAGCGGTTCGCCTGCCCGGGCCGCGGCTTGCCCGGCGAGGTCTTCCGTTCACGGGATCGACCGCCCTGGCCTAACAACCCGCGCGGCGCGTCGATCCGACGCCAAGAATTCCCCTGATGGCGGATTTACGTCATCGCATCGGGCGCGGTAACGTTGCTGCATGAAAGAACGAACGTTGGGCCGGTTGCTCGCTGTTTCGCCGCTGGGACTCGGCTGCATGGGCATGAGTCATGGTTACGGCATCTTTCCCGACCGCAACGAGATGATCGCGCTCGCGCGGGCGGCGTTCGAGCGCGGCGTCACGCTGTTCGACACCGCCGAGATCTACGGGCCGTTCACGAACGAGGAGATCCTCGGCGAAGCGTTGCGGCCGATTCGATCGAAGGTGGTCATCGCGACGAAGTTCGGATTCAACATCGATGCGGACGGCAAGCCCGCGCCGGGCCTGAACAGCCGTCCCGCGCACATCCGCGAAGTGGTCGAAGCATCGCTGAAGCGGCTGCAGACCGACGTCATCGACTTGCTCTATCAACATCGCGTGGATCCGGACGTGCCGATCGAGGACGTCGCGGGCGCGGTCAAGGAGTTGATCGCCGCGGGCAAGGTGAAGCACTTCGGATTGTCCGAGGCCGGCGCGGCGACGATTCGTCGCGCGCATGCGGTGCAGCCGGTGGCGGCGGTGCAGAGCGAGTACTCGCTCTGGTTCCGCGAGGTCGAGACGGAGCTTTTCCCGACACTCGAGGAGTTGGGGATCGGCCTGGTGCCATACAGTCCGCTCGGCCGCGGATTTCTCACGGGCAAGATGGACGCGAACACCACATTCGAGTCGACGGACTTCCGGAACAACCTGCCGCGCTTCAAGCCGGAGGCGCTGGCGGCGAACCAGGCGCTGGTCGATCTGCTCAGGCGGATTGCGGAGCGCAAGACCGCGACGCCAGCGCAGGTCGCGCTCGCCTGGTTGCTGGCGCAGCAGCCGTGGATCGTGCCGATTCCCGGAACGACGAAGCGGCATCGCCTGGAAGAAAACCTGGGTGCGCTCGAGGTGGAACTGTCGCCGGTGGACCTGCGCGAGATCGAGACGGCGGCATCCAGCATTTCACTGACGGGCGATCGTTACCCCGAGCACCTGGCGCGGATGACGGGAAGATAGGGGCTGGTCCCCTTCTCTTGCGATTTAACAGTGCGGGAGACTCTTATATATAGAGCCCGTATACAGAGCCCGTATCGAGCGCCGGGACCGGCGGCGCATTTTCCGGCGCGCCGTGAAAATCGCGCCTTCTTCCCACTGCCAGAGTATAGGCCGGCCCCGGGGTTGCCATAACCCCCCGGGGGAGGTTCAGCATCGCCGACCTTCAAGCCCACTGGGAACCGGAGGTCACGATGAATGCAGCCGAACACGCCGTTCTGATCGTCGGCGCGGGCCCGACCGGTTTGATGCTCGCGAGCGAGCTTGCGCTGGCCCGCGTGGACGTCGCCATCGTGGAACGGCGAGCCGCGCAGGATCTCGAAGGCCTGCGCGCGGGCGGCCTGCACATGCGGACGCTCGAGATGCTCGACCAGCGCGGTATCGTCGAGCGCTTCGTCTCGCAGGGCACCATTCATCGTGCCGCGCCATTCGCGGGCTCTATGCTCGATACGAGCGATCTGCCCACGCGGCACAACTACTTTCTCGGGCTCTGGCAGGTGCACGTCGAGCGAGTCCTGGCCGAACGCGCGCGCGAGTTCGGGGTGCCTGTCTATCGTGGCTGCGAGGTGGCCGGGTTTACCCAGGATAGGGACGGTGTCGGCGTCCGGTTGTCGGATGGCGCGCGGGTGCGTGCGCAGTATCTGGTCGGTTGCGACGGCGGCCGCAGCGCGACCCGGAAAATGGCCGGAATCGAGTTCCCGGGATGGGACGCGACGACGAGCTTCCTCATCGCGGAGGTCGATTTCGCCGAAGAGCCGGCCTGGGGCTTTCGCCTGGACGCGACGGGTCACAGTGCCATCGGCAAGATCGACGATGGCCCGCGGGCTCGCCTGGTCGTCAACGAGCGGCGCGTGGTGACCGGTGAAGTGCCAACGCTCGAGGATGTGCGCGCGGCGCTGGTCGGCGTGTATGGCAGGGATTTCGGACTACAGGGCGCACAGCACGTCTCGCGCTTCACCGACGCGGCGCGGCAGGCGGCCAACTACCGTGCGGGCCGCGTGCTGCTGGCGGGCGATGCCGCGCACGTGTATTCGCCGGTGGGCGGGCAGGGGCTGAACCTCGGGTTGCAGGACGCGATGAATCTGGGCTGGAAGCTGGCGCAGGTCGTGCGCGGCGAATCGGCGCCGGTGTTGCTCGATACCTATCACGCGGAGCGGCATGCCGTTGGTGCGCGCGTGCTGCGAAACACGCTGGCGCTCACGGCGATGCAGCGCGCCGACGAGCGCACCGAGGCGTTGCGCGGCCTGTTGCTGGACGTCATGCGAGCGGACGACGCGCGCCGGCAGTACATCGCGATCATCGGCGGGCTGGACATCCGCCACGACTTCGGCGGCGCGGATGCGCATGCGTTGGTCGGGCGGCGCATGCCGGATCTGGAGGTGACGACGAACGAGGGGCCGCGCCGCGTGTACGCCTCGCTGCATTCCGGGCGGCCGTTGTTGCTGAAGTTAGGTGAGCCGCGTGAAGTCGATCTCGAGGCCGGGGCGGGGCGTGTGCAAGTCGTGCATGCGCAGTACGCGGGTGAGTGGGTCCTGCCGCTGGTCGGCAGTGTTCCGCCGCCTACGGCGGTGCTGATCCGACCGGACGGCTACGTGGCGTGGGCAGGTCAGGGAACGTTCGATGGCCTCGATGAAGCGATGAGACGATGGTTCGAATAGAAATGGGGTCTGACCCCATTGACCCATCAAGCGACCTGGTTCCGGCCGGAGCGCTTGGCGCGGTACAGCTGCGTATCCGCCACGTGCACGAGCTCGTCGATCTCGGCGGAGCCATCCCATTGGGCGACCCCGATGCTGATCGTGATCGACAGCCCCGGGTGGATGTCGTCCCATTCGTGCCCGGCCACCGACGCACGCAGCGCCTCGCACCAGGCGCTCGCGTCCGCGCGCGTCATGCCGGGCAGGATCAGCGCGAACTCCTCGCCCCCAATGCGCGCGACGAGATCGCTGCCGCGGCAGTTGCGCCGCATGAGCACCGCGCTCTGCCGCAGCGCGCGATCGCCCACGGGATGGCCCAGCTCGTCGTTCACCACCTTGAAGTGATCCAGGTCCGCTATGGCGATGCTGAGCGGCTGCCCGACCGCGAGCGCCACCTGCAGCTCCGACGCCAGGCGCTGCATGAAGGCGCGCCGGTTGGCGACGCCGGTCAGCGCGTCCTCCTGTGATTCGCGTTCGAGTTGCAGGCTGCGCTCGCGCAGCATCGTGATGAGGCGTTCCTTCTCGTTGTTCGCCTTCTCGAGCTCCGTGGTGCGCACGTGCACCCGCGCTTCGAGGTCACGGCGGTAGTTCTCGAGATCCTCGAAGGCGCGCGCGTCGGCGAGCGCGCCGGCGACGTGCTGCCCGAGCTGCCGCATCAGGTGCAGATCCGCGCGCGCGTAGATGCCGGGTTGTGCGTGCTGCACGCTGAGCAGGCCGAGCACGATGCCGTCGTTGATGAGCGGCGCGGCGAGCAGGGAGCCCGTGGGCTTGTCGGCGAGCGCGGCGCGCTGGAGCAGCTCGGGCGACGCATCGCGCCAGTCGCCGACGAGCAGCGGTTCGGCGCGCGACACGAGCGAACCGAATAGACCGGCATCGATCGGGGTCTCGCGCGCGGGCGAACGCGTGCCGTGATGCTCGTGCACGCGGATGTCGAGCACGCGGCGCTCGCGGTCGACGAGCACGAGATGCAGCTCGTCGAAACGGAAGAGGGTGCGGACCTCGGAGACGATGCGCTCGACGAGCACGTCGACGCGGCGCGCGCCCTGCAGCGCGCGCCCGGCCTCGAACAGGCGCGTCAGCGGGCCGCGTTCGTCGGTGTCGCGCGGCGAGCCGATGCTGTTGAAGCTGAGCACGAACAGCAACATCAATCCGCCGAACAGGGCGAAGACGGCGAGGTTGCCCGTGTTGTAGAGCACCGCGGCGAGCACGCCGGCGGGCACGAAGATTAGATCGGACAATGCGTAGGTCGGCGTGACGATGCGCCGCACATCGCGGCCATCGAACCGGAAGAACAGCATCATCAAACCGATGTTCACGGCCTGGGCCGTCAGCGCCATGGCGACGAGCGGCAGTACGTCGGTGGCGAGGAGCCCGTTCAGCGGGTGGCGGCCGCCGCAGAGCAGATAGATTTCGCCGGCCGCGAGCAGCATCAGCGCCGTCATCGAGGCGTTGTGGACTGCGCGGATGGCCGCGACCTGCAATGAGCCCTGGCTGTAGCGCCGGCTCATGAAGGGCCAGGTGAGCGAGGCGGCGGCGCAGATGCTTGCCGCGACGACCGGATCGAAGACAAGCAGCAGGCCGACGTGCAGCAGACGCTCCATCGAGATGAGCCCCAGGCGCGGTGCCCGCAGGCCGAACTGCCAGACGAAGAGGCTCGCGCCGATGCCGAGCATGGCCACCCACCACGGCGGGAATGTTGCGCCGCGCGCCGATGCCGACAGCAGCGCGCTGGCCGCGACCAGGGCGAGCAGCAGGGAGTAGATGGCCAGCGATGCGTAGCGGGATCGCATGCAGGGCCCGAGTCTAACGGCGCATGAGAAAGGGGTCAGACCTATTTTCAAAAGGGGTCAGACCTATTTTCTCCCCGAAAATAGGTCTGACCCCTTTTGAAAATAGGTCTGACCCCTTTTGCTATCTCGTGCGGAGTTCGAGCAATGTCAGCGCGAGCACCGCCGCCGCTTGGGCGAGGACGAACACGACGCCGAGGGCGGTCAGGTCTAACGCGACAACGACCCCCACGCTGGCAACCACCCACGCGGCGTTGCCCGCGATCACGGTCCACAGGAGCAGAGGCGCCGGCCGGCGCGCGGCCAGGAGCATGAGCGCCGCAGAAGGAAACAGAACGACGCCAGCCCAGAACAGCAACGCCTCGGGCACCCCCAGGAGCGAAGCCAGGGGCGCCGCGCCAAACACCAGCAGCAGCCCGAAAGCGGTGCAGGTGAGCGCATCGAGGTTGAGCACCTGCCGCAGGGTGAGGCGGGCAGCGCGCGCCTGTCCAAATGCCGTTTCCATGTCGATCTCCTTCTTTGAGTGTCGGAGCGATCCTCATGGCAGACGGTGTGCGCGCAAATTACCCCGCAGGTAATGCCACGGCGCTGACCGGCTCGGGCCGGGCGAATTGCCGGCAGTCGAGCAGGATATCCAGGGTGAACGTGGTGCCACGCTCGACACTACTATCTACCGCGACACTACCGCCGTGCGCCTCCGCAATCGCCTGCACGAGCACGAGACCCAGGCCCCAACCATCCTGGTCGCTGCGCTCCGCACTCAACGAGCGCCGGAACGGCTGGAACATCACGCCAAACACCTCGGCCGGGATGGGATCACCCTCGTTGTGCACCGAGATGAGGAGCCGGCCGTGTGTCCCGGTGACGCACGCCGTGATGGCCGTGTCGGGCCGTCCGTACTTGATCGCATTCGTCAGCAGATTCTCGAGCGCCTGCCGCAGGCGGTCACCGTCCCAGTATCCGGTCACTGCGCTGTCGGCATGCAGCTCGAGCCGATCCCCGCTGCGCATCGCGAGGTCGGCGATGACCTCGCGCGCTAGGGTCACGGCCTCGAAGCTCTCGATCCGCAGCGACAGCCGCGCGCCCGCATTCGTCCGCGTGACGTCCAGCAGGCGGCCGATCATCGAATCCACGCGACGAAGATTGCTGGCCGCCCGACCGGCGAAATGCGCGCGTTGCGCCGGGTCCGCGTCGCGCCGGATCAGCTCGAGGTAGTTGCCGGCGTTCTGCAATGGCCCGCGGAAGTCGTGCGACATGGCAGCGGTGAACAGATCGCGAAACCGAGTCTGCACCTCGACGTAGGCCGCAGCGGCCTGCGCCATGGCTTCGTCGATCGATCGATGCACGACCGACAGCAGGTCGACAGCCCGGCATCGGAGCGCAGTGCGTCGACAATCAACTCGCGGAGGATCTGGTATTCGCGAATCACGTCGGTGAGCGAATAGCCGGTGAGCTTGGCGCGCTCGTTGCCATGCTGGGACGCGATGTTCGAATACTCCGAAGCGAACGAGAGCTCGGAGTGCGGAATGAGGGCGAGGGCGAGACGCGTCAGGAACGCCGGCAGCGTGTCGATGATGAGGGGTGGAGACTCGCGCGCCGCCGCCGCGACAGAGCTCCGCACCCGCTCCTGGAAGCGGTCCAGGATCCGCCCTTTGTGCCGGATGACCGCTGCGGCAGCTCCCCCTGACTCCAGGATTCTCGCATCGTGATCCTGCGGCGCGCCCATCGGGCCGCCCGGCGGAATGCGCGTGGAGGCGCACAGCGGCGCATTCGGCTGCCTATTTCTTCCTGGCGGAGGACTTCCCCCGCCGGCTCGCCGGCGCGGACGGGACTTTCCCGCCTGCGCGCCGTGCTTCCGACAGCCCGATCGCGATCGCCTGCTTGCGGCTCGTCACTTTCTTGCCCGTGCTTCCGCTGCGCAATGTACCGCGTTTGCGCTCGTGCATCGCGCGCGCGACCTTGGTCTCAGCCTTCTTTCCCTATCGGCTGGCCATGATCGCTTCTCGCTACCGGGCGCGCCGGCCGGCCGATGCCCGGCCACCTTTCTTGCC
>CADEED010000083.1:8841-18718 GCA_902826225.1 uncultured Pseudomonadota bacterium | reverse complement strand
GGCCATGGCTTCGACAACATCGGCGACGTGCTGACCGTCTCGCCGATGCTCATGGAGAAGTACGTCGCGGCGGCGCAAACCATCATCGCGGACGCCGTACCGCTGGCTGCGCGCTCGCCCGCGCAACAGGTAGTCCACGGCACCACATTCAAGGGTGCCGACCTCACGAAGGGTCGCCTGCGGCTCAATTACACCGAGCCCGCGAAGGTCACGAATACATTCGAGTCGAAGACCGCCGGCACTTATCGCGTGGTGCTCGACTTCGACGTGCGCGGCGACTTCGTCTTCAACCCGGGCAAGGCCCGCGGCATCGTGAAGATCGACGGCCAGGAAGTGCTGAACCGCGAGTTCGCGTATTTCAACGAGAAGAACCTGACGTTCGAGTCCACGCACAAGTGGCCGGTCGCGGCGCATGAGATCACGGTCGAAGTTCAGCCGCTGGTCGCGTCGGACCAGAAGGTCAAGCCGACGGCGCTCATCGTCAACCACGTGAAGGTCGAGGGACCGATCGAGAAGAACCTGTGGGTGCCGACGCCGGGCTACGCGCGCTGGTTCCCGCGCGAGGTGCCCACGGATCGCGCCGGGCAACTCGCGTACGCGCGGGAAGTGCTGCAATTCTTCGCCAGCCAGGCGTATCGCCGGCCGGTCACCGACGACACCGCCGATCGCCTCACCGTGCTTGCGGAGAAGACCTGGTCGCAGAAGGGCAAGACGTTCGAGCAGGGCGTCGCGCACGCGATGGCCGCCGTGCTCGCGAATCCGCGCTTCCTGTTCCGCTTCGAACAGCCGGCGGCAGTCACGGGCAAGTACGCCGACGTGGACGAGTTCTCGCTCGCCTCGCGACTCTCCTACTTCCTCTGGTCGTCGATGCCCGACGACGAGCTGATCACGCTCGCCGCGCGCGGCGAGCTGCGCAGGAATCTCGAGCCGCAGGTGAAGCGCTTGCTCGCCAGCGATCGCGCAGTGCAGTTCGCGCGCAATTTCACCGGCCAGTGGCTCGAGGTCCGCGACGTCGAGGGCATCTCGAGCAATTCGCGCGCGATCTTCATCCGCGATGCAGGCGAAGAAGCCACGTTGAACCTGCTGCGCGCCGCCTGG
This sequence comes from uncultured Pseudomonadota bacterium, assembly GCA_902826225.1. Classification (GTDB taxonomy): domain Bacteria; phylum Pseudomonadota; class Gammaproteobacteria; order Steroidobacterales; family Steroidobacteraceae; genus CADEED01. The sequence goes on along the minus strand of CADEED010000083.1, from coordinate 17,620 downwards.
CGCAACGGCAACGAGCCCGAAGCGAAGCGGCTCGCGGCGCTGATCGACGTGCTCCTCAAGGACAAGGAAGACATCGAGCTCGATGGTGACCTGCGCGACGCGATGCAGAAGGAGACGGAGTACTACTTCCGCCACGTCGTGAAGAACGATCGACCGATCACCGAGTTCATTGACAGCAACTACACCTTCGTCAACGAGAAGCTCGCGGGGCTGTATGGCATCCCGGGCATCAGCGGCAACGAGGTGCGCCTCGTGACGCTGCCGCCGGGCAGCCCGCGCGGCGGCGTGCTCACGCAGGGCAGCACGCTCGTCGTCACGTCGAATCCGGATCGCACCTCACCCGTGAAGCGCGGACTGTTCGTGCTCGCCAATGTGCTCGGGACGCCGCCCCCGCCACCGCCGGCGAACGTGCCCGCGCTCGAGGCCAGCGACAACGCGGTGAACGGGCGCGACCCGACCCTGCGCGAGTCGCTGCTGGTCCACCGCGAGAATCCGGCCTGCTCGTCCTGCCACAACCGCATGGACCCCATCGGCCTGGCGTTCGAGAACTTCAACGCGCTCGGCATGTGGCGCGACACCGAGCGCAAGCAGCCCATCCTGGCGCCGGGCGAACTCGTCACGGGCGAGAAATTCAACAGCGTCAGCGAGCTCAAGACTTTGCTGGTCACCGCTCACAAACACGATTTCTACCGCACGCTGACGGACAAGATGCTGACCTACGCCACCGGGCGCGGAACCGAGTACTACGACGTGGAAACCATCGACGGGATCGTGCAAGAGCTGGACCGCAACGAAGGCCGGTTCTCGACGCTGCTGATGGGCGTCATCCAGTCGGCGCCCTTCCAGAAGATGCGTACGGAAGCTACAGTCACGGTGAGAAACTGACATGAGCCATGATTCAAGATCCCCGGACGGTAAGTCGCCGGACACGGCCGCCGAGCGCCACGCCAGCCTGACGCGCCGGAAGTTCTTCCGGAACGTGGGTGCGTGCATCGCGCTGCCGGCGTTCGAGTCCATGTTCGCGTTGCCTGCGGTTGCGGCCTCCGCCGGGGGAAAGTCCGCGCCGACGCGCATGGCGTTCGTCTACGTGCCGAACGGCATCATCCCCTCGGCGTTCTGGCCCGCGGCGGAAGGCGCCGACTTCGCGCTGACTCCGACCCTCGCGCCGCTCGCGCCGCTCAGGAACCAGATGCAGGTCATCTCGGGGCTCGACTGCCTGAGCGCTGACGCGGGGCCCGATGGACCTGGTGACCACGCGCGCGCGGGCGGCACCTTCCTCACCAACGTGCGCGTCAAGAAGACGTCGGGCTCGGACATCCGCGCGGGCGTGTCGATCGACCAGATCGTCGCTGGCAAGATCGGCCACCTCACGCGCTTCTCATCCCTCGAGCTCACCTGCGACGCCGTGCGCAAGGCGGGCGACTGCGATTCGGGTTACGCCTGTGCGTACGTCTACAACCTGTCGTGGCGTTCGCCAAACCAGCCCCTGTCGCCCGAGCACAATCCACGCTTCGTGTTCGAGCGCCTGTTCGGCGCCGGCAGCCCGCGCGAGCGCGTGGCAAACCTCAAGCGGCGCCAGCAGGAGCAGCATTCGATCCTCGACTTCGTGCTCGAAGACGCACGCCGTCTTGACGGCCAGCTCGACGGCCGCGATCGGCAGAAGCTGGATCAGTACCTCACGAGCGTGCGCGAAATCGAACAGCGCATCGAGCTCACCGAACGGCTGCCGGTGAAGAATCCCGCTGTCGAAGCACCGTCGGGCGTGCCCGACCGGTACGACGAACACATCGCGTTGATGTTCGACATGCTCGCGCTCGCGTTCCAGACGGACTCGACGCGCGTGGCCACGCTGCTGCTCGCGCGCGAGGGCAGCAACCGCAGCTTCAACGAGATCGGCATCGCCGAAGGCCATCACAACCTCACGCATCACAAGAACGATGCGGAGATCATCGAGAAGGTGAAGCAGATCGACCTCTGGTACGTCACGCAGCTCGCCAGGTTTCTCCAGAAGATGGATCAGACGAAGGACATCGACGGCCAGTCGCTGCTGGCGCACTCGATGATCGTCTACGGTTCGGGCAACGCCGACGGAAACCACCATACGCACGACAACCTGCCGATTCTCCTGGCGGGCGGCGGTGGTGGCGGGATGAAGATGGGCCGGTACGTCAAGACGCAAGCCACCCCGATCTCGAACCTGTTCCTGTCGATGGCGGATCGCATGGGCGGCGAGCAGCTCGAGAAACACGGCGATTCGACCGGCCGCTTCACGATCTAGGTTCGTCAGACATTTGAACCCTCGAGACTTCATCGACTCCGCATTGCATGGCGGGCGCGATGCGCGCAGTCTGGAGACGTAATCTCCAGCTGCACCCTCAAACGGTCGTCACGCAGGAGTTACACAGCGGACTCCACCTGAGCCCGCGCAAAGCCCGCCTCGTGCGGGCTTTGCTCATTGTGCCTGCGGAAATCAGCGCTTCAGGTCGATCAGCGACAGGAACTCGCGGCGCAGCGGTCCGTTTTCGAGGAACACGCCGCGCATCACGCTGTTCGTCATCTTGGACGCGTTGTCCTTCACACCGCGCCAGTGCATGCAGAAGTGGTCGGCTTCCATCACGACCGCGAGGCCGTCCGGCTTCATCATGTCCACCAGCAGGTTCGCGAGCTGCAGCACGGCCTCCTCCTGGATCTGCGGGCGCGACATCACCCATTCCGTCACCCGGGAATACTTCGACAGGCCGATGAGATTCGAGTGCTCGTTCGGCATCACGCCGATCCAGAGCCGGCCCATGATCGGGCACAGGTGGTGGCTGCAGGCGCTGCGCACCGTGATCGGCCCCATGATCATGAGCTCGTTGAGGTGCGCAGCGTTCGGGAATTCGGTGACCTTCGGCAGCGGCACGTAGCGCCCGCGGAATACCTCGTTCACGTACATCTTCGCGACGCGCCGGGACGATTCGCGCGTGTTGTGATCGCTCTCGACGTCGATCACCAGGCTCTGCAGCAGCGACAGCACCTTGCCCTCGACTTCTTTCGTCAGCTCGTCGAGCTCGCCCGGCTCGATGAACGCCGAAATGTTGTCGTTCGCATGAAAGCGCTGCTTGCCCTTGACCCTCGCGCGGATCCTCTCCGAGACGGGTTGCATCGTGTTTTCGCTCCGTGCTTACTTGCGTACCATCTTCGCATGCTTTGCGGCGCGTTCCACCGCCCCGATCAGCCAGAGCAACCCTGCGTCGTTCATCGCGGCCCGCGACGCCACGGCGCGAAGCGGGCCGCTCAGGAACGGGAACGGCGGCTCGGAATTCAGCAAGCCGTACCGGGCGCCATGTTTGGCCACGAATTGCCGCGGCAATGCGGCCATGAGATCCGATTCCGCCACGATGGCTAGAGCGTGCATGAAGTTCGAGACGGTGAGCACGACCCGGCGTGACTTTCCACGCTTCGCGAGCTCCGCGTCGATCGGTCCCTGCGGATCTCCCGAACTGGACACCACGAGGTGCGGCGCCGAGCAATAGCCTGCGAGCGTCAGTTTGCCCCTGGCCGGATGCCCCGCCCGCCGTACGATGACGAAATCCTCGTCGTAGAGCTTGCAGGACGAAAAGCGCGCCGGCATCTCCCGCAGCGGCAACACCGCGAGGTCGAGCTCACGCCGGTCGAGCGCCGTGAACGCGGCTTCGAAATTTCCAACCAGATTGCGCACGCCCAGGTCGATCCCCGGCGCCGTCGCGCGCAGTTCCGCGAGCAGCGGCGGCAGCAGCACGGCGGAGGCACCGTCCGGTGCTCCCAGGACGAACCGCCGCCGCGAATGCCGCGGATCGAAAGCCTCGGCGCTTTCGATCACCTCGCGCGCGCGCTCGAGGATCTCGGCAATGGGCACCGCCAGCAGGCGTGCCCGCTCCGTCGGCACCACGCCTTTCGGCTGCTTGAGGAACAGCGGGTCGTTCATGAGGCGGCGCAAGCGCCCGAGCCCGTGACTCACGGCCGAGGGCGAGACGTGCAGGCGCGCAGCCGCGCGCGCGACGTGCAGTTCTTCGAGCACGGCTTCGAACAACACGAGCAGGTTGAGGTCGATCCTGGCGAGATTAGTTCTATTCAGCATATCCATGAAATCGTATCACTGGCTTCAGTACGGGTGCGCGGCCATCCTCTGCGCCGTCAATTCAGGAACCCTTCATGCACAACTCAAACGCTCTCCTCGCCGTGACGATCCTCGCGGCCGCCACCTGCCAGGCCCGCGCACACGAAGCGCCGGAACGACTCGTCATGGAAAAATACTCACATAGCCCGCAGCTCCAGCCGAACCCGGCCGCCCTGCGCGTCATCGACTTCTGGAAGCAGGCCGGCCCGGCGCTCTGGTTCGCGAAGGACGATGCATTCGACAAGCGCTTCCGCGAACGCTTCCTGCTCGATCACGAGTCGGCCGCCCGCGGCGAGCTCGCGCAATGGCAGAGCTCGCCCGAAGGCGCGTTCGCGTTGATCCTGCTGCTCGACCAGTTCCCGCGGAACGCCTTCCGCGGCACGCCGCGCATGTACGACACGGATGCGATGGCCCGCAAGGTCGCGTCGACGGCATTCGCGGCCGGCTACGACCGGATGTTCCCGCTCGACCTGCAGAAGTTCTTCGTCCTGCCGTTCGCGCACTCGGAGGACATCGCCGACCAGGAACGCGCCGTCGCGCTCGCCCGTCGCATGCAGCCGGACGATCTCGCGCACGCCGAACATCACCGCGACATCGTGCGGCGTTTCGGGCGCTTTCCGCATCGGAATGCGATCCTGCGGCGCGAGAGCACGCAGGAGGAAACCGAATACCTCGCGCAGGGTGGTTATCAGGGTTGAGCGAAACGGAATCGCTGCGACCGGTACCACCTCCCACGTGATCGCCCGCGCCACCGAAGTCTCGCTGGGGTGCGCGAACCGGAGACCAGAACGCGGGGATCGTCCTACGCGTGCGGAACATCGCGGGCGCATCGACCTCCAAGGGGGTGCAAATCAATAACCCAGGAGGAATTCATGAGTTACATCGAAGGATTCGTAGCCCCCGTCCCGTCCGGCAAGAAGGCGGAGTTCCAGAAGCACGCCGCCGCATCGGTGGAGCACTTCAAACGCCTCGGTGCGACGCGACAGGTGGAGACCTGGGGCGACGACGTGCCGGATGGCAAGGTCACCGACTTCAAAGGCGCGGTGCAGGCAAAGCCCGACGAGAGCATTGCCTTCTCCTGGCTCGAGTATCCGGACAAGGCGACCCGCGACCGGGCCAACCAGCAGATGCAAAACGATCCCGCGATGCAGGAGATGGGCAAGAACATGCCCTTCGACGGCAAGCGGATGATCTTCGGCGGATTCACGCCCATCAATGACACGGGCGCCACGGGCAAGCCCGGATACATCGACGGAATGCTGACGGCGGTGCCGGAAGCCAACAAGTCGGCGTATCTCGAGATGGCCGACAAGCACGCGGCGATTCTCAAGGAATGCGGCGCGACGCGCACGGTCGACTGCTGGGGCGACGACGTGCCGGATGGCAAGGTCACGGACTTCAAGGGTGCCGTGAAGGCGAAAGAGGACGAGAAGATCGTCTACTCGTGGGTCGAGTGGCCTTCGAAGGAAGCGCGCGACGCCGGCTGGGACCGCGCGATGAAGGATCCGCGAATGCAGGCGATGTCGACGTCCATGCCGTTCGATGGAAAGCGTGTCGTGTGGGGTGGGTTCGCGCCGCTCGTCGACCAGTAAGCAGCAGAGAGGATCCGGGGCGGCGCCGATCATCGACGCGCCGGCCCCGGTCCGCCGCGGCATACAGCACCAGACGCTTCGGCTTGCTGGGCGACGCACCGCGCAACGTAAAGTCCCCGCATGGCCCGCGGAGCCCACACCCTCTTCATCGAATGCCGTCAGTGCGGCCATAAATCCCAGCGCGAGGTGGACTTCCTCCCGCTCCCTGCCGGCGCGCGCTTCCGCTGCACCATCTGTCGCAATCGCGAACCGGCACTGATCAAGACCTGGCACACCGGCGGCTCGTCCTCGGCGCGGATCGTCTCGTTCCCAAAAGGAAGACGAGGACACTGAGAGGGGCAAAAAGGGGTCAGAGCTATTTTTCCATGACGCCGCCGATTGGGCCGAGTCGCCTGAGAAAAATAGCTCTGACCCCTTTTTCCACGCCCACTACCACGCTCCCTTCCACGCCTCGCGCGCAACCTTCCGCCCGCTAACCACTCAACTCAGGAAGGTTTCTCATGTTCAAGCAACTCACCGCCGCGCTCTGCGCGGCCGGCGCACTGGCGCCCGCGGCATTCGCGGGTCACGATGCCCCCTCGTCCACCGGCGATCGCGAAGTCATCGTCGAGTGGAACAACCTCATGGAAATGACCGTGCCGAATTCGGCGGGCCCGACGCTCCCGCGCGGCTACTCGATGATGCACATCGCGATGTTCGATTCGATCAACTCGATCGAGGGCGGTTACAAGTCCTATCGCGTCAAGGTGCCCGCGTGGCGCCATGCGTCGAGCGAGATCGCCGCAGCGCAGGCCGCGCACGACGTGCTCGTCGCGCTTTTCCCCACGGCCCAGGCAAATGCCGATGCATTGCTCGCGACGCGCCTGCAAGGGGTGAATCCGATCCGCGCGCAGCTCGGCGCGCAGGTCGGCCGGGACGTCGCCAAGAAGATCCTCGACTGGCGCATGAACGATGGCTGGGAAACGCCGCAGTCTTACACGCCGCCCGCACTGCCCGGCGTGTGGCAGCCGACGCCGCCGAATTTCCCCGTCGCGGCGTTCGTGCAGGCCGGCGACTCGAGGCCGTTCGCCCTGCCGACTCCGTTCTACTTCATTCCGCGCCGTCCCCCGTCGCTCAATAGCCAGGAGTACGCGGATGGAGTCAACGAGATCATGGCGATCGGCGGCGTGAACAGCACCGTGCGCACCGCGGAGCAGACGGTGCTCGCGCGCACGTGGGCTTCGGTGAACTATCGCCAGCAATGGTCGGCGATCTGGAACAACATCACGCGAAACGTCGCGCGCTCGCAAAATCTCGGTCTCATCGAAACTGCGCGCCTCTTCGCACTCGTGAACGTATCGATGATGGACGGCGTGCAGACGGCGCAAGCCAGCAAGTTCGTGTTCCAGCTGTGGCGCCCGGTGCATGCGATCCAGCGCGCCGACGAGGACATGAACCCCGCGACCACGGCCGACAAGACCTGGATGCCGCTGCTCACGACGCCGCCGTATCCCTCCTACGCCGGCAACATGGCCTGCATCGGCTCGAGCGCCGCGACGTCGCTGCGCCTGTTCTTCGGCACCGACGAGATCCCGGTATCTGCGACGTGGACCGGCATCAACGGGAACGCCGACGTGACGGTCGCCTACACGGGCTTCTGGGAGATCGCCCAGCAGCAGGCCGTGAGCCGCGAATACGGTGGCATCCACTACCACTTCGACTCGACTGCGAGTCAGGAAGCGTGTCTCAAGGTGGCGGGTTACGTGTTCGCCAACTTCATGCGCCCGAAGCGCGACTAGAAATAGGGTCAGACCCCATTTGCTGGGAAATGGGGTCTGACCCCCTTCAGTCGTAGCGCGACGCGCGGAACTTCTTGTACCCGATCGCGAGCATCACGATGAGCCCGCCGAGCGCGCCACCCAGGTGCGCGAAGTGCGCGACGCCGGAGTTCGACCGGAACACGCCGTTCGCGAGCTCGACGACGGCATACGCAGTCACCATGAACCACGCTTTCATGGGGATCGGCGGAAAGATCAGCATGAGTTTGCGCTGCGGGAACAGCATGCCGAATGCGAGCAGCACGCCGAACACGCCGCCCGATGCGCCCATGGTCGGCACGATTGAGCCCGACATCGACACCGTGATGAGCTGCGCCACGGCCGCGACGACCACCGACACGAAGTACAGCAGCAGGAACCGCATCGAGCCGATGCGGCCCTCGATGTCGGATCCGAACATGTACAGGCCGTACATGTTGAGCAGGATGTGCGCGTACTGCTCGGGATCGTGCAGGAAGGCGTACGTGATGATCTGCCAGGGCTGGAACCCGACTGTGGGACCCTCCGTGGACGGGAAACTCCCGATCGGCCACAGCGCGAAGTTCGCGATGACCGGCAGCAGGAACTTCAGCTCGATGAAGTACGCGACGACGTTCGCGATGATCAGATTCAGGACGACAGGTTTCATGAGGCCGCCAAGACTACCCGATCGGCGCCGGTCGCGAGTTTTCCGTTGACCTTACGATCTTTCTCGTAATATCGTAACGCGCCATGAAGACCCCGGAGATCATCGGCGCGCTCGGCGCCCTCGCCCACGAGCACCGGCTGGCCATCTACCGCCTGCTCGTCGAGCGCGGCCCGCAGGGTCTGGCCGCCGGGGTCATCGGCGAGCGCGTGGGACTGGTTCCCTCCTCGCTCACGTTTCACCTGCAGGCACTGCTGCGCGCAGGCCTCGTCAGGCAGGCACGCGCGAGCCGTCAGCTCATCTACAGCGCCGACTTCAGCGTCATGAACGGGCTCGTGGGATATCTCACCGACAAGTGCTGCTCGGCCGGCGACGGCGCGTGCGACACCGGGTGCAAACCGGCCGCCATCGCCCGGTCGCCCCGCCGCAAGTCCGCAGCGTGAACGCGCATCCCGTGGATCCCGCGCTCGCCATTCGATCGACGCCGTCACTGCCGGCGGCCATCGCGCTGCTCGAATCCGCCGGGCTCCCGACGGAGGACTTGACCGAGAAGCATTGCGAGGAATTCTTCTTCAGCGGCCCGGCTTCGGCGCCGAGCGGCCTCGTC
>CADEED010000083.1:7379-8831 GCA_902826225.1 uncultured Pseudomonadota bacterium | reverse complement strand
GCGCTGCTGCGCTCGCTGGTCGTCACGCGCGAGTCCCGATCGCGATCGCTGGGCACGGCCCTCCTCGAGCACGCCGAAGCGCACGCGCGGTCGCGCGGAGTCGGCACGATCTATCTGCTGACCACGACGGCCGAAACTTTTTTTTCCGGTCGCGGCTACTGCCATGCCGAGCGTGCGACAGCGCCCGCGGACATCCGCAACACCCGCGAGTTCTCGGGCATCTGCCCTGCGAGCTCCGCCTTCATGTACAAACCGCTCTGAGGTCCGATCATGTCTGATCAGCCATTCAACGTACTGTTTCTCTGCACGGGAAACTCCGCCCGCAGCATCCTCGCCGAGGTGCTCGTCAATCATTGGGGACGCGGCAAGTTCGTGGGTTACAGCGCCGGAAGCAGTCCGAAGGGCGCGGTAAACCCGATCGCGCTCGAACTCCTGCGCCACGTGAAGATGCCGACCGACAAGCTGCGCAGCAAGAGTTGGGACGAGTTCGCGAGGCCCGGGGCGCCGCGACTCGATTTCGTTTTCACGGTTTGCGACAACGCGGCGGGAGAGATGTGCCCGATCTGGCCCGGCCAGCCGATGACGGCGCACTGGGGCGTCGCCGATCCCGCTGCCGTGGAGGGTTCCGAGACCGAAAAATGGTTCGCCTTCCGCCAGGCGTTTCGCGAACTCGAGAGCCGCATCAAGCTCTTCACGAGCCTGCCCATCCGCTCGCTCGAACGCACGAAGTTGCAGGAGAGATTGAACGCCATCGGTCACTCCTCTCCGATCGAAGTCGCCTGACACATGCGCCGCGCCGTCGTCGCCGAGCTATTGGGCTCGCTGCTTCTGTCGGCCGCCGTCATCGGCTCGGGAATCATGGCGGAGCGCCTGGCCGGCGGTAACGCCGCGATTGCGCTGTTGGCCAATACCGGCGCGACGGTGGCGGCGCTCGCGGTGCTCATTGCCACACTGGGCCCCCTGAGCGGCGCTCATTTCAATCCCGCCGTCTCTTTCATCGCCGCCCTGCGCGGCGAACTGCCGATGGGGCGTGCGGCGGGATTTGCGCTGCTCCAGTGCTCGGGATGCTGCCTGGGCGCGATCCTCGCCCATTCGATGTTCGATCTGTCACCCGTCGGGTTGTCCACGCACGTCCGCACCGGCGGCGCCCAGTGGATTTCGGAGGTGGTCGCGACCGCGGGACTCGTGTGGGTCGCGTTCAGCGCTCCCTCGATCGCATCCGCCGCGTGGCGGGTGCCCGCCTGGATCGGCGCAGCCTACTGGTTCACCGCGTCGACATCGTTCGCGAACCCGGCGATCACGTTGGCGAGATCGCTGAGCGACACGTTTTCCGGAATTCGGCCCATGGACGTCCCCGGGTTCGTCGCCGCCCAACTCATCGGTGCGTTGCTGGGCTACGGGCTGCTTCGCGCGCTTTCGCCGAGGCGGGTTCACGCGTGAGCCCGGTCGCCG
>CADEED010000083.1:0-7341 GCA_902826225.1 uncultured Pseudomonadota bacterium | reverse complement strand
CTTGGCCTGCACCGGGCCCTGGACGCTCGCCTCGCGCCAGCGCTCGCGGGCACGTCACTAAACAGCTCCCACCGCCATCTGTTCTCGCCACTGCCCGTGTTCATTTCCGCGGATACCGCGCGACGGATCACGCAGCTCATCGACGCGATCTCGATCGCCGTCCGATCGCCTGGCTACCTCACCATCGCGCTCGCACGAGCGCCGGCGATCGCGCAACGTGCCGTGCCGGCGCTGGGGGTCTTTTTCGGGTACGACTTCCACGTGACGCCCGACGGGCCGAAGCTCATCGAAATCAACACCAATTCCGGCGGCGCGCTCCTCAACAGCGAGCTGCTGCGCGCGCAACGGGCATGCTGCCCGCGCCTCGATGACGTCCTCCGCATGGAACAGACGCCCGGAGGAATCGAGGCGGCGATTCTCGACATGTTCGCGTCGGAGTGGCGGCTCGCGCGCGGGGACCGGCCACTCACCACCGTGGCGATCGTCGACGATGATCCTGGTTCACAGTACCTCTTCCCCGAGTTCCTGCTCGTCAGGAGTCTGCTCGCGAGACGCGGGATCGAGACCTTCGTCGTCGATAGCCGAGCGCTCGACCTGCGCGATGGCCACCTGTCGCACGACGGCCGGCGCATCGATCTCGTCTACAACCGGACGACGGACTTCTACTTCGTGGAGGAATCGCACCGCGCGCTGCGCGTCGCGTACGAGTCCGATGCCGCCGTGATCACGCCGCACCCGCGCGCGCACGCCGTGTACTCCCACAAGCTGAACCTCGCGACGCTGTCCGACGCGGCGGCGCTTTCGGAAATGGGGTTGCCCCGGCAAGTCGTCGAGACGCTGAGCCGCGGAATTCCGCAGACCCTGCGAGTCGACGGCCCCGCCGAGAACTGGTGGCGGGAGCGATCCCGCTGGTTCTTCAAGCCCGCGCAAGGGTTCGGCAGCCGCGGTGCGTACCGGGGAGACAAGCTGACGCGGCGAGTCTTCGACGAGATCATGCGCGGAGACTACGTCGCCCAGGAAATAGCCACCCCGGCCGAACGTCACTGCGCAGCCGCCGACCAGCCCGGTTTCAAGTTCGACCTGCGCAGCTATGTCTACGACGGCCGGCAACAGCTCCTCGCTGCCCGCCTGTACCAGGGCCAGACCACCAACTTCCGCTCGGCGGGAGGCGGCTTCGCTCCGGTGTACACGCTGCGTGATCCACCGCTGAGCGCCGGCTGAAGTTCAAGGTCGCTTGAGGTATTCCGCGTCGAAGCGCTTCTCGAGCGACGCGTTCGTGCCGCGCATCCGGTCGACCACCGCCTTGGACCAGTCGAAGTATTCGCGCTTGCGCTCGAGCGACCACCCGGCGGGCGGCGCGCCTTCGATGTCGCTCACGTTCGCGATCTTGTCGGCGATCTTCACCAGCCGCGCCTCGCGGCTGAGCCTGGCGGCGCGGTCGATCTGCGCCTGCTTGCGCTCGAGCTTCGTCTGGGCCTTGTCGTCGGAGCATTCGGCGACGATGCGGGCGATCTCGTAGCCGAACACGATCTCGATCTCGTCGAGCGTCGTGCTGGTGTCCTCCACGGTGTCGTGCAGCAGCGCAGCCGCGAGCACGACCGAATCTTCGATGTTCGCCTGCACGAGGATGTACGCGAGCTGGATCGGGTGGTTGATGTAGGGCGTCTCGACGTCCTTGCGGCGCTGAGTCCGGTGTTTCTCGGCCGCGAACGCGGCTGCCTGGAGAACCAGTTCCATGTGCGTGGGCATCGGCACGTACATTACCGCACGCGCCGTTCGGCTCAAATACGACTAGGAAAGTGCCTTGATCGCTCGATTCTTCGAGCAGGACGAAGAGCTGGCGCACATTCACCTACTTCCATCGCCCGGGTCGAAGGCCGAAAATGCTCTCGTGAACACGCCTGCCCAAGCCGGTCTCGTCATCTATCGCGGCTGCGCCGGTGACCGCAACCCGTTCGGGATCGCGGGCGCGCTGCTCGTCGGCAATTCGCTGTCCGGGCGCCTGCGGCTCACGCCCAAGTTCGTCGGCACGACGCGCGATCCGCAACGCGCGAGCTGGGACCGCGAACTCGCCATCGCGCGCGGCGATCTGCGCTCGCTGGCCGCGGCCGTCGACGCGTTGTTGGTCGCGCGCAAGCGCAGCGTCACGGCGATGGGCCGGTGCGCGGCGGGCCTGGCCACGGTGCCGGTGATCGCGCGCCGCCGTCCCGATGCCTGCGTGATCTGGCTCGATGCGCACGGGGACTCGAACATGCCGGCGTCGCGCGCGGAACCCTATCTCGGCGGAATGGTGATCACCGGCGCCGCGGGCCTGTGGGACTCGGGGCTCGGCGGCACGCTCGCGCTCGCGAACGTGATCCTCGTCGGCGCGCGCGACCTCGATCCCGACGAGAAGAGACTCATCGATGAAGGAAAGGTGAAACACCTGCCGGTCACGCCGGACCTGCCGGCGCAGCTGCGCGCGGCGATCGCCGGCCGTCCCGTGTACGTGCATCTCGACTGCGACGTGATGGACCCCGGCATCGTCCCGACGGAGTACGCCGTCGCGGAGGGCCTGACGCTCGCGGACCTGCGCGCCGTGGCGCAGGTCGCCGCGGAGCACGAGGTGATCGGCCTCGAGATCGCGGAGTTCGAGTCGCAATGGCGCGATGGGCGGCCGGGATCCCCGGACGCGCTGCTCGAGGCCCTTTCCCCGTTGCTCTGAGCCCGACTCCCTCAGCCTCTACCCCGTTGGAGATAGCCCCCGCCTCTGCTAATGAGCGCGCGCGCTAGCCCCACCGGTCCATGCGCCGCGGGGCCTCCGACGCCCAGGATTCACTCCACAAGTCCAGGAGGAATCTTCCGTGTACCAGTCGCTCAAGCTCGCTGCCGTCGCTCTCTCCGTCTCCGCGATCCTCGCCGCTTGCGCGCGCAACGAGGCCGCCGACGCGCCGCCGGCGCCGCCCGCGGTCACCGCCTCCAAGGTCGTTTCGAAATCGATCACCGAGTTCGACGAGTTCACGGGCCGCTTCGAAGCCGTCGAACGCGTCGAGATCCGCCCGCGCGTCTCGGGTTACATCACCGCGACGCACTTCCAGCAGGGCCATGAGGTCAAGAAGGGCGACATCCTCTACATCATCGATCCGCGCCCGTACGAGGCGACGCTGAAACATGCGCAGGCCGAGCTCGCCAGGGCGCGCACGCAACTGACACTGGCGCAGTCCGAGCGCGAGCGCGCGATCAAGCTCATCGAGAAACGCGCGATCTCGCAGGAGGAGTTCGACTCCCGTTCGTCGGGCAGCGAAGCCGCCTCCGCGAATCTCGCCGCCGCCGAAGCGGCGGTGGAGTCCGCGGCACTCGACCTCTCCTTCACGCAGGTGCGCGCGCCCATCTCCGGGCTCGTCGGCCGCACCGAGATCACGGCGGGTAACCTCGTGGCCGCGGGCCAGACGCTGCTGACCACCGTCGTCTCGATCGACCCCATCTATGTCTCTTTCGACGGCGACGAGCAGGTGTACCTCAAGTACATCGGCCTCGAGCTGCGCGGCGAGCTCAAGAGCCAGCGCAATGCGAAGAACCCCGTGTGGGCCGGCGTCGCCGACGAGAAGGGCCATCCGCACGAGGGACAGCTCGTGTTCCTCGACAACGAACTCGATCCGGCAACGGGCACGATCCATGCGCGCGGCCTCTTCAAGAACGCCGACCGCCGTTTCACGCCAGGCATGTTCGCGCGCGTGAAGCTCATCGGCAGCGGCCAGTACGACGCGCTGCTCATCAATGACAGCGCCGTCGGCACCGATCAGAGCGTGAAGTTCGTGCTCAAGGTCGGCAAGGAGAACAAGGTCGAGTACACGCCGGTGAAACTCGGCCCGCTCGTCGACGGCCTGCGCGTCGTGCGCGAGGGCCTGAACGTGAACGACGTGATCCTCGTGAAGGGGCTGCAGCAGGTGCGCCCCGGCATGCCGGTAACGCCGGAAATCGTGGCGATGGGCGAGCCGTTGCACGGCAAGCCCAAGACCCTGGTAGCGCAGAAATGACGGGACCGTCGGGGACTGTCCTCTTTTCCGTCCGGAAAAGGGGACTGTCCCCTTTCTCCCCGACCACATGGGCAAGTAAGCAAGTATGAAATTCTCCAGCTTCTTCATCGACAGACCGGTCTTCGCGGCGGTCCTCTCCGCGTTCATCACGATCGGCGGCGCCATCGCGTTGTTCAAACTGCCGGTGAGCGAGTACCCCGAAGTGGTGCCCCCGTCGGTCGTCGTGCGCGCCTCCTACCCCGGCGCCAATCCGAAAGTGATTTCCGAAACGGTGGCTGCCCCGCTCGAACAGGAAATCGTCGGCGTCGAGGACATGCTCTACATGTCCTCGCAATCGACGATGGACGGCACGCTCGCGCTCACCGTCACGTTCAAGATCGGCACCGACGTCGACAAGGCCCAGGTGCAGGTCCAGAACCGCGTCGCCCAGGCGCTGCCGCGCCTGCCCGAAGAAGTCCGCGCACTCGGCGTGTCCACGCTCAAGAGCACGCCGTCGTTCCTCATGGTGGTGCACCTCACTTCCCCCACGGGACGCTACGACAGTCTCTATCTACGCAACTACGCGACCCTCAACGTCCGCGACACACTGGCGCGCCTGCCCGGCATGGGCGACGTGCGCGTGTTTGGCGCGGGTGACTACTCCATGCGCGTCTGGCTCGACCCGCAGAAACTCTCCGCGCGCAATCTGACCACCGGTGACGTGATCGCCGCGATCCGCGAGCAGAACGTGCAGGTGGCGGCCGGCCAGATCGGCGCCCCGCCCGCGGAGGGCGCGGAGTTCCAGGTCGCGCTGAATGCGCAGGGCCGTCTGCGCGACGAAGCCGAATTCGGCGACGTGGTCATCAAGACCGGCGAGGCCGGCGAAGTCGTCCAGCTCAAGGACGTCGCCCGCCTCGAGCTGGGCGCGGCGACCTACGCCATGCAGTCGCTGCTCTCGAACGACAATGCCGTCGCGATCCCCGCCTACCAGGCGCCGGGCTCGAACGCGCTCGACCTGTCGAACGCCGTGCGTTCGAAGATGGAGGAACTCAAGAAGAGTTTTCCGGACGGAATGGACTACGACATCATCTACGACCCGACGCAGTTCGTGCGCCAGTCGATCGATGCGGTCATCGAGACGCTGCTCGAGGCCATCCTGCTGGTGGTTCTCGTGGTCATCCTGTTCCTGCAGACGTGGCGCGCCTCGGTGATCCCGCTGGTCGCCGTTCCCGTGTCGATCATCGGCACGTTCGCCGTGCTCTACGCCTTCGGCTTCTCGATCAACACCCTCTCCTTGTTCGGCCTCGTGCTCGCCATCGGCATCGTGGTCGACGACTCGATCGTCGTCGTGGAGAACGTCGAGCGGCACATCGCGAACGGGCAGTCGCCACTCGAAGCCACCAAGGCCGCGATGGCGGAAGTCAGTCGACCCATCATCGCGATCACGCTGGTGGTGTGCGCCGTGTTCGTGCCCGTCGCCTTCGTCGACGGCCTCACCGGGCAGTTCTATCGCCAGTTCGCGCTCACCATCGCCATCTCGACGGTGATCTCCGCGTTCAACTCGCTCACCTTGTCCCCCGCCCTCGCCGCCGTGCTGCTCAAGCCGCACGGCGCGAAGCCGGACGCGCTCACGCGCGGCATGGATCGCCTGTTCGGCGGAATCTTCAGACGCTTCAACCGTGGTTTCGCGGCCGCGGGTGATGGCTACTCGAAAGCGGTCACTCATACGGTCCGTCGCGCGCCCATCGCGATCGTGACTTACGTGGGTCTGATCGCGCTCACGTGGTATGGCTTGTCCTCTCTCCCAGGCGGGTTCATCCCGCAGCAGGACAAGAATTATCTCGTGGGCATCGTGCAGCTGCCGCCCGCGGCCTCGATCGATCGCACGGATTCCGTCGTGCGACAGATCGGCGAGATCGCCAAGCAGACGCCGGGCGTGCTGGCCTCGGTGCAGTTCGCCGGCGTGTCGGCGAACGGCTTCGCGGCGAGTTCGAGCGCCGCCATCGTGTTCTTCCCGCTCAAGGACTTCTCCGAACGCAAGGGCGACGAGCTCTCCGCCGGCGCCATTGCCGGTGCGCTGAACGCGAAGTTCTCGCGCATCCAGGACGCGTACATCGCCGTCTTCCCGCCGCCGCCGGTGATCGGCCTCGGCATGCTCGGCGGCTTCAAGCTCAACGTCGAAGACCGGCAGAACCGCGGCGCCGAGGAGCTGTACGCCGCCGTCCAGCATGCGCTCGGCGAGGCCTACAAGGACCCGCGCCTCGCGGGGGTTTTCTCCAGCTATCAGATCAACGTTCCGCAGCTCGACGTCGACGTCGATCGCCTCAAGGCCAAGCGCCAGGGCGTGAAGGTGTCCGACGTGTTCCAGACGCTGCAAGTCAATCTAGGGTCCATGTATGTCAATGACTTCAACCGATTTGGCCGCACTTACCGTGTGGTGGCGCAGGCGGATGCGCCGTTCCGTTCGCAGGTTGACGACATTCTTCCGCTCAAGACGCGAAATTCCGCTGGAGAGATGGTCCCACTCGGCTCGATGATCTCCGTCAAGGAATCGTTCGGCCCGGACATCGTCGAGCGCTTCAACGGCTACCCGTCCGCGGACATCAACGGCGGACCGTCGCCGGGGCACAGCTCGGGCGAAGCGCAACAGGCGATCGCCGAGATCCTCGACAAGAATCTGCCGGCCGGCATGTCCTACGAATGGACGGAGCTCGCATACCAGCAGATCGACGCTGGCGACGCCGCGCTGTTCGTCTTTCCGCTGTGCGTGCTGTTCGTGTTCCTGGTGCTCGCTGCGCAGTACGAGAGCTTCTCGCTGCCGCTCGCCATCATCCTGATCGCGCCGCTCGCGGTGCTCGCCGGCACGATCGGCATCAAGATCGAAGGCGGCGACTACAACATCTTCACGCAGATCGGCTTCCTCGTGCTCGTCGCGCTCGCGTGCAAGAACGCGATCCTCATCGTCGAGTTCGCGAAACACCTGCAGGAAGAAGGCCGAGACCGCGTGCAGGCGGTGCTCGAGGCGGCCCGCCTGCGCCTGCGCCCCATCGTGATGACGTCGATCGCCTTCATCATGGGCGTCGTGCCGCTGGTGCTCGCCACCGGCGCCGGCTCCGAGGTCCGCAAGGCGATGGGCGCCGCCGTGTTCTCCGGAATGATCGGCGTCACGCTGTTCGGCCTGCTGCTGACTCCCGTGTTCTACGTGCTGGTGCAACGCGAGCGGAAGAACAAGGCCGCCGCGCTCACCACTCCCGCTGTCGAGGCTCATGGTCATGCTTGAGTTGTTAGTCCGAAGATCCCCCCTGGTCGCGGTGGCCGTCGCCGCGACGATTTTGGCAGGCTTCGC
>CADEED010000082.1 GCA_902826225.1 uncultured Pseudomonadota bacterium | reverse complement strand
CGTGAAGCACCAGGACGAGAGCGGCCTGTGGCACACGCTCATCGACGATCCGGGCTCCTATCTGGAAGCCTCGGCAACGGCCGGGTTCGCGTACGGAATCCTGAAGTCCGTGCGCAAGCGCTACATCGAGGCTGAATACACCGAGCCCGCGGTACGCGCGGTCAAGGCCGTACTCGCGAATATCGACCCGTCCGGCGAGCTCAAGAACGTCTCGTTCGGCACGCCGGTGTTCGCCGATCTCGACGGCTACCGACGGATTCCGTTGACCTCGATGCCCTACGGCGAGGCCATGGCGATCCTGGCGCTCGGCGAATTCCGCCGCGCGTTCATCTGAGGCCCGGAATGGCGGCGCGCCAGGTCCGGCTCGGCAACTACATCGCGTATGGCGCCAACGATTTCCTCGGCGCCGGCGCGATGTCGATCATCGGCCTGTGGGTCACGTTCTTCTACACCACGTATTGCGGCCTCACTGTCGCCGAGGCCGGCCTGATCGTCGTCGCGGCGCGCCTTCTCGACGCCTTCTTTTCGCCCCTGATCGGCTACATCTCCGATCACTTCCACCACACCTGGTTCGGCAAGACGTTCGGCCGGCGCCGCTTCTTCATCCTGATCGCGATCCCGCTGCTGCCCTCGTTCGCGCTCATGTGGGTCGAGGGACAGACCTTCTGGTACTACCTGGTCACGTACGTGTTCTTCGAGCTCGTGTACGCGATGGAGATCATCCCGTACGAAACGCTCGCGGCCGAGATGTCGCCGAACTATGCGACGAAGGCCAAGTTCGCGGGCGCGCGCATCATTTGCGGGCAGATCGCGAACATCGCGGCGCTGTGGTTGCCCGCGCTCATCGTGGAGCACCTCGGCGGCAAGGACTCGCCGACCACGTTCTTCTACCTCGGCATCACGTTCTCGGTGTTCTTCGTGCTCGTCGCGATCGCGGTCTATCTCTTCACGTGGGAACGCCCGCGCGCCGAGATCCCGAACGCGGACAAGCCGCCCGACAAATCGCCGTTCTCGAACTTCGAGCAGCTCTTCGGCGACCTCGCGGCGACGATGCGCATCCGCGCGTTCCGCCTGCACCTCGGCATGTACCTGGGTGGCTACGTGAGCCAGGACGTATTGAACGTCGCGCTACCCTACTTCATCGCCTTCGCGCTCGCGGGCACCATCACCACCACCGCGAACATCTCCGCCGCGATGGCCATCGCGCAGCTCGTGTCGGTGTTCGTTGCGATCTGGGCGTGCCTGCGATTCCACCCGGCGCCGTCGTATCGCGTCGCCCTGCTGCTGTTCGCCGCCGGCGTGGCGGGGCTGCTGGCGCTGTACGCCGCGGGCGTGACCGACATTTTCTGGTATTGCGCCATCGTCGTGATCGCCGGTCTCGGCCGGGGCGCACTCAACTACATCCCGTGGAGCGTCTACAACTACATGCCGGATGTTGACGAGATCGTGACCGGCCGGCGCCGCGAAGGCGCGTTCGCCGGCGTCATGACGTTCGTGCGCAAGGTCATGCAGTCGGCCGCGATCTTCATCGCGACCCAGATCCTGAACTTCGCCGGCCTGATCCCGAAGACGATGGACCAGCCGGCGTCCGTGGTGACGACCGTCATCCTCATCGTCGCCGTCGGACCGCTCGCGATCATGGCGTTCGGGTTCGTCGTGTCGCTGCGCTTCCGGCTCAACAGCGAAACGCACGCGGTTCTCATGCAGGAGATCGAGCGCTTCAAGGCGAACGATTTCACCGCGCCGACGCCCGCGAATCGCGCGGTCGTCGAGGACCTCACCGGCTGCCGGTACGACGATCTCTGGGGCAGGGTCAGACGACCGTGATCAGGCTCGTGCTGTTCCTGGCGCTCGGCACGGCGTCGACGGCCTTCTCTGCCACACCGACGGTCTGCGAGCCGTTGCGCTGATCGCGGCTCAGTCGCGCCGTTTCTGCTTCGACACGTCTGGCCAGTTCGCGTCCGCCCTGGCGATATAACCCGGCTCGTCCTTCGACCACAGGTCGCGGACCTTGCGGTCGTAGTTGAGGTACAGCTTGCCGCCGACCACCTTGAAGGCGTCCGGCTGCGTGCTCACCTTGTAGCCATTCGCGGTGCCGAGCGCACAGTAGCCGCCGTACTGCGGCGCGTACTTCTCCGGCTGCGCCGCGAACTTGTCGCGGTTCTGTGCGGACGCGAACACGAAGGTCGAGCCCTTGTACTCGAAGGCGTGCGCGGAGTTTCCCTTCGTCGGTTCGTTCGCTTCGAAGTAGGCGACCGGATCGTAGCCGCGCAACGCGAGCCCATCGGTTTCGAAGAATTCCCCAGCCAGTGCAGCCTGCGCCGACATCAGCAGCGCGCAGAGCGCCCAGCAGGTTCTTTTCGCGGCGATGTTCATGTGCGGCCTCTCGCAGTGGTCGATGTGGAATCGACCGGAGTCGCGGGGGAGTTATTGCGTGGGCGACGAAACTTCCGCACTCGCGGTCGACGTGGGAGAGAAGATGGGGTGGCCGATGGGACTCGAACCCACGACAGCCGAGATCACAACCCGGGGCTCTACCAACTGAGCTACGGCCACCACCGAAAAACATTTGCCAAATATGGCGCGCCCGGCAGGAGTCGAACCTGCGACCACCGGCTTAGAAGGCCGGTGCTCTATCCAACTGAGCTACGGGCGCACAGCGGAACGGAGACTACCTGACTCGCGCCTGGTCCTCATCGGTTGGTCGGGGCAGCAGGATTCGAACCTGCGACCCTCTGCTCCCAAAGCAGATGCGCTACCAGACTGCGCCATGCCCCGCTACGCCGATCCACCGCCCGGCGGACGGGGGCGCGCATCATACCCGAGCGGCCACGGGCCCGGTCAATTTCAGGCGCTCATGACCGCCGCCAGGTCGTGACGCCGCCGGGCTTGTCCTCGAGGATCACGCCGCCCGCCGCGAGCTCGTCGCGAATCCGGTCGGACTCCGGGAAATTCCGGGCTTGTTTCGCGGCCTTGCGCGCCGCGATCCGTGCCTCGATCTCGGCATCGGACAGGCCACTCGCCGCGCCCACGCCGCAGCGGAACCAGTCCTCCGGCGGCAGCTGCAGGAGTCCGAGCGCGCCGCCGAGTGCGCGCAGCTCGCCGGCGAGCAACCTGGCCTTGTGCCCATCGGCGGGGATCGTCCGCGCGGTATTCAGATCGCGCGCCAGCCCCTGCAGCACGGCAATCGCCTCGGGCGTGTTGAAATCGTCGTCCATCGCCGCCTGGAAAGCCTGCGTCGCCGCCGTCGGCGAATAGACGTGCTCGTCGCCGACCGCCGAGACATCGCGCAGCGCCGTGTACAGGCGATTCAGCGCGGCCTCGGACTGCGTGAGCTGGTCGACCGAGTAATTCATCGGTCCGCGGTAGTGGCTGGACAGCAGGAAGAACCGCAGCACTTCGGGGTGCTTGATCTTCGCGAGCACCTCTCGCGTGGTGAAGAAGTTGCCCAGCGACTTCGACATCTTCTCGTTGTCGATGTTGAGAAAGCCGTTGTGCATCCAGATCTCGGCGAACTTCGCATCGGAGGCGCCGCAGGTCTGCGCGATCTCGTTCTCGTGATGCGGGAACTTGAGATCGAGCCCGCCGCCGTGGATGTCGAAATGCTCGCCCAGCTCCTTCGTGGACATCGCGGAGCACTCGATGTGCCAGCCGGGACGGCCCTCGCCCCAGGCGGACGGCCACGCCGGTTCGCCGGGCTTCGCGGATTTCCACAACACGAAGTCGAGCGGATCGCGCTTCGCTTCGTCGACCTCGACGCGCGCGCCCGCGCGCAAGTCATCCAGCTTGCGGCCGGACAACCGTCCGTACGGACCGAACTTGCGGACGTCGTACATGACATCGCCGTTCGACGCCTGATAGGCATAGCCGCGCGCGACGAGCTGGCCGATCATGACGAGCATCTCGTCGATGTATTCGGAGGCCTTCGGTTCCTTCTCGGGGCGCAGGCAGCCGAGCCGATCGAGATCCTCGTGCATCGCCGCCGTGAATTTCTTCGCGTGATCGCGCCAGTCGACGCCCGCGTCGCGCGCACGGTTGATGATCTTGTCGTCGACGTCGGTGATGTTGCGCACGTAGGTCACGCGCAGGCCGCCATGCCGCAACCACCGGCTCACCATGTCGAACACGACCAGCATGCGTGCGTTGCCCACGTGGAAATAGTCGTAGACGGTCACGCCGCAGCTGTACATGCGCACGTGGCCGGGTTCGATCGGGACGAGTGGCTGCTTGCGGCCGGTGAGGGAATTGTGGATCTGGATCATGCGGCGAAGCGGTTCAGACGATCGTGGATGGCGGAGTCGGGCATGGCGTCGAGCAGAGGCGCGAGCTCGGGTCCCTCGGTGGTGCCCGTGAGCGCGAGTCGCAAGGGCTTCCACAACGACGGACCCTTCGCGCCCGTCGCGGCCTGCACGGCGTTCACGATGCCCTTGAGCTTGCCGCCCGCGCGCGCTGCATCGGCGGCCGCGCGAAAGAACGCAGGGCCGGCTTCGCGCACGCGCTCGAGCGCGCCTGCGTCTAGCGGTGGAGACGCGCCGAACACGACGGCGCGCCAATGCGCGACGTCCTTCGGCAGCAGCACGTTCGGCCGGATCGCCGCGATGAACGCGCGGCGGCGCGCGGGATCGATGTCGTCCGGCGTCTCCGCGGCGAGCCAGCGCTCGCTGTCCTCGAGCGGCATGTGGTGGGCGACCTCCCGCTGCCAGACGTTGAGCTGCGACTCCTCGAAGCGCGCGGGGGCACGGCCGAGATGCTTCACCGTGAAGTGCCTGGGCATCGCCTCTGGCGACAGCACGCCGTTCTCGCCGCTCGAATGGCCGAGGCGGAACAGGTGGTTCGCCAGTGCACCGGGTAGATAGCCGCGCTCGCGGAACTCGCGCACGCTCGTCGCGCCGTGACGCTTCGAGAGCGGCGCGCCATCCGCTCCCACCAGCAGGGAGAGGTGACCGTACGTCGGCGTGCGCAGCTCCAGCGCCTCGAGCACGAGGAGCTGCCGCGGCGTGTTCGTGAGGTGATCCTCGCCGCGCAGGACGTGCGTGATGCCCATCGCGGCGTCATCGATCGCGTTGCTGAAGAAGAACGCGGCGCTGCCGTCGGCGCGGCGCAGGATGAAATCCCCGATGTCGTCGGTGGCGAAGCGCTGCGCGCCATGCACCATGTCGTCGAACTCGACCACCCTGCCCGCAGGGACGCGGAAACGCGTGGTGGGTGAAATGCCCTGCGCGCTCTTGCGCACGCGGGCCTCGGGCGACAAATCGCGGCAAGTGCCCGCGTATCGCGGCGGCCGGCCCGCGGCCAGCTGCGCCTTGCGCGACATCTCGAGTTCGAGCGGCGTGCAGTAGCAGGGATACGTGAAGCCGCGCGCATCGAGGGTCGCCGAGTGGCGTGCGTAGATCGCGCCGCGCCGCGACTGCCGGTATTCGTCTCCCGGGTCGCCGGGACCCCGGTCCCAGACCAGACCCATCCAGCGCAGGTCGTCCATGAGCGCCTGCGTGAACGGTTCCTTGCTGCGTTCGGTGTCGGTGTCTTCGATGCGCAGGACGAAGCTGCCGCCGTGGTGACGCGCGAAGAGCCAGCTGAACAGGGCCGTTCGCGCATTGCCGAGATGCAGCTCGCCCGTGGGGCTGGGGGCGAATCTCGTGGTGACGCGGGTCGCGGACATCGGTGGATTCTAGGGAAACTCCGCGTGGGTTTCATGGTCGCAACCCCAGCCCCGCCGCTTCGGTAGAATCGCAGCCCATGAATAGTCTCCGCTCACGGTTTGTCGCCCTCGCCGCCATTGTCTCCGTGGTCGCACCATGGGCGGTCCAGGCCGCAGGACCCGAGCGTGCGCGCGTCACGACCAGCCTCGGCGTGTTCGTCATCGAGATCCAGCGCGATCGCGCGCCGCTCACGGCGGAGAATTTCACGAAGTACGTGAAGGAAGGTTTCTACACGAACACGCTGTTCCATCGCGTGGTCGCCAACTTCCTGATCCAGGGCGGCGGCGTCGGTCCGGATTTCAAGGCCAAGCCGACCTACAAGCCGATCGCGAACGAGGCCGGCAATGGCTTGAAGAACCTGCGCGGCACGGTGGGTCTCGCGCGCGCGTCCGGCCCGCACTCGGGTGACGCCCAGTTCTACATCAACGTCGCCGACAACAGCGACCTCGACCCGCTGCCGACTCGCTGGGGTTACGCGGTGTTCGGCAAGGTCGTCGAGGGCATGGATGTCGTCGATCGCATCAGCGTCTCGCCCACGGGCGCGATGGGGCCGTTCAAGCAGGATTCTCCGCTGCGCGAGGTGGTGATCCAGAAGATCGAACTGATCGAGGACACCCCGCCGCCGACGAACCCGCCGGCCGGCACCACGGTGGTCCCGCCCACGCCCGAGTCCACGCCCACGCCGCCGGCCGCGACGCCGGAAGGCGAGAAGCCCGCGGATACGCCGCCTCCGAACTGAGCGTGCCTCAGCACACCCTTTTCGCGTCCGACCTGCATCTCGACAGCGAGGCCCCGTGGGCCATCGATGCGTTCCTCGGGTTCCTCGAGGGACCCGCGCGCGCCGCGGATTCGCTCTATCTGCTCGGCGACCTGTTCGAAGTCTGGGTGGGTGACGACGACGACGACGCGGACAACGCGCGTGCCTGCGCGGGGCTGCATGCACTGACCGCCGCGGGCATCCCGGTGTACGCACTGCACGGCAATCGCGACTTCCTGCTCGGCGCGGGTTTCGAACGGCGCACGGGCGTCAAACTACTGCCGGATCCCGTGAAAGTGGAGCTGCACGGCGTGCCCACCTTGCTGAGTCACGGGGACGTGTTCTGCATCGAGGACCTGCCCTACCAGGAGCTGCGCGACATCGTGCGCCGGCCTGCCTGGCAACGGCGTTTCCTGTCGCTGCCGCTCGGTGCGCGTCGCCGGCTCGCGAGCGCCGCGCGACAGGGCAGCAAGGCGCACACGGAGCGGCAGATCCCCGTGCTGATGGACGCGAATCCCGCCGCCGTCGCGCGCGCGCTGCGCGCCACCGGCACGCGGCGGCTCGTGCACGGTCACACGCATCGCCCGGCCGTGCACGCCATCGATCTCGACGGACAGCAGGCGGAGCGCGTGGTGCTGGCGCCGTGGTACGAGGCGGCGAGCTGCGTGGCGATCGACGCGAATGGCGTGCGCGAAGTCCCCTTGCCCCGCTGACGCTCAGTCCGTCTCGTCGAAGGTGGTCACGAGCATGTGCCGCGCTCAGGCCGGCGGACCGGAATGAAACCTGAGTTCTCCATCGGGCAGGGTCGCCAGCTCCGTTTCCCGCGCCGCGATCACGTCGAGCCGCGCGGTGATCTCTTCCGCGCCGTACTCGCGCGCGGCGAAATCTAGATAGATCTCGAAGTGCCGTGCCTCGGAGCGCTCCAGCTGCCCGTAGAGATCGCGCACGTCCACGGGCAGCTCCGGCGCGAGCAGCCGGAAGCGTTCGCACGAGCGCGCCTCGATCAGCGCGTGCACGATCATCAGATCGAGCTTGCGTTTCGGCTCATGCGTCCGCACCAGCTTGCGCAGCTCGGCCGCGTAGCGTCCAGGCTGCAGGCGCCGGTGGGGCACATCGAGCTTCTTCATGAGCCGCTCTACCTGCTCGAAATGCTTGAGCTCTTCACGCGCCAGACGGGACAGAGCGACGTTGAGGGGCCGGTCTTCCGGGTAAGCGAAGATCAACGCGAGCGCGGTGGACGCGGCCTTCTTCTCGCAGTTCGAATGATCCACCAGCAGCGTCGGGAGGTCGTCGAGTGCCGCGTCGACCCAGGCCCGTGGTGTCGCCGCCCGCAGGATCGATCCTTCCGTCGCGCGCGCGTATCGGGCGGCCGCGGCTGCCTCGCGGGCCCGGCTCACGAAGCAGCGCTCATGTCGGCAGCGGCGCGACGCGCGGCATCGTGCCGCTCGTACCCGCGTTCTGCTCGGCGACTGCGTTGAGCACGTCGAGGGCCGCTTCGATGAGCCTTGCGGCCTCGGTCGCGGTCGCGGGACGATCGTCGGCCTCCTTCGCCATGAGACTGTCGATCACCATCTGGATGCCGGCGATTCGGTCCGGCAGCCTCGGGATGGGCGCCTTCGCGTGATGCACGAGGATGGCCATGTGATTGTCGGCATCGAACGGCTTCTTGCCGGTCAGCATCTCGTAGAGCATGACGCCGAGGCTGTAGATGTCGCTGCGCGCGTCGATGGGCTTGCCGTGCCCCTGCTCGGGGCTCATGTAATGCGGAGTGCCGAAGATGAGCCCCTTGTCGGTGACCTCCATCTTGAGCGCGACGTGCTTCGCCAGCCCGAAGTCGATGAGCGCGATGCTGCCGTCGTCGCGCAGCATCACGTTCCCGGGCTTGAGATCGCGATGGAAGATGCCGACTTCGTGGATCGCCTCGAGCGCATGCGCGAGATCGCGCGCAAAGCCGAGCGACTGCCGCGCGGTGAGACCCTCGGACATCCGCTTGCGCAAATCGCCGCGCGCGAAATGCTCCATCGCGAGGAACAGGTGATCGTCGGTGACCCCCAGATCGTAGATGCGCACGATGTTCGGATGCTGCACGCCGCGCAGGATCTCGAACTCCTGCAGGAAGCGCTCCATCGACTGGTCGATGCCCGATTCCTTGCGGATCGCCGGCGTCACCTTGAGCACGACCACGTTGCCGCCCTTCGCGCTTTCCGCGAGGAACAGCTCCGAAACCGAGCCCTTCGCGATGAGGTCGATGCGCCGGTATTCCTTGAGGCGCGCGCCCGCGAAGTCCTGCGCCAACTTCGCGCCCGCCGACATGCGCCAGCGGCTCTGGGCCTTCGTCTGCTCTTCGTCCGCGCGCCGGATGGCGTCGTTGAGCCGCGTGTTCTTGAGTTTGGCCTTGCCGATGACGTCGTATGCGCCCTGTGCGCGCGCCTCGACCGCGTCGGGCGACTCCTCTTCCGTCGCGAGGAAGATCACGGGCGCGAAACCCTCGCGTGCGGCGAGATCGCGCAGCCAGTCGAGCCCCGACCCACCCTTCCAGGCATTGTCGATCAGCACCGCGCTGTAGCCCTGCGCGAGGAAACCCGGCGTCAGCGGGCCGCGCACGCGCGGATTGTGGCTCACGACATCGACATCGGGCCAACCGCACGAGATGTGATGGCGCAACAGCGCGCGATAGCGCGGATCGTCGTCGATGAGCAGTAAACGCACGGCGGGATTAGAGCACGCGCGGATGCGCGGCGGAATGTCTGACCCCGATCAGGAAATCCCCGACGTTCGTTCCCGTCGGTCCCGTGTGCACGAGATCGCCCGCGGCCTCGAGCGCCGTGCCGGAATCGAACTCGCGCCAGGCACGCTCGACGTCGCAGCCGCCGAGATCCGCGCGCTCGAGGGTGCCCGCATCGACGATCGCGCCCGCGTCGTCGGTGGGCCCATCGGTGCCGTCGGTGCCCGCGGCGAGGATCGTGAGCCGTTCGCCCGGCCGCAGCAGCCGCGCGACGGCCAGCGCGAGATGCATGTTGCGGCCACCGCGGCCGCAGCGCGGCGGCAGCGTCACGGTCGATTCGCCGCCCCAGACGAGACCGTCACCTGCACATTCACGCAAGGCGGCGACGAAGTCGCGCGCGACCTGCGCGGCATCGCCATCGAAGCGGTTCGCGCCGCGATCGAGCGACAATCCGCGCGCACTGCCCGCGTCGCGCGCGGCGCGAACCGCGTCGTCCACGTTCGCGACGATGACGCGCGAAACATCGTCCGCGATGCCAGCGACCTTCCCTAACAATCCGGCGCCGATGACGTCCGGATCGTCGCGCGGCACATCGGAAACGAACAGCGCAAGCGCGGCGCGGCCCGCGAGCAGCCGTGCGACGCCCCCACCCTTCACCAGCGAGAGCTTTCCCCGCTCGCCGTTCAGCCGCCCGATATCCCAGCCGGCGGCGAGGCCGCGCGCATTGAGCGCGCGCAGGTCGTCGAGAGACACGTTCGCGCGCAGGTGTTCGACGAGGCTCGAAGCGCCGCCCGAGACGAGGAACAGCGGAAAAGAGTCCGGCGAGAGTGCGCGAACGCGTTCCACCAGAAGCGCGCCCGCCGCGAGACTGCGCGCGTCGGGCAAGGGGTGCGCGCTCTCGACGATCGTCGTGCGCGCGAATCGGCGCAGTTCCGGCGTGACGTGACCGTCTTTCGTGACCACGAGCGCGCTCTCGATCGCGTCACCGAGGGCGTCGCGTGCGCCGAGCAGCATGCTGCCGGCCGCCTTGCCGATCGCAAAGACGCTCACCGGGTGCGGAATGCGCGCCTGCAAGGCGACGCGCGTGGCGCTGCGCCCGTCCACCGCGCGCAGCGCGGCGTCGAAGACTTCGAGGAGAGTGCGGCGCGCGTCCAACGCGAGAACGCGCCGTGCAGTCAGGCTTTGACGACCTTGAGACCCCCGCGGTCCGCTTCCCGGCGCGTGGCCTTGGCGAGATCCGAACGCTCGGCCTGGAGTCGCGCGAGATACTCGGGCGTGACGTCGCCGGTCACGTACTGCCCCGAGAAACACGAGGTGTCGAATTCCTTGATGCTCGAGTGATCGTGCACGCAGGCCGCGATGAGGTCCTCGAGATCCTGGTAGATCAGCCAGTCGGCGCCGATGAGCTGCCCCACTTCCGCTTCGGTGCGGCTGCTCGCGACCAGTTCGCTCGCCGCCGGCATGTCGATGCCGTAGACGTTCGGAAACTTCACCGGCGGCGCTGCCGACGCGAAGTACACCTTGCGGGCGCCAGCCTCGCGGGCGAGATCGATGATCTGCGCCGAGGTCGTGCCGCGCACGATGGAGTCGTCGACCAGCAGCACGTTCTTGTTGCGGAACTCGAGATCGATCGCGTTGAGCTTCGAGCGGACGGACTTCGAACGCTGCTCCTGGCCGGGCATGATGAACGTGCGGCCCACGTAGCGATTCTTCACGAAGCCTTCGCGATATTTCACGTTGAGGTGCTGGGCCACCTGCATCGCGCTCGTGCGGCTGGTGTCGGGAATCGGGATGACGACGTCGATGTCGTGGCTGGGGCGCTCACGCTGGATCTTCTCGGCGAGGCGGTCGCCCATGCGCATGCGGGCACGATGCACCGAGATGTTGTCGATGAGCGAGTCCGGCCGCGCGAAGTAAACGTATTCGAAGATGCACGGCGCATGGTGCGTGGTCGCGACGCAGACCTGGGAATGCAGGCGGCCGTGCGTGTCGATGTAGACCGCTTCACCGGGCGCTACGTCGCGCACGAGCTTGAAGCCGAGCATGTCGAGCGCGACGCTCTCGGACGCGAGCATCCACTCGGCGCCCTTCGGCGTCTCGCGCTGTCCCAGCACGAGCGGACGAATGCCGTTCGAATCGCGGAATCCCAGCAGGCCGTGCCCGATGATCATCGCGATGGTCGCGTACCCGCCGCGGCAGCGGCGATACACCGCGCTCACGGCCGCGAAGATGTCGGCCGGCGTCACGCGCGGCGTGCCCACGCGCTGCAGCTCGGAGGCGAGGACGTTGAGCAGGACTTCGGAATCTGAGGACGTGTTCAGGTGACGGCGATCTTCACGCTCGATGACTTCGCCGAGCTCGCGCGCGTTGGTGAGATTCCCGTTGTGCGCGAGGCAGATGCCGTAAGGCGCGTTCACGTAGAAGGGCTGCGCCTCCGAAGCGCTGTCGCAACCGGCGGTCGGGTAGCGCACGTGGCCCATTCCCATGTTGCCCTTGAGCTCGAGCATGTGGTGCGTCTCGAACACGTCGCGCACCAGGCCGCGGCCTTTGCGCGTGAACAACTCCCCGTCCTGGACCGTCGCGATGCCCGCGGCGTCCTGGCCGCGATGCTGGAGCACCGTCAGGGCGTCATAGATCCGCTGATTGACTCCGCTCGTTCCGACGATTCCGGCGATTCCGCACATTCGGGGCGATACCTCAGGTGTGAGCGGACGGTTGATTGAGCCTGAGCTCGAGTCTTTCAAGCTTCTCGCCGACCACCGCGCGCAGCGCGTCCGCCACGGAGATGGCGTACGGCATGAGCTTCGAGCGCTTCCAGCTCGAATCCTCATCCATGCGCAGCGCCTGGATGGCGATCGTGAACGCGCCGACGATGACGATGCCGCGAACGATGCCGAAGACGAAGCCCAGGAACTTGTCGAGGCCCGCGAACAGTGAAACGCGGACGTAGTGGCCGACGATCACGGACACGGCGCCGCCGAGCAGCAGGATGCCGACGAAGATGATGGCCCGGGCCGCCCAGATGCGCAGCGGCGATCCGACGAGCACGCCGCCCAGGTGCGGCTCGAGCGAGCTGCCGAAGCTCCAGGCGAGCACGATCGCGAGGATCCAGGTGACGACCGCGATGGCTTCGCGGAGAAGTCCGCGCACGAGACCCATGACGGCGGAGATGAGGAGAATGGCCAGGATGACGTAGTCGACCGCGATCATGGGGACCCTGGATTGGCTACAGGCGCGGCATTGTACTCGACGAATCAACCGGATAGGAGTTGCCGCACGTCACGAAACGGGCACGATGCTCCCGGTCTGGCCGATGCGGCGCAGCTGGGCCGCCAATGCTTCCGCCGACGCCCGATCGCGCGCGGGACCCACGCGCACGCGGTAGAGCTCGCGGCCGCCGCTGGTGATCGGCGCGAGGAACGCATGGAAGCCCTTCGCGTTCATGTCGCGCACCAGGCGATCGGCGTTGTCCTTGCTGCCGAAGCTG
Organism: uncultured Pseudomonadota bacterium; assembly: GCA_902826225.1. Classification (GTDB taxonomy): domain Bacteria; phylum Pseudomonadota; class Gammaproteobacteria; order Steroidobacterales; family Steroidobacteraceae; genus CADEED01. The sequence goes on along the minus strand of CADEED010000082.1, from coordinate 6,101 downwards.
CCCAACTGCACGGCAAACGATCCGCGCTCGGGTTTGGGGGCGACGGCCGGCGGGGGCGCGGGCGTCACGACGGGCGTCGGCGGTTCGCTCACCCGCGGCGTGGGCGCGGGCGCCGCGGTCTCGGGCTTCGGGGTCTCGACCGCGTCGGGGGTCGCCGCCCCGCCGGGATTTCCCGGCATGGATTCGGACATCGGATTCGCCGCGACCGGCGGCAGCGCGACCGCCGGCGTCGCGGGCGGATTCTCGGTCGGCGCCGAATTCGGCGGCGCATCGAGGTCGATCGTGTAGCTGCGCAGCCCCTGCTCGGCCGGCGCATTCTCGGGCGCCGCGCCAGGATTCGGCCCCGTCAGTAGTTCGGGGACGAGCACCACGAACAGCGCGACCAGGATGATGGCGCCCGTCAGACGTTGCTTCGCTCGCGAATCCATGGCGGCGGACTATATCCCAAGGAAGTCGAGCGCCGGCCCGACGGTGAGAAAGGAACCGAAGACGACGATGCGATCGCCCGCCTGCGCCGCGGTTCGCGCCGCGTGGCAAGCCGCCGCGACGCTCGATCCATGCGCGGCGACGATCGCGCCCTCCGGCAGCCGCGCCGCGAGTTGGCGTGTATCGAGCGCGCGTGGGCCGTCGAGCGCGGCGAGGTACCAGCCATCGATGTCCGTGCGCAGCGCGGCGCCGATGCCCTGGACGTCCTTGTCGCCGAAGATGCCGCACACCGCGAGCGTCCGGCGCCGGGGCAGCAGACGCAGGTTGGCCGCGAGGGCCAGGGCGGCGGGGACATTGTGCGCGACGTCGAGCACCCATTCGACCGCGCCGGGAATGACCTGGAAGCGGCCCGCGAGCCGCACCCCTTGCAGCGCGTCGCCGATCCGCGCGCCGGTCAGTGACGTCGCGAAGCCACCCGCGACGAGCGCAGCCAGCGCTGCCGCCGCGTTGCCGAACTGCTGCCGGCCCGCGATGCCGGGGGGCGGCAGATCCGACCAGCGCACCGCGCCGTACTCGAAATCCCAACCGTTGGCGCGCGCGCGCACGTGGTAGTCGCGCCCGACCGCAACGGTCCGCGCGCCCACCTCGTCCGCGACCCGGGCGACCGATGACGGCAGCTCCGCGCTGCCGAGCACCGCGGGCTTGTTCGCCCGGAAGATGCCCGCCTTCTCGCGGCCGATCTCGCCCAGCGTTCCACCTAACCAGTCCGCGTGATCCATGCCGATCGAGCAGACGATTCCGACGTCGGCATCGACGATGTTCGTGGCGTCGAGACGTCCGCCGAGGCCGACCTCGAGCACCGCGACGTCCACCGCCGCGCGGCGGAAGTGCTCGAACGCGGCCAGCGCGTTGTATTCGAAGAACGTGAGCGTGATGTCGCCGCGGGCGGCGTCGATGCGCTCGAAGCACTCGATGAGCTGCGAGTCGTCCGCCTCGACGCCGTCGACGCAGATGCGCTCGTTGTAGCGCCGCAGGTGCGGGGACGTGAAGCGCCCGGTGCGCTGGCCCGTGGCACGCAGCAGCGCGTCGAGGTACGCCACCGTCGAGCCCTTGCCGTTGGTGCCCGCGACGGTGATCACGCGGTTTGCGGGCGCGAGCAGTCCCATGCGCCGCGCGACTTCGCGCACGCGGCTCAGCGTGAGATCGATCGCCTTCGGATGAGTCTTCTGCTGCAGCTCGAGCCAGTCGGCGAGCGGGCGCACCGGCGCCGGCCTTAACTCGCGACGACCGCTGGCGTCGCGGGAGCCTGCCGGAGCAACAGGCGCAGGATCGCGCCCAGCTTGTCGCGCATGTCGCGGCGATCGACGATGAGATCGAGCGCGCCGTGGTCGAGCAGGAACTCGCTGCGCTGGAATCCCTCGGGCAATGTCTCACGCACTGTCTGCTGGATGACGCGCGGGCCCGCGAAGCCGATGAGCGCGCGCGGCTCCGCGACGTTGAGGTCGCCGAGCATCGCGAGACTCGCCGAGACGCCACCCGTGGTCGGGTCCGTCAGCACGGAGATGAAGGGCAGATGTTCGCGGGCGAGACGCGCGAGCGCGGCGCTTGTCTTCGCCATCTGCAGCAGCGAGAACAGGGCCTCCTGCATGCGCGCGCCGCCGCTCGAGGAGAAGCACACGAGCGGGGCGCGGTTCTCGATGCAGAAATCCACCGAACGTTTGAAGCGCTCGCCCACCACCGATCCCATCGATCCGCCAAGGAACTTGAACTCGAACGCGCACGCGACGACGGGCAGTCCGTCGAGCGTGCCCGCGAGGGCGATGAGCGCGTCACGTTCGCCCGTGGCCTTCTGCGCGGCGGCTAGACGGTCGCGATAACGCTTGCTGTCGCGAAACTTGAGCGGGTCTTCGGGCGAGACTCCTGCGCCGATCTCGACCTGGTCTCCCTCGTCGAGGAAGCGGGCGAGCCGCTCGCGACCGCCGATGCGCATGTGGTGACTGCACTTCGGGCAGACATTGAGATTGCGCTCGAGCTCGGCGCGATACAGCACCGCGTCGCAGGCGGAGCACTTGATCCACAGGCCTTCGGGGACCGAGCGCGTGCGGCGCTCCGTCTTGATGCGCGAGGGCATGATCTTTTCGAACCAGGACATCCGTCGACTCTCAGCCCAGACTGCGGCCGATGATAGCGGATTGCGACGCCGACGCCTCCGGCAGCCCGAACCCGGCCGGGTAGCGGACGGCCGCAAGATAGAGGCCGTCGGGCGGCGCGGTGGCGGCATTCGCCTTGCGATCACGTCCTGCGAGCACGGTGGCCACTCGCTCCGGCGGCGATTCGCCGCAGCCCACGCTCACGAGCAGCCCGGCGATGTTCCGCACCATGTGGTGCAGGAACGCATTGGCGGTTACCTCGATGGTCACCCACGGATCGCGCCGGCAGACACGCAGCGCCTCGATGCGTCGCAGCGGTGATTTCGCCTGACACTCGATCGCGCGGAAGGCGCTGAAGTCGTGCTCGCCCAGCAGCGCCTGCGCGGCGCCGTCCATGAGCGCGGCGTCCAGCGGGCGGCGCTCCCAGGTGGCGCGCCCGGGGCAGAGCGCCGAGCGCGAATCGCGGTTGAGGATGACGTAGCGGTAGCTGCGCGCCAGCGCGCTGTAACGCGCGTGGAAGGACGCGGGCACTTCGCGCAGCCACTCGACGCTCACGTCCGGCGGTAGATAGGTATTGGTACCCAGCCGCCAGCCTCGCTCGCTGCGTACCGCATCCGTCTCGAAATGCACCACCTGCGCGAACGCGTGCACCCCGGCATCCGTGCGCCCGGCGCACACGCACTCCACCGGCGCGTCCGCGACGCGCGAGAGCGCGCGTTGCAGGACATCCTGGATCGTGTGGAGGCCGGGCTGGAACTGCCAGCCCGAATATGCGCGCCCGTCGTACTCGAGGCCGGCCGCGAACCTGCGCATCGTGCCGATCAGCCGGGCAACGACTCCAACAAGCGCTGCGCTTCCTGCTTCTGCGAGGCCGAGCCTTCGCTCAACACTTCGTTCAGGATGTTGCGCGCGCCGTCCGGGTCGCCCATGTCGACGTAGGCCCGGGCGAGATCGAGCTTGGTGCCGACTTCCGAGAGCGTTACCGGTTCGAGATCCGGTACCGCGAGTTCTTCCGTCGCGCTGCCGGGCATCTCGAGACTGCCCGTGCCGCCGATGTCGAGATCCAGGCGACGGCCGACGGCCGGCTGCTGCTGGGTCGGCTCGACCGGGAAATCGAGGTTGTTGCGGTCGATCGCCGCGAGACGCGAGGTCGACGAGATGTCGAATCCATCGTCCGGCAGATCGAACTTGGCGAGCGAAGCCGTGGCATTCGGATCGATCGAACGATTCTTGGTGAGATCCACGTCGCCGCCGAGCTCGCGTTCGGTGAGGAACCACGTGCCGCTCGCGCCGTGATCGGTCACCAGCGAGTCGTCGCCGTTGGCGCCGCTGCGCGCGGCCGCCGCAGCCAGCAGCCGCTGTGAATTCTCGTCGAGGCCCGCGACCATGGTGGGCGCGTTGGCATCCGGGCTGCGCGCGGGACCGCCCATCGGCTTCAGGCCGATCTGCGAATCCGTCTGCTCGAGCGATCCGAGTTCCAACCCGAGATCGTCGAGCGCGAGCTCGGCGGTCTGATCGGTCGAAAGCTTCCGGCGCATCGCGCCTTCCACTTTCTCCCGGATCGTGGGCTCGTCCAGCGGTCTGAGAGCGGGCTGCTCGACCGTCGGCGCTTCCGAGCCGGCCGGCGTCATCTTGACCGTCATCTCACGCGTGGTCTGCCCGCTCGCCGGGCTGTCGGGGAGCTGCAGGCCCTCGCCCGTCGCGTCCGGATCGCGCAGCGCGCTTCCCAGGTCGAGATCGAGCGGATCGGCGTTGCCGCCGCCCGTCACGTCCATGCGCGAGCTGACGTCGAAGGGATCGAAGTCGACCCGGCCGCCGCCGCCCGCATCGAGGTTGAGATCGACGCCGACCGCACCGGCCGCGCCGCCGTCCGAGAACAGCGGATCTTCGGGCGCGATCTGCTTGCCCATGATGACGATCTTTTCCCACTCGCCCGGCGGGGATTCGGAGCGCGTGTCGTTGAGCTCGTGCGACAACGAGAGGAACTGTTCCTTGTTGCCCCACACGAAGAACACTTCGAGGAGCTTGAGCTTGAGATCGCGACGCTGCGGCTCGCGCTGGATCGCGATGCGCACGAGGTCCGCGGCCTGGTCGTACAGACCGTAGGCCATGTGGAAATCGGCTTCGGCCAGCGGATCGCCCTGGTCGAGATTGACCGCGGTGTCGCTGCTGATCGTCTCGTCGGTGCGCACGGTCGGCGCCGACAACGGAATGTCCTGGGTCTCCTGCAGAGCGCGATGCGAGCCCGACTCCTCCACGAGGATGTCGTCCGGAACGTCGTCGGCTCCCGGCGCGCGCATGCGGCCGGTGTCGGAGATGGTCGGCGGCTGCGCCAGTCGATCGTTGCTCACGTCCGCGAGGCGGCCTAGGTTGTCGTCGAACTCGGCGGTCTTCTTCTTGCCGCGCGACTTCAACACGATCATCGCCAGGACGAGGACGAGCACACCGGCGATGGCCCACCAGTAGCTCAGCAGGGTGTCGAGAATCGAGCCGCCTTCGGACTCGTCGACGGCGACCGGCGTGGTCACCGGCTTGGGCTCTTCCGTGCCGGCCGGGGGCGGCGTCGGAGCCGGCTCGGTCGTGGGTTCGGTCGGCGTGGCGGCGACCGGCGGCGTGGCTTCGACAGGTGGCGTCTGCTCGACCGGCGGGGGCGTCGGCTCGGGGGTCGGTTGCGCGACCGGCGGCTGACCGGCCTGCTGGGAGGCGGCGAGCTTGGCCTGCAGATCCGCGAGCTCGGTGTTGCGCAGTTCGAGCAGGCGCTTCGATTCGTTCAGCTGACCCTCGAGATCGCGCACACGATTCCGGAGGTTTTCCGCTTCGGCGGAATCCGCGGCGCTGGTGCCGGCAGACGCGGACTCGCTCGGCGGGACCAGACGCAGTCGGCCACTGGCCGCGGCGTTCGAGGAGCCGACGTACGCGCCCACCTGGCGGCGCACTTCCCCGCTCGCCTCGGACGGCGAGACGGCGGCGAGTTCTTCGCTGCTCGGGATGCGCAACGTGGCCCCGGCGCGCAGGCGATTCATGTCGCCTTCGAAAGCGTCGGAGTTGTTGCGGTAGATCGAGACCATGGCCTGCGCGGGCGTGGCCCCCGAGCCGGCCGCGATACGGCGCGCGATGGCGGAGAGGCTGTCGCCACGCTGGACTTCGTAGCTGTCGCCACCGCCGGCGCTCACCGGGGCCGGCGCGGGACGCGGCTCGGCTGGCGCAGGACGGGCGATCTGCCCCGCGTTCTGCGGGACGGGCGCCGACGGAGCCGCGACCGGGGCCGCGGCCACGCTGTTCGGCGCGAAGACCGGGGGATCCAGCAGGACCGTGTACTCGCGCACGAGGCGGCCACGCGCCCACGTCGCTTCGATCAGCAGCGTGAGGAAAGGCTCGGTGACCGTTTCGGTCGATTTGATGCGCAGGATGTTCGCGCCGTTCGCGGCGCGGTCACGGGTGACGGTGATGCCCGCCATGAACGGCGGCCAGTCGAGGCCGTAGCGCGCGAAGGTTTCCTTCGAGGCGAGCTTGGCCTCGAGCGTC
>CADEED010000081.1:9869-18835 GCA_902826225.1 uncultured Pseudomonadota bacterium | reverse complement strand
GGATCGCTTCGAAGGCGTAGCGGATGCCCTGGCTGCCCGACGTGCAGGCGCTCGAGGGCGGGATCACGCGGCCCTGCAGTCCGAAGTGCACGCCGATGTTCACGGCGGCGGTGTGCCCCATCATGCGGATGTACGTGGTCGCGTTGATGTTGCCCGAGTCGCCGCTGATCAGCATGTTGCCGAAATCCTGGATGGCATCGGTGCTGCCGGTGCTCGAACCGTACGCAACGCCGACCCGCCCGGATTTCAGAAACGCGTCGCCCTTGAGGCCCGCGTCTTCGAGCGCCACCTCCGACGAGCGCACCGCCATCTGCGCGACGCGGCCCATCGTGCGGGTGGTCTTGCGCGTGTAATGCGGCGGCAGCGTGAACTCGACGACGGGCGCCGCGAGGCGCGTCAGCAGATCGGTGTAGCGTTCCCATTCGGGCATCCGCTGCACGCCGCTCGCGCCGGCCTTCAGATTGCGCTCGATGTCCGCCCACGTGTGGCCCAGCGAGGTGACACCCGACATGCCAGTGACGACGACCCGGCGCGTGGACACCGACCGCGAACTCATACGAGGCCGCCGTTCACGCCGATGACCTGACGGGTGATGTAGTCCGCCTCGCGCGACATCAGGAAGGCCACGAGGCCCGCCACTTCCTCGGGTTCGCCGATCCGACCCGCGGGGATGAGTTTCAGGGCTTCTTCGATGGGCGCGGTCGTGGTCATGTCGGTGCGGATGAGTCCGGGGGCGACGCAGTTGACGGTGATCTGCCGGCTCGCGAGCTCGATGGCCAGCGCCTTGGTGGCGCCAATAATACCCGCCTTCGCCGCGCTGTAATTGACCTGCCCGCGGTTGCCCGACACGCCCGACACGGAAGATAGAGTCACCACGCGGCCCGGCTGCCGGCGGCGGATCATCGGCATGATGACCGGCTGCATCACGTTGTAGAAGCCGTTCAGGTTCGTGTCGAGGACCTGGTCCCAATCCTCGCCGCTGAGCGCGGGGAATGCCCCGTCGCGCGCGATGCCCGCGTTGCAGACCACGCCGTAGTACGCGCCATGGGCTGCGATGTCTGCCGCCAGCGTTGTCGCCGCGGCCCCGCGGTCGGCGACATCGAAGTGCAAGGCGCGGGCCGTGGCGCCCGCGGCCGCGCACGCGGCCAGGACTTCGTCGAGCGCGGCCGACGGCGCGCGACCGTGGACGACCAGCGCAAACCCACTCCGGGCCAGGCGCACGGCGATCGCGCGGCCGATGCCGCGGCTCGAACCCGTGACGAGAACCGTGTCAGCCACGGCGCGCCCCGGGAGAATCGCCGGCGAGGATCGGCGCGAGGTCGTGTGGCCGGTAGGCCTTGAGCACGCACTCCGCGACGCGCTCGCCCGCGGTCTCGAGCGTGCAGTCGTAGGCGGCGAAATTCTCGGTGTCGCGCATCGCGATCTGCGCGAAAACGGTGAGTTTCATGCCAACGGGGAAGGTATCGAGCATGGCCCGATAATAGCGCGCGCCGATGAGCAGCCCGATGGCAGGGCGTTCGCCGCGCTGGACCTGCTCGATGCCGCCGAACGCCGCGGCGGCCTGGGCCAGGTACTCGATGCCCACCCACGCGGGAACTCCCCCCGGACCGGCGAAGGTGCTGTCGGGGCGGATCCCCAGGGTGGCGCGCAGCCAGTACGTGCAGTAGGCGGCGATGGAATCGAGCAGGCTCATGGCGCCGCGATGCGGCACCAGGTCCTCGACGCGGTATTGCTCGCCGAGTCTGACCATCGCTAGTTAGGAGTGGTGTCGATCGTCAGCGTGTAACCGAACTCGAAATTCACGAACCAGAGCCGGCCGTTCCAGGGATCTGCGGACGAGTAGTGGACTTCCGCGATGAGACGGTCATCGCGCCGCAGGCGGCGTACGCCCGCGAACGGCTCGGTGACGTCCTCGCCCGCGGCGCGATGCGCGTCGCGAACGGCCGTGAGCGGCCACAAGGCGAGCTGCATGTCGGCGAGCACGCGCTCCGGCGCGATGTCCTGCGGCACGAACGGGGTCTTGTCGGCGACGATGGACTTGCCGTCGTAGCTGGCGGTGAACAGGCGTTGCCCGGTCGCCGAAACCCCCACGACGCGTACGGTCGAGGCGTCGATCTCGATCGCCGTGCGCAGCGTGGCTTCGCGCGCGCCGTAGGCCGCGCGGATGATCTGCGATGCGCCGCGTGGCGGGACTGCGCCCGGCGCGGCGAGCGCGCGGGCCGGCACGGTGTCCTCGGCGGGCGCGGCTTGGCGGGGCGTCGCGCAGCCGACCAGCAACGACAGCGGCGCGGCCGCGAGTATCGGGTAGCGCATCGTCAGTGGCGCGGCTTCGCCGCTTCCCCGAAGCGCGGCTTCGCCGCGACTGCAATGAGGAAGGTGAACGCCACGCCGAACGCGACGGTGATGCCGATGGAGCGCACGAAGGGTACCGATGAAAACCCGAGCAGGCCGAATGATATCAGCGTGGTCGTCATCGACAGGAATACCGCGAGCACCGCCTGCCGGCTCCGGCCCTCGCGCAGGATGATCGCGTAGTCGACGCCGAGGCCGAGGACGAGCAGCAGCGACAGCACGTGGAATAGATTGACCGGCTCGTGCATCAGGCCGAGCGTCGCCAGGGTGAGCGGGATGCCGGCCGCCGCCGGCAGCGCGGTGCGGATCGCGATGGCGTTGCGATAGAACACCAGCAGGCATGCGACCATTACCGTGAGCACGACCAGCAGCAGCCAGCTCCCGATGCGCCGGTACTCGCCGAGCACGTGCGAGATGTCGGCCACCTGGTCCACGTACTGCACGCCCGGCTGGACGTCGACGGCCGCGCGTACGCTATCGGCCGCGCGGTTGCCGTCGAGCAGCACGACGGCCGCGTGATCTCCGCCCAGGGCCCCGAGCCACAGGTGGCGGACGGGAGCGGAGAGTGGGCTTACGAGCCACGCGTCCGGCGTGAGCCACCGATCGCGTGCCGACTGGAACTCCGAGTGCCTGGCAGCCATCGAGTCCGGCGTGAATCCCAGGCGCGTCATCACGCGATCGAGCACGCCGCCCGGGGCGTAGACGTCCCGCTCGAGCAACTCGCGGGCGCGGCGCTGCCGCTCGACCGACTGCAGGCTCGGGAACGGGCTCAAGTGGCCGTTGATACTGCCGTCCGCCGCCAGTTTGCGCAGCACGGGGTCGAGCGCTTCCAGTCGCTGCAGCACGAGCTCGGGCGTGGGCGCGGTCACGAGGACGAAGCGCGTGTCGAAACCCACGCCTAACAACCCGCGCACGCGCTGTTCCTGCGCGACGAGCTCGGGCGGCGGGCGCTGCAGCGACCGCACGTCGTCGCGGGCCTCGAGTCCGAGCAGGCCCCAGACGGTGACGCCGAGCAACGCGGGTACGACCAGCCACCACGCGGCATGGGGCAGCAGCGACTCCACGCGCAGCGCCGCGAATCGCCCGACCCACGCCGGGACGGACCGCGGGAACTCCCGCCGATCGATGCCGGGATACAGCAGGATCACCGTCGCGCACGCGACCGCGAGTCCGACCGCCGAGAACAGCGCGATCTGCCTCAGCCCCGGGATCGGCGCGATCAGCAGCGTGAGATAACCCGCGACCGTCGTCGTGCAGCCGAGGATCAGCGCCGGCACGATGTCATGGGGCGCGTGATCGCCGTCCCGCAGCTTGTTCACGAAGTAGTGCAGGGAGTAGTCGACCGAGACGCCGATCAGCGAAGTGCCGAACGTGAGCGTGAGGATGTGTACCTGGCCGAATGCGTAATGACAGGCGGCGATGGCGGCGCAGGTCGCGAGGCCGAGCGTCACGAGCGTGAACAGCAGCGGACGCAGCAGGCGGAACACGAGCACGATGAGCAGCACCACCGCGATCAGGTCGATGGTGCCGAACGTTGCGACCTCCGCCTGTGCCTTCGATGCCGCGGCGGCGGCATGCAGGATCACGCCCGAGCCGTCGACCTGCGCATCGGCCGCGACGCCGCGCGCATTCGTCGTGCCGCTGGCGATCGCGGACGTCACGCCGCCGTGCGTCTCCGTGCGATATGGATCGCCCTTCACGCTCGCGCGCACCACCGTCCAGTGCCGGCCGTCGGCATGCACGACGAGGATGTCTCCCTCGAGTCGCGCGCGTCCCGTCCCGGGCAGCTCCTCGGCGAATGCCCCGGATTCGAGGCCGAGCGGGTCCTCGGCGATGCTGAGCGGCCGCGTGAAGCCGAGCGGCGTGTATGCCGCGCGCAGCGCGTCGCGCTCGAGTGCCGCGGTGTCGCCGCGCTCCAGCAACCCGCGCTGTCGCGTCGACAACAGTCCCGTGCGGACCGCGCGCTCGTTGCGCGCCGCGGTCACGTAGCGATCGTCGACGGAAAACTCCACGCGTTCGAACGCCCCGGATTCGCCGAGCGCGATCGCGAACGCGAGGCCCGCGGGCCGCAGCAGGTCGCGATCGGCGGTGCCGACGACGAACACGATCTCCCGGCTCGACCGGTCCGCGAAGCGTTTGACGGCATCGAGCTGCAGGCGGTTCTCGGCGGTCGATGGCAGCAGCGCGAGCAGGTTGGTCTCGATCCGCAGGTGCGGCACGACCAGCGCGCCGAACGCCGCGAGCAGCGCCGCTGCGGAGGCGAGGGCCAGCCAGAACCGCGACGTGCGCGCGCCGGGAGACGCGGGCATCAGAAGCGCCGGCGCTCGTCCGGCGTCAGGCCGCGGGCGTCGAACTCGACGGCGGACAGGTCGATCGTCGACGAATCGCCGCTGCCCTCTTCGAGCACCACGCGCTGCACGGCCGCGTCGCCCGTCAGCGCCGCCTTGCGGAATACCTTGCGCAGCGCGTCGGAACGCGGCGTGAGCTCGAGCCGCCAGCCCCGCGCTTCGCGTGCACCGCGCATCTCGAAGTCGTGCGACAGCGCGTCGAAGTCGAGCGAGAACAGCGCGAAGAACACGCGCGACACCACGCTCAGCGCCGGCTGGTCGGACGCGTCGATGCGCAGCGTCTCACCACCCTCGTCGCGCTGCGTGATGCCGGAATCCGTCAAGAGGAACTGCGAGTCGAACGGCACTTGCGTGTGCCACTCGATGCCGGCGTCGCGCGCGAACAGGAACGAGCCGGACGATTCGAGTGGCTTGGTGAGTCCCGCGAGATGGCGTCGCTGCGCGAACTCGCCGCGGATCGCACGCGCGGTGCGGAGCGAACGCGACGCGGCGCCGGTGAGCGTCGCGAGCGCTTCGACGTCGCCGACCGGCGAGAGCGGGGCCGGTGTCTCGGCCTGCGCGGCGCCGGCGCAGACGAGCAGCGACAGCAGGACTGCCCGCGCGATGCTCACATCAGCCCCAGCCGCTGGAAGATGATGTCGGGCGAACGCAGGCACATTTCCTGCGTCTTCAGATCCACGGCGACCTGGATGCTCGTTCCCTTGGCGACGCGCAGACCGGTGGCCGCGTCGGTCGCGAGATAGTCGATGCGCAGCCGGTGTTCCCACTCGCGCAAACTGGCCTGCACGTCGAGCGTCTCGCCGAACCGCGCGGCTTTCACGTAGCGCAGGTGCAGGTCGATCACGGGCCACGAATAGCCCGAGCGGGCCATCTCGTCGTAGTTGTAGTTGAAGGTCTCGAGCAGCGCGCAGCGCGCGATCTCGAAGTACTTCGTGTAGTTGCCGTGCCACACGATGCCCACGGGATCGAGATCGTGGAACGGCACTTTGAGCGAGACGGTGTGGGTGCGGATGTGCGGTGTGACGGTCATGAACGAAGTCTGCGCGTGAGCAGCAGCGGCGCGCGCAGCAGCATGCCGAAGAACAGGCGCGTGTGCATCCAGGAGATGCGCACGTTGTCGCGCCACATCTTGAAGTGCGAGACACCGTCCGTGGGGTAGGTGACGTTGGTCGGCATGGACACGACGGGCACGCCGTCCCAGAACGCGCGCACGAGGATCTCGGGGTCGAACTCCATGCGGCTGCCGAATCCGGTGTGCCGGGAGAGCCGCATGATCGGCGCCAGTGGATAGACGCGGAACCCGCACATGGCGTCCTCGATGCGCGTCGACAACGTGTTCACGCGCACCCAGAACGTCGTGAGCTTGCGGCCGATGCGGCGCGAGGCGGGCGCGCTCGCGTCGAAGATCGGGACGCCGGTGACGATCGCGTCCGGGTTCTCGCGCGAGAGCTGCGAGATGCGCGGAATCGCGGCGAAGTCGTGCTGGCCGTCGGCGTCGATCTGCAGCGCGTGCGAATAGCCGGCGGCGTCGGCGGCGGCGAAGCCGGTGAGCACGGCGATGCCCTTGCCCCGGTTCACGGGGCAGCGGATCACCGTCAGCCAGTCGGCCTCGTCCGCGCCGATCCGTTCGAGCACCGGTGCGCAACGGGCGTCGCTGCCGTCGTCGACGAGCCAGCAGTGCAGGCCGAACGGCTTCAGAGCGGCGACGGTCTGGCCGATCGCGTGCTCGTGGTTATAGAAGGGAACGATCAGGCCCAGCCGCATCATCGGCGAATTCTATGCGGCCGGTGGAGCAGGCAGTACCTGCCAGCGAATAGGCGAACGTCACCCCCGCGCCCTCCTGCGCGAGTTCGAGCGCGAGGCGCGCCGGCGGCTGGACGACCCGCAGGAACTTGAGGGAGCGGAGGCCCCGAAAGTGCGCGGGCAGCGGCAGGTGCTCGCGGGCGATGCGCAGAGCCCAGTCGATCTGGGCGACGGCCGGCAGGATGGGAGTTGCGGGGAAATGGCCACAGAAAACGGGGTGGTCCGCGGCGAGATCGAACTCGAGCGAGATACCCGTTCCCGTGCGGGCCAGGCTCGCGATCCGGGGCAGCGGCGTCACGCCGCGGCGGGTTTGTGCTGCAACAGCGCCTGGATCGCTGACACGGCGTCACCCACGGTGCGCACGTGACGGAATTGATCGGGCTGAATCTTGCGGCCGGTGATTTCCTTGAGCCGAAGGATCAGGTCGATCGTATCGATGCTGTCGATTTCGAGATCGTTGTACAGATGTGCCTCGAGCGTCACACGCTCGGGGTCGATCTCGAACAGTTCGTGCAGCACCGAGCGGAGCTGTTCGAATACTTCTTGTGTGGAATTCACGGCCCATCCCCTTCCCGACGCTGAAAGTATAGCGAATCGTCGCGCTGCGTCAGCTTCCGGGCCGTGTTTCGGGTCGCATTTTTCCGAGCTGTTGCGCGATGCTGACGTCGAACCACTGGGAGAGTGCCTGCGTGAGGTGGCGCGCCGCGAGCGGCAGGGCCTCTCCGGGCTCCACGAACTGGCCGATCGCGATGGGATCGCCGACGGCGATCACCCAGTGCGGTTTCCGGTCCGGGACCCGATACCAGGCATTGCCCTTGAACAGCGTGATGGGGTCGCAGGTGATGGTTACCGGCCTCAAGGATCGGCGCGCCGCCAGGGCGATCTGCGCCGCCCCCCGCTGGAAGGCCAGCGGCGCCCCGGGACGTGACCGCGTGCCCTCGGGAAACACGATGAGGGAGCGGCCCGCGGTCAGGGCAGCGGCACAGGCGGCGACGAGACCCTCGCCGCTGGCATTGCTGATGTAGCCGGCCCAGGAAACCGGCCAGCGCAGGAAGGCGTTGCGCCACAGCGCCTGCTTCACGATGCAATCGACTTCGGGCATGAGGCCGATCAGGAAGACCACGTCGATGAGCGTCGGGTGGTTGGCCACCACGAACTGCCCCCGCGCGCGCAGTTTCTCGAGGCCGCGGACTTCGTAGGTGAGCAGACCCAGCGATTTCATGAGCCAGACGAAGGTGCGCATCGCGGCCGAAACGGCCCGTTGCACCCGCGCCTCTCCGTGGCGGCGCGACGAGAATCGCAGCAGGGGCCACACCGTGAAGCCCATGAGTACTGCGCCGAGCCCGAAACACGTGAACGCGAAACCGGTGGCGAAGACGCGCCACGCGCGGTTGCAGCGTGATGAGGGAGGCCGCGGTGGCTCCTCATTCAAGCGCGTACGTTCCCTCGATCTCGATGAGCAGCTCCCGGCGACAGATGTCGGCGCGCAGGACGAGCGGCTCATGCTCGACCGCGAAGAGCTCGCGCACGCGCGGCAGCAGGCGCTCATAGTCGCCGGCATCGTGCAGGTAGACGCGCAGCGATTCGAGCCGCACCTGCCGCGCGGTGTGGCGGCCGCGGGCCGCCGCGACCAGCGCCTCGAAGTTGCGGGACGTCTCCTCGAGCTGCGCCGCCGGATCGCCCAGGTGGAGGCTCTCGTGACCCACGATGCTCGCGGTGCCCGAGACGAGCAGCTGCGCGCCCCGGCCGTTCGGCACGAGCGCGGCCCGCGCGAACATCGGGCTGCGCAGGCCGTAGCGCGGCGGATACCGCGAGGCGCTGACCTGGCGGGGATTCTCGATCTGCTGGCCCGGCCGCCTGCCCGCGAGGCAGCACAGCACGAACCCGCCCGCGTCGCTGCCGAGCGCGCTCGCCGCGGGCAGATTGTGCTCGACCGAGCTCGACAGGCTGACCGCGGCGTACCGTCCGGCGTTGAAGCGGCGGTATCGCTCCGCTTCGCCTTCGCCGCGCGTGATGTCCAGCAGATAATTCCAGGCGCGCAACCAGTAGGGATACCCCTGCGTGCGTAGCAGGTGATCGAGCCGCAGGTAACTGGAGCGGGTCACCCGCTCCATGTCCGCGCACTGCTCGCCCGGCAGGACCAGGCTCGCGAACAGGTAGTCGCCGTCGGTGGCGTACTCGATGTCGCGTACCGAACCGGTGGTGACGGGCGCGTCGGTGCTCCATCGCTCGATGCGGGCGTCGTTGCCCAGTTGCGCGAGCGACACGGGAATGTGACGCGGGTCGCCGTTGCGGCGCGCCTCGATGCCGAAATGGAATTCGGCCAGCGTATGGCGGTTTTCCGGCTCGTTCCGCGCGGTGTGGATTACGTGCAGCAAGGCTTCATGCGATCATTCGCGCGATGTTCATGACAGTGAATTTCCAATGATGCCGGAGTCGAGCAGCAGTACGCCCGGCAGTCCG
>CADEED010000081.1:0-9859 GCA_902826225.1 uncultured Pseudomonadota bacterium | reverse complement strand
ACGCGGATGAGCCGGGCCGCAAGCGGCGCGTGAACGAGATGTTCGACGAATCCGCGCCGCATTACGACTGGATCACCGGCGCGATGTCCTTCGGCACCGGCCGCTGGTATCGCGGCGACGTGCTCAAGCGGCACGGCGTCACCGCGGGCACGCGCCTGCTCGACGTGGGGTCGGGCACGGGCGTCATCGCGGCGCTCGCGCAGGACCTGGTCGGGCCGACGGGCGCCGTCGTGGCCGTCGATCCGAGCGAAGGCATGCTCGCCGAGGCGAAGAAGGCCGGCGTCCGCGACACCCGCGTGGGCCGCGGCGAACAACTGCCGGTGAGCGACGGCGAGTTCGACATCCTCACGATGGGCTATGCGCTGCGGCACGTCGAGGACCTCGTCACGACATTCCGCGAGTATCGGCGCGCTCTCAGGCCCGGCGGCAAGGTGCTGCTGCTCGAGATCACCCGCCCCGAGGGCCGTGTGCAGTACGCGATGGTCAAGTTCTACCTCAAGCACATCGTACCCACGGTCACCCGGGTCGTGCGCCGGTCGGCGGAAGCGCAGAAGCTGATGCGCTATTACTGGGACACCATCGAAGCCTGCGTTCCACCGGCCGACATCCTCGCGGCCCTCGAGACCGCCGGATTCCGCGATGTGAAGCGTCACGTGCTGAACGGAATGTTCAGTGAATACTCGGCCATCAGGCCCGGAGCGAACGAGTGAGCGGCCTGACCAGCGACGAACGCCAGATGGCCGAGGTCATCGTCTCGGCACTGAACCTCGAGCACATCCAGGCGGATTCCGTGGACCCGGCGATGCCGCTCTTCGGCCAGTCGCAGCCCGGCTGGGGGCTCGACTCGATCGACGCGCTCGAGATCGTGCTCGCGATCCAGCAGAAGTACGGCGTCGAGCTCAAGGCCGACGACGCCTCGGTGACCCGCGCGTTCGCGTCGCTGCGCGCGTTGACGCAACTCGTGTCGGAGCGCCGCGCCTAGGGACACGTCTTCCTTGTCCCCTCTTTCGCCGTCCTCTCGCTCCTGGCTCGTCGCGGCCTCGTTCGTCGCCGCCTCGGTGCTCGTCCATTTCGCCGTCACCCGCGAGACGCCGCTGCTCGAAAAGATCGCGTTGATCGCGCTCGCCTTCGTGCCACTCGGCGCCGGCATGGTCGAGCGGGTTCCCAGGGCGTGGATCGCCTTCGGCCTCGCCTGCGTGCTCGCGTGGTTCATCGTCGAATGGGGCGGCGCCGCGCCGTTCCTCTATCTACCGTCGATCGTCATCCCCGCGATGCTGGCGTGGATCTTCGGCTCGACGCTGCGGCGGGGCCGCACCCCGCTCGTGACCGCGATCGCGCTGGCCGCTCGCCCGCAGACACCGGCCTGCCTCGTGGCCTATTCGCGGAGCCTCACCGTCATGTGGGCGGCGCTGTTCGCCGCCATCACGCTGTGGGACGCGGCGCTCGCGCTGTTCGCGCCGCACGCGTGGTGGTCGTTCGTCGCGAATCTCGCCAATCACCTGGTCATCGGCGCGACGGTCGGCGGCGAGTACGCCTATCGCCGGCTGCGATTCCGCGATCATGCGCATCCCGGCTTCCTCGAGTACCTGCGCATCGTCGCGAGCGCTCATCCGCGCGGAGCCCGCGGCTCATGATGCTCGGCTACGTGCGCGCCGCGCCGGACAGCGTCGCCGCGTGGCGCGGCGGGAACCCGGTGACTCGCGCGCAGTTCGCACGCGACGCGGCGGCGATCGCGCGCGCTCTGCCCGCGGCGCGCTGGATCGTGAACCGTTGCGCGAACCGCTATCACTTCGCCGCCGCGTTTCGCGCAATCTGCCAGCGCGGGGCCACGAACCTCTTGCCGCCGGGCTCGGGGGCGCAGGCGACGGACGAACTGCTGGACGGTTATGAGGCCTTCCTGGTCGAGGACGGCCTGGTCGAATCGGCGTTGCGGGATGCTCCCCCGGACGGCGCGGACGGCGACATCGCGGACGACCATCTCGCGGCGCTGGTGTTCACGTCGGGCAGCACGGGCAAGCCGCGGCCGCACGAAAAGCGCTGGCGCGCACTGGCGATGTCCGCGCGCTACTGCCGCCTGCGGCTGGCGGAACGCCCCCTGAACGTGGTCGCGACCGTGCCGCCGCAGCACATGTACGGACTCGAGACCTCGATCTTCACGCTGCTCGCGGGCGACTGGGCGCTGCACGACGGCCACGCGTTCTACACCGACGAGATCGCCGCGGCGCTCGCCGCGATCCCCGCGCCGCGCCTGCTGATCACGGCGCCGTATCACCTGCGTCACCTGCTCGCGAGCTCCGGGGCGCTGCCGCGCGTCGATCTCGTGCTCTCCGCGACCGCGCCGCTGTCGCAGGAGCTCGCGGCACTCGCCGAGTCGCGGCTCGGCGCCACGGTCCACGAGATCTACGGCTGCACGGAGGCGGGCAGCATGGCGACCCGGCGCACCGCGCACGAGGAGATCTGGACGCCCTATCCCGAACTGGCGTTCAGCGCGCACGCCGGCACGACGTCGGTGCGCGCGGCGCACCTCGTGGGCGACATCCCGATCGCCGATCGCGTCGAGCTGCAATCCGATGGCCGCTTCAGGCTGCTGGGCCGCGACGCCGACATGGTCAAGATCGGTGGCCGGCGCGGATCGCTCGCCGAGATCGCCGCGAAGATCGCCGGGCTCCCGGGCGTCACCGACCAGGTGGTGTTCATGCCGGCCGCCGGAGACAACGCGCGACCGGCCGCGCTCGTCGTCGCGCCGGGCCGCGACGCCGCCGACCTGCGGCGCGAGCTCGCCGCGATTCTCGAGCCGGTGTTCGTGCCCCGTCCGCTGCGCGTGGTCAGCGCCCTGCCACGCAACGGCCTCGGCAAGCTGCCGCGCGACCAGCTGTTGTCGATGCTCGAGGATTGAGCCGATGACGGAGCTTACGATCCAGCTTCAGGCCCCATTGGACCACCCAAGTTACGATGGACACTTCCCGGGTCGTCCCGTGCTACCCGGCGTGGCGCTGCTGGAACTCGTCGTCGACGCGATCGGGCGCGGCGCGCCGAGCACCGTGGACAGCGTGAAGTTCCGGCGCGCGCTGCTGCCGGGCGAGACGTTCTCCCTGCAATGGACCCACGCCGGTGCGCGTGTGAGTTTCCACTGCGAGCGTCACGGGCAGCCCGTCGCCGAAGGGCTGCTCTCGTACGGGCGCGCGCCATGAATGCGAAGTGGCAGGAGCACGACGAGCGCGGCACGACGCTCGCCCTGCGCGCCCTGCGCTTCGCGGCGCTCGCCCTCGGTCGCCGCGTGGTCCGCGTGGTGCTCTATCCGCTCTCCCTGTATTTCGTGCTGACGTCGGCGACCACGCGCCGCGTCTCGCGCGAATACCTCGCGCGCGTGCTGCCGCATCCGCCGCGCTTCCGTGACGTCCTGCGACACGTCTTCTCGTTCGCCAGCATCTCGCTCGACCGCGTCTTCCTGCTGACGCGCAGTTACCCGTTCAAGGTCGTGGAGCGCTTCGGGCCCAATGCCACGGAGCTCGCCCGCGAACGCGGCGCGTTGCTGTTCGTCGCGCACTTCGGCAGCTTCGAGGTGATGCGCATCGGCGCGCTGCACGACCACCGGCTGCCGCTGCGCATCGTGCTCGACGTGAACATAGGCCGGCGGTTCATGGCGGCGCTCGCCGAACTCAACCCGGAAATCGCCGCAGGGATCATCGATTCGTCGAAGGCCGGCGTGGATCTCGTGCTCAAAGTGCGCGAGGCGCTCGATTCACGCGCGGTCGTCGGCATGATGGTCGATCGCGTCCGCGCCGGCGAGCGCACGGTCGAGGTGGATTTCCTGGGTTCGCGCGCGCGCTTTCCGGCGAGCCCGTGGCTGCTGGCCGCGGCACTCAAGGTGCCCGTGATCGTGGTGTTCGGCGTCTGGCAGGGCGGCGACCGCTACACGGCGCACAGCGACATCCTCACGGAAAAGATCGAACTGCCGCGCGCGAATCGCGACGCGGAGCTCACCCGCTACGTGCAGGCCTATGCCGATCGTCTGGCGGCGCAGGTGCGGCGCGCACCCTACAATTGGACCAACTTCTTCGACTTCTGGGCGCAATGAAACCGCTGGCGATTTCGGCCTACACCGTGACGAGCGCGGCCGCGCGCGGCCGCGCCGCGCACTTCGACGCGCTGCGCGCGGAGCGCACGGGCCTCGTCGAACAACGCTTCGAGGATGCGACGCTCGCGTGCTGGATCGGCGCGGTGCCGGGAATCGAATCGGTGTCGCTGCCGGCGGATCTCGCGAGCTTCGATTGCCGCAACAACCGGCTCGCCGAACTTTCGCTGGCCGAGGACGGGTTCCTCGATGCCGTGGCCGCGGCGCGCGCGCGTTACGGCGCCGCGCGCGTGGGAGTGTTCATCGGCACGAGCACCTCCGGCGTGCGGCACACCGAAGTCGCATTCCGCGAACGCGCCGCCGCGAAGTCCGCCCACCTGCCGGACTGGTACGACTACCGCACCACGCAGAGCACCTTCTCGATCGCGGACTACGTGCGCGTGCGACTCGGCCTGGATGGCGTGACGAACGCGGTCTCGGCCGCGTGCGCGTCCAGCGCGAAAGTGTTCGCGAGCGCCGCGCGCGCCCTGGAGACCGGATTGTGTGACGCGGCCGTGGTGGGCGGCGTCGACAGCCTCTGCCTGACCACGCTGTACGGCTTCAACGCGCTGCAGCTCGTGTCCACGGACATCTGCCGTCCCGCCGATGCGAACCGCAAGGGGCTCTCACTGGGTGAGGCCGGCGGCTTCGCGCTGGTCGAGCGCGCGCCGGCGCCCGGCACCCTGGCCTGCCTCGGCGCCGGCGAATCGAGCGACGCGCACCACATGTCGCAGCCGCGGCCGGACGGTGCGGGCGCGGCGCAGGCGATGGCGCGCGCGCTCGGCGGCGTCCCGCGCGAACGCCTCAGTTACGTGAATCTCCACGGCACGGCGACGCCCGCGAACGATGCCGCGGAGGACGCGGCACTGACCCGCCTGCTGGGCACCACGGTCCCGTGCAGCTCGACCAAGGGCTGGACGGGCCACACGCTCGGCGCCGCCGGGATCGTGGAAGCCGCGCTGTCCCTGCTCGCGATCGAGCACGGCTTCCTGCCGCGCAGCCTCAACACGCGCGAGCTCGACCCGAAGCTCCGCGGCGCGGTGCTGCTCGCCCCGCTGCAGGCGCCCGTCGATTGCGTGCTGTCCAATTCGTTCGGATTCGGCGGCGCGAACTGCGCGCTCCTGTTCGGGCGGGCGGCATGATCCGCTGCGCGCTCGAGGGCGTGGGTATCGCGGCGCCCGGGCTCGCCGGCTGGGCGGCGTCCACGCCCAAGCTCGCCGGCAACGCCGCCTATCTACCGCCCGACGCCGGCGACCTCGAGCCGCCGTACGCGCCCGTCCTGCTGCCCCCGAACGAGCGCCGCCGCGCGACGGCCGCCGTGCGCCAGGCATTCCGTGCCGCCGAAGACGCGATGCGTCCCGGCCTCGAGCCGCGCGATCTCGCCTCGGTGTTCGCGAGCTCCGACGCAGACCTCGCCGTGCTGAACCGCATTTGTTCGGCGCTCGCGGAGCCCGCGCGCGCGATCTCGCCCACCGACTTCCACAACTCCGTGCACAACGCCGCGAGCGGCTACTGGAGCATCGCCGTGCAGGCGATGGCGCCGACCACGACCGTCGCCGCATACGACGCGAGCTTCACGGCCGGATTGCTCGAGGCCGCCGCGCTCACGGCCCACCTCGACACGGACGTGCTCCTCGTGGCGTACGACGCGGTCGCGCCCGCGCCGCTCCTGGCCAAGCGTCCGCTGGCATCGTCCGCGAGTGTCGCCCTGGTGCTGGGTCGCGGCGATCGCGGCGCATTCGGCGCGCTCGACATCGACGTGAACGGCAGCGGCGAAACGGCCTGCACGCGCGCCGCGCTGGAGACGCTGCGCGTCGGCAACCCGGCGCTGCGCGCGCTGCCGTTGCTGGAGCTCGTCGCGGCCCTCTGCCCCGGCACGGTGACGTTGCGCGGCACGGGCGGCCTGCGCGTCAACGTGACGTACTCGCCGTGACGCGCGCGTGATGCCGATGCCCGACATCCGCTCCCTCGTGCCGCATGCCGGGACGATGTGCCTGCTCGAGCGCATCGAACGCTTCGACGCCGCGGACGTGGTGTGTTCGACGGCGACACACCGCTCCCCCTCGAATCCGCTGCGCCGGAACGACCGGCTCGCGGCATTGCACCTCGCCGAGTACGGCGCCCAGGCGATGGCGGTGCACGGCGGATTGCACGACGCGTCGCTCGCGACGCGCGGCGGAATGCTCGTGGCCATCCGCCACCTGGCGCTCGCGGTGGACAGGCTCGACGACATCGAGGGAGAGATTCGGATCCACGCGACGCGCCTCGTCGCGAACCCGACGGGGCTGATCTACGCGTTCAGCGCGAAGGCGGGGGCGCGCGAGATCGGCGCGGGCCGGGTGTCGGTGATGCTGGCCTAGTCATTCGCGGCCGGTGGGCCTTGTGAGTTCATGAAGCGGCCGGTGGGCCTTGTGAGTTCATGAAGCGGCCGGTGGGCCGCTATGCGCCTCGATCCACGCCTGCACCTCGTCGTTCACCGCGCGCGTCTCACGGCCGGCCGCTGCGATCGGCGGCCCGATGATGACGCGGATCGTGCCGCGCTTCTTGAGCAGCCCGCGTCGCGGCCAGAAGTAGCCCGCGTTGTGCGCCACCGGCACGATGAACTTTTTCTCCTGCGCGGCGAGCAGCGTTCCGCTCGACCCGTACTTGCGGGTCTCGCCGGGCGCCATGCGCGTGCCTTCCGGAAACACGGCGACCCATGCGCCGAGTTTCTCCATGCGGTCGTGACCCTGCGCGAGCACCTGGTTCACCGCGGCGGTGCCCGCCTTGCGGTCGATGGCGATGCAGCGGGCGAGCAGGCAACCCCAGCCGACGAACGGGATCCACAGGATCTCGCGCTTCATCACCCAGACCAGCGGGGGGAACAGGATCATGATCCCGTACGTTTCCCACGTGGACGAATGCTTCATGAAGATCACGTGGTTGCCGGCCGGCAGGTTCTCCCGGCCCTCCACCGTGTAGTCGAGGCCGCAGATCACGCGCAGCGCGAAGAACACGGGCCGCGTGAGGATGCCGGTCATCCAGAACCTGCCGCGCCACGGCAGGAACACGCAGATGACGCAGTAGACGAGACCGAACGAGATGGTCCACACGCCCATGAAGAGCGTGAACACGATCGAGGCGATCCACTGCATGGTCGCGGATCAGCCGGGCAGCGCGGACAGGTCGGCGATGCGCGCGAACAGGCCGCGCAACTGCGCGAGCAGGGCGAGGCGATTGCGGCGCAAGGCCGCATCCTCCGCATTGACCATCACGCCGTCGAAGAATGCGTCCACCGCGGGGCGCAGTCCGGCGAGCCTGGACAGCGCGCCCGTGTAGTCGCGCCTGGACAGTGCACGCTCGACGTCCGGGTAGATCGCCGCGAGTGCCTCATGGAGCGCCTTCTCGGGCGCCTCGTGCAGCAGCGCCACGTCCACCTCGCCGCTCGTGCCGACGTCGGCCTTCCTGAGGATGTTGGAGATGCGCTTGTTCGCCGCGGTCAGGATCGCGGCTTCGGGAAGCGCGAGGAAGCCGACCAGCGCGCGCAGCCGCGCGGCGAAATCGAGCGGTGATGCCGGCTCGCTCGCACGCACCGCGTCGATCGCCTCGGTCGTGGCGCCGGCGACCGCACCGGCACTCGCGGGGTCCAGCAGATAGGCACGCAAGCGTTCGAGGATGTAGTCCCAGACCTCGCGGTCGGTGCTTTCGCCCTTCACGGGCTGCAGCGCGGTCGCGCGCGCGACGAGGGCGCGCAGATCGACGTCGAGCTTCTTCTCGAGCAGGACGCGCAGCACGCCGATCGCGGCGCGGCGCAGGCCGAATGGATCCTTGGTGCCCGACGGCTTCTGGCCGATCGCGAAGATGCCGGCCAGTGTGTCCAGCTTGTCGGCGACGGCCACGGCGACACCGCCGAGCGAGGCGGGCAGCTCGCCGCCCGCGACCCGGGGTAGATAGTGCTCGTCGATCGCGGCCGCGACCTCCGCGGTCTCGCCGTCGGCGAGCGCGTAGTAGCGGCCCATGGTGCCCTGCAGCTCGGGGAACTCGCCGACCATGAGCGTGAGCAGGTCGCACTTCGCGAGTTCGGCGGCGCGCTCGACGAGGCCGGCGTCCACGTCGATGAGCAGCGCGATCTCCCGCGCCAGCGTCTTCACGCGCTTCACCTTGTCGCCCAGCGAGCCGAGCTTCGCCTGGAACGTCACCGCGTCCAGCCCGGCGCGGCGCGCGGCCAGCGGCTGCTTGCGGTCCTGGGCCCAGAAGAACGCGGCATCGGTCAGGCGCGGCCGGACCACCCGCTCATTGCCGGCACGCACCTTCGCGGGATCGCGGCTCTCGATGTTCGCCACCGTGATGAAGTGCGGCATCAGCTTGCCGTCGCCGCCGGCGACCGGGAAGTAGCGCTGGTGCTGTTGCAGCGTCGAGATCAGCACCTCGCGCGGCAGATCGAGGAATCGCGGCTCGAATCCGCCCGCGAGCGCGACCGGCCATTCGACCAGCGCGGTGACCTCATCGAGGAGAGAATCCTTGAGCAGGGTCTGGCCACCCAGCTGCTTGCCCTCCGCGACCACCTGCGCCTTGATCTTCGCGCGTCGCGTCTCGAAATCCGCGATCACCTTGCCGGGAGACTCGAGCGTGGCCTCGTACTCGTCGGCCGACGCGAGCGGCATCTCGCCCGGCGCCATGAAGCGGTGGCCGCGCGTGGCGACGGACGCGTCCGTATCGAGGATTCGCGCGGGGACGAGCTGGCCGCCGAACAGCAGCACGAGCCAGTGCACGGGCCGCACGAACTCGGCGGTCGAACTACCCCAGCGCATGCGCTTCGGTATCGGCAGGGCGTCGAGCGATTTCTGGACGATGCCGGGGAGCAGCGAAGTCGTCGTCACGCCGGGCTTCGACCCGGAATGAAAGAGGAATTCGCCTTTGCCCTCGGTGACGCGCGTCAGCGCGGCCACGTCGACGCCGCATTTCTCCGCGAACTTCGTCGCGGCCATGGTCGGCGCGCCGTCCTTGCCGAAGGCCGCGCTCACCGGCGGGCCCTTGAGCTTCACGGTCTGCGCGGACTGCGCCGCCGCGAGGTCGCGCACGAGCACCGCGAGTCGTCGCGGCGTCGCGAACGAGCGCAGATCGCCGTGCGGCAGCCCCGCCTCTTTCAGCCCGGCGCCGATGCCCGCGGCGAATGCGCGTTCCAGCTCGGGCAGCGCGACGGGCGGCAGTTCTTCCGTGCCGATCTCCACGAGGAAGTCTTTCGTGCTCATGCCGGCTTCCCTGCGGGCTTGAGCATTGGAAAGCCGAGCGCTTCGCGGGAGTCGTAGTAAGCCTGCGCGACCGCGCGCGCCAGCGTCCGCACACGCAGGATGTACCGCTGGCGCTCGGTCACCGAGATCGCCTTGCGCGCGTCGAGCAGGTTGAACGTGTGCGAGGCCTTCATGACTTGCTCGTACGCGGGCAGCGCGAGCTTCGCCTCGAGAAGTTTGCCGCAGGCGGCCTCGTGCTCGTCGAAGTGCCGCAGCAGCACCGCGGTGTCCGCGTGTTCGAAGTTGTACGCGGACTGCTCCACCTCGTTCTGGTGATAGACGTCGCGATACGTCACCTTGCCGTGCGGTCCCTCGGCCCAGGTGATGTCGAACAGACTCTCGACGCCCTGCAGATACATCGCGAGGCGCTCGAGGCCGTACGTGATCTCGCCCGACACGGGCTTGCAGTCGAGGCCGCCCACCTGCTGGAAGTAGGTGAACTGCGTGACTTCCATGCCGTTGAGCCAGACCTCCC
>CADEED010000080.1:8359-19139 GCA_902826225.1 uncultured Pseudomonadota bacterium | reverse complement strand
CTGTTCCGCAGCCGTGCCGAGTTGCGCAAGCAGCACGACGAGCTCAGCTCCGAGGTGCAGCGCCTGCGCGACCGCCTGAAGCAACAGGAGGCCGCCACGGCTCGCGTGCAGGACATGTTCGAGTCGCTGGAGAAGCGGCTCGAAGCGGCCGACACTGGCCTATCTACCCTGGTTTTCTATCACCTCCGCTCCCTGTGGAACGGCGGCAACGAGATCATCGGCGCGATGGTCCGCGATCTCGCCGCACGGCAAGAAGACCACGAGCGCAAGGCGTACGCGCTCGAGGGCAACCGGCGGCAGTTCCAGCAACGGCAGGCCGGCGAGCAGCAGCTTCGCCAGGCCGAATCCGTGATGGTCGACAGCCGCCAGGCGCTGCTCGCGCTCGACGCCAAGCTCGCGAAACTCGACAAGTGGTGGCATCGCTGGGAACGCCCGAAGGTCGAAGCCCGGCGTCCCGCCCTGCAATCGGCGGTCGAGGAGGCCGAGACCGGGCTGAACGCCGCACGCGCGCGTTGCGAACAGATCGAGAAAGGCAGCACGGCAGACTTTCCCGGCCTGTCCGTGGATGCGCGTCGCGCGATCAATCTGGCTGCGATCGCCTGCGCCGAAGTTCTGTGTCTGCGACTGTCGCGGACCACGCTGGTCGCGTCGGCGCGCGCGGCGATGTCGCGTCGGGAAGCCGGCGAGCACTATGGAGATCTCGCGAGCTGCGTCGCGCTCATGAGCGACATCGTGAAGGCGCGCAACCAGCTGAAGCAGCGAGCCGGGCTGACCCAGGAGGTGGGTCCGCGCACCGAACGCCTGCGCTCCACGGCCGCTTACCTCGGCGACAACGAAGTCGTGCCGGTCCCGGAGTCTTGCGGGGTATCGCAAGGCGACGTGCTCGCGCATGGATCACAGGGAGTCACGGCCGCGCGCCTGCCGAACGTGCTCGTCGAAGATACCTGGGACCTCTTCAAGGTCCTGCTGAAGTAACTCAGCCCGTCTTGTCTTCGCGGCGCACCGTGCGAGTGGGCGCCGGGTGCAGCGGGCGAACGCCCGTCACCATGTCCGTCATCACTTCGGCGGCCTGATCGAGCACAGTGTCCGGGAATTTGGCGTCCGCCAACTCCTCCGCGTTCTTGAGAGGCGGAAGTTTCTGCGCCGCGCGCCGCTCGTTCTCGCGCCCGAGACGATCCTTCTCGATGCGCTCACGTTCCGCCTTGCGCGTCTGCAGGTTCAGCGAGATCGAACGCTGCTTGCGCATCGCATCGGTGGCCGCGAGATCCGCGACGAGCCAGCGGTAATCCGGGTCCTTCGTGGCGCGCAGCTTCTCCTCGTCCGCGAGCGCCGTGATGTTCGGCTGCTGCGACTTCGACTCGCTGCGGAACGGCACGCCGGGAATGCGATCCCAGGGCAACGCTCCCTCGAGCGCGCTCTCGCCGAACTCTTCGAGATCGATCTGTGAGGGGAGGGCCACATCCGGCTCGACGCCGCGATGCTGCGTGCTCTCGCCGGTGACGCGGTAGAACTTGCCGATCGTGACCGTGAGCTGGCCGTTCACCGGCCGGGGCGACCAGCGGTCGAGCGGCACGAGGTTCTGCACCGTGCCCTTGCCGAACGTGCGCTGGCCGAGCACGACGCCGCGGCGGTAGTCCTGGATTGCGCCTGCGAAGATCTCCGACGCGGAAGCGCTGAAACGATCGACGAGCACGGCGAGGGGGCCCGCGTACGCGACCCCGGTCTCCGGATCGTCCTGCACCTCGAGCTCGCCGGTGGTGACCTTGAGCTGCACGACCGGGCCCTTGTCGATGAACAGGCCGGTCAGCGCAGTGGCTTCCGGCAGGTAGCCGCCGCCGTTGCTGCGCAAGTCGAGGACGAGACCGTCGATCTTCTCGGCCTTGAGCTCGTTGATGAGACGGCGCACGTCACGCGTGGTCGAGCGGAACTCCTTGTCGCCGGAATTCTGCGCTTCGACGTCCTGGTAGAAAGCCGGCACGTTGATGACGCCCACGCGGATTTCCTTGTCGCCACGCTTCAGGGTGCGCAGCTCCTTCTGCGCGGCCTGCGCCTCGAGCGTCACCTTGTTGCGCGTGAACTGCAGATTCTTCTCCGGCGTACCGGGCGCGGCACCGGCGGGCAGCACCTGCAGGCGTACCTGCGTGCCCGCGCGGCCGCGGATGAGCTGCACGACGTCGTCGATGCGCCAGCCGAGCACGTCGGTCACCGGGCCTTCCTTGCCCTGTCCCACGCCCGTGATGCGGTCCTTGACGGACAGCGTGCCGGCGACGGCGGCCGGGCCGCCCTCGATGACGTTCATGATCGTCACGTAGTCGTCGACGAGCTGCAGCGACGCGCCGATGCCGTCGTAGTTGAGGCTCATCTGGATGCGGTATTCCTCGGAACTGCGCGGCGAGAAGTAGCTCGAATGCGGGTCATAAGCGCGCGCGTAGGCGTTCATCAGTGATTCGAAGACGTCGTCGGCACTAACCTGGTCGACGCGCTTCAACGTGGTCTCGTAGCGCTTCTTCAGCAGCTTCGTGGTCTCGTCCCAGTTCTTGCCGGTGAGCATCAACGACAGCGCGTCGTTCTTCACGCGCTTGCGCCAGAACTCGTCGAGTTCCGCATTCGTGGCGGCCCACGGCGTCTTCGTCCGATCGAATTCGAAGGTCTCGTCGAGCGTCCAGTCGGGTTCCCGGTCGAGCTGCGCGATGGCGAACTTGATGCGATCGCGGTTGCGCTGCTGGAACCGCGCGAAGATGGCGAACGCCGGGTCGACGTCGCCGCTGCGGATCATGTCGTCGAACCGCAACTTGTATTGTTCGAAGTCTGCGACGTCGGCGGCGAGCAGGCTGCTGTGCTGGCCGTCGATGCTTTCGAGGTAGCGCGCATAGACAGTCGCCGACAACTTGTCGTCGAGCTTCGAGCCGCTGTAGTGCATGCCCTCGAGCATCGAACCCACGCGGCGCGCGACCGAGCGATGCCGCTCGCTTGGCACCACGGAGCCGGCGGGGAGCTGGGTGTTCGCGGGCGCCTGGACGGAACCGGTGAGCACCACCAGGGCGACGAGCACCGAGGGAGCGAGCCAGCGGGTGGAGCGGGTCAGCAATGGATTCATGCGGCGACGTGTCTCGAAGTGGAAAACGGTCCGTACAATGTGAACTTAAGGCCGCTGGTCGGCCTGCTCAAGTGGAATCTCCCCAAACATAGGCCAATCCATGCGCCCGCTGGTCGTTCTCCTTGGAATCGTGATGGGTTCGACAGTCTCGATCGCCGTGGCGCTGTTGCTGACCGGCATCGTATTCCTGCTCTTGCCCGATTACGCCGAACGCCTGGCCGATGAGCAGCGGCCGCTGATGGTGGCATGCTCGTTATCCGTGCTACTGGCCGCCGCCGCGGCGACGAGCTTCTATGGGGAGCTGCGTGACCGCCCCTGGCGCCGCCTGGCGCACGCCGGGCTGTCGGTGATGCTGGTAATCGCGCTTTGGACGTATTGGCCCAGGGACTGAACGGAGGCCGCATGCAGGTTCGAGTCCCCGCGCAGGCGCTTGGTTCCGGTCGAATGCGCCGAGATGAGGGTCAGCGACGCCTGAGCGGCTGAAGCGGTTGAAGCGGCTGGAGCATTGCTCCGTCGGATCAGCGGCGTCCGCGGCGGGTGGACCAGGCGTCACGCAGGCTCTTGCCCTGCGTGCTGTTGTACGGGTCGCAACCCTTCGATTCGGCGCTCTGGAACAGGAAGTCGCCTAACAACGTGACCTTGACGCTCTGGCTGTCGGAGTTGGACGAGCTTTTCTGGGCGGCACCCTGGGTCGCCCGTTCCTTCGCTCGCTTGTCTGCGAGGTAATACTCGCTCATGGATGCTCTCACGGTCTCCGGCGTAAACTGGGTCCGAGTGTCGCCGAATTGCGTCACAGGTTCAGAGCGGGGGGCGCCCCGGACCACGAGCATTTCGTGAACTCGGTCACGATTTTTCCGCCGGCCTTTGACTTATAGCTTGCGGAGGATGAGCCGGAACAGGCGGATCAACAGGAGAAGTCCGAGCGGACCCGCGACCACGATCCACGGCGCCGACTCCAGTTCGAACAGATTCTCGTAGAAATCGGCGTAGAGCGCGAAGAAGCCGCCGTTGGCGTATTCGCGCAGCGTGAGACTGCCGGCAAGGTAGATGAGGGCCGGCATCAACAGCAGCCCGGCCAGCACTGCGATTCCGACGGTGATCGCCTCGAATTTGAGCGGCGGCTGCGCGAAGTACCAATCGCGTGCGCGCACGAACCAGTTGAACAAGTACCTGAGCCCCCGAGGAGATCCGCCGGACGACGGGAAAGCGCGGGCATAATAACGCATGCAAAAAATCAGGGCGGCCGTTGTCGGCGTGGGATACCTGGGGCGCTTCCATGCGCAGAAATACGCACAACTCGAGGTCTGCGAGCTGGTGGCGGTCGTCGACGGACGGGCCGACGTGCGTGATGCCGTCGCCGCGGAGGTGAAGTCCACCGCGTATGCCGACTATCGCGAACTGCTCGGAAAGGTCGACGCCGTGAGCGTCGTCACGCCTACGCCGGCTCACTTCGAGATCGCGGATGCCTTCCTGGCGGCGGGCGCGCACGTGCTCGTCGAAAAGCCGATCACCGAGACGCCCGCCCAGGCGCGGGCACTCATCGAAACCGCCGCGAGGAACCGGCGAATCCTGCAGGTGGGTCACCTCGAGCGATTCAATGCCGCGATCCTCGCGGCAGAGCCTCACCTCACCACTCCGCGATTCATGGAGTGCCAGCGTCTCGCGCCCTTCAAGGAACGCGGCACGGACGTGAACGTCGTTCTCGATCTCATGATCCACGACATCGATCTCGTGCAGTCGCTCGCCGGCAGCGAGATCGTGAGCATCGACGCCGTGGGTACGCCGGTGTTTTCCGGCGAGATCGACATCGCGAACGCGCGCATCCGTTTCGCGAACGGTTGCGTGGCGAACACGACGGCGAGCCGCGTCTCCATGAAAACCGAAAGGAAGCTGCGGATCTTCGAGGATGCGGCCTACATTTCCCTCGACCTGCAGCAGAAGATTCTGACGTTGATCCGGCGCAAGGAGGGAGTTCCTCAGCCCGGACAGCTTCCCGTGAGCATCGAAGAATCGAACCTCGATCAGGGCGATGCCCTGAAGAGCGAAATCGTGTCGTTCCTCGATTGCATACGGAACGAGCGGCGGCCGGTGGTGTCAGGAGAGGATGGGCTGCGCGCCCTCGAGACCGCGATCCGCATCAGCGAACAGGTTCACGCGAACCTCGGAGCCCGGAAAGCGTCTTGAACGTGTGTGCGGCGCACCTACATATGCCGCATGAACACACCGACCCGCTCGACCATCCGGCCGCTGACTGACGTGCGCAAGACGTTGGACATCGATCTCGTCGCGGACTTCACCTGTCCCTGGTCGTGGCTCGGCATGGCGCAGCTCACGCGCGCGCTCGGCAGTCTCGAGGGCGACATCGAAACGCGGCTCCGCTGGCATCCGTTCCGCATGGCGACGCCGGCGGCCAATGCCGCACCTCGCACCTTCCATGACTACCTGGCCGACCGCCTTCCCAAAGGCATCAGCGTGCCGTTCGCCGAGAAGAGCCTGACCGAGGCTGGCCGCGAGTTCGGGCTCGATTTCCACTTCGAGAAGCTGGGTCCATTGCCGAGCACTTCGGAGGCGCACCGTCTCGTGCAGCTCGCGGTGGAAGAGGGCCGTCACGCCAACGTGGCCGCCGCGATCTTCCGCGCCTACTTCGAGCGTGGCGCGGACATTGGCGATGTCGCCGTGCTGGCGGACGTGGGGCGGGAAGCCGGGCTCACGGACAAGACGCTGCTGTCGTTCCGCGAGACGCGCGAGGGAGATGCGGTGCTCGCGGGCAGCGAGGAGCGCCTGCGCGGTTTCGGCGTGCGCACGGTGCCGAACCTGTTGTTCGGTGGTCGCGTGCTCGTGCCGGGCACGGTGAACGTCGCCACCTACGTCCACGCGCTCGACCAGGCGCTGTTTCCCGCGGAAGACGCCGAGGACGAGCAGAAGCCCACCCTTCATTGAAAGTCCGGTGCGCCGCCGCCGTTATGGCGGCGGCGCGCGCTGCGCGCTACCTTTAGCGCCGCATGTCGAACGCCGCCGCCACTTTGAAGTCCGACCTCACGGCCATCGTCGGTGAACACGGCTTGCTCGAAGGCGCCGCGGTCCGCGAACGCGCGGCGACACTGTGGCACGGCCAGGTCGACGCCGAACTACTCGTCCGGCCACGCACCACGGAGCAGGTGTCGTCGATCCTGAGGTTGTGCCACCAGCGCGGCCAGCCGGTCGTCACCCACGGCGGTCTCACGGGCCTCGTCAACGGCGCGGACGCTGCGCGCGACGAACTCGTGCTGTCGCTCGAATCGATGAATGGCATCGAACGCATCGACGTGTCCGGGCGGACGCTGCGTGCGCAGGCCGGCGCGAAGCTCGGGGACGTGCAGCGCGCCGCGGAACAGCGCGATCTGGTCTTCCCGCTGGACCTGGGCGCGCGCGACAGCGCGACCGTCGGCGGCAATATCTCGACGAACGCGGGCGGATTGCGCGTCGTGCGCTACGGGATGATGCGCAACCTGGTGCTCGGCATCGAGGCGGTGCTCGCCGACGGCACGGTGCTGACCTCCCTCAACCGGATGCTCAAGAACAACGCGGGTTACGACCTCAAGCAGCTCTTCATCGGCAGCGAGGGCACGCTCGGCGTGGTCACGCGCGCGGAGCTGCGGCTGGTGTCGAAGACGCGCAGCCAGGAGACGTTGCTCGCCGCGGTGCCAACCTTCGAGGCGCTGGTGGAGCTACTCGGAAGGCTCGATGCGGGTCTCGGCGGGCAGCTCGCCGCCTTCGAGGCCCTGTGGGGCAACTACTACGACTTCAACACGGCGCCACCGGCGACGAATGCTGCGCCGCTCGAACGCGGCGCGCCCTTTTATGCGATCGCGGAGACGCTGGGTGGCGACCCGGAGTCCGATCGCGCCAGGCTCGAAACAGTCCTGGGCGACGCCCACGCGGCGGGCGTCATCAACGACGTCACCCTCGCGAACTCCGAGAGCGAACGCCGCGCCATCTGGAACATCCGGGAGGACGTCTGGCAGTCGCGGGTCATCGCGCCGCTGCTGTCGTTCGACGTGAGCCTGCCCATCGAGAACATGAAGGCGTACACGGAGGAGGTGTGCGCGGGCGTTCGCGCGTATGCCGGCGACAATCGCGCGTTCGTATTCGGCCACATGGCCGACGGCAACCTGCACCTCGTCATCGCCGCCGGTGACGACGCCGCCACCCGCGCGCGCGTCGAGGACATCGTGTACACGCCGCTCGCCCGGATCGGCGGGTCGGTCTCCGCCGAACACGGCATCGGCCTCGAGAAGCGTGCCTATCTACCCCTGTCGCGGACCGCCGCGGAGATCTCGACGATGAAACTGATCAAGCGTGCCCTGGATCCCCGGGGCATCCTCAATCCCGGCAAGGTGTTCGCATGAGCGCGCCAGCGCACTTGCAGCGCGGCAAGCGCGAAGTGACCGTCGCGGCCATGCAGTTCGCCTGCGGCTGGGACGCCGATGCGAACATCGCCACGGCCGAGCGCATGGTCCGGCAGGCGGCCAGGCAGGGCGCGCAGATCATCCTGATCCAGGAGCTGTTCGAGACGCCATACTTCTGCATCGAGCAGGACTCGCGGCACCTGCGGCTCGCGACGTCGGTCGAGGACAACAGGGCGATCAGACACTTCGCGAAGGTCGCGCGCGAACTCAACGTGGTGCTCCCCATCAGCTTCTTCGAGAAGGCGAACAGCTCGTTCTTCAACTCGATCGCGATTCTCGACGCGGACGGGAAGAATCTCGGCGTGTACCGGAAGGCGCACATCCCGAACGGGCCCGGCTACCAGGAGAAGAACTACTTCAGCCCGGGCGACACCGGCTTCATGTGCTTCGACACGCGCTTTGCGCGCATTGGCGTCGCGATCTGCTGGGACCAGTGGTTTCCGGAGACGGCCCGTTCTCTGGCGCTGCAGGGCGCCGAGCTCATCTTCTTCCCGACGGCGATCGGCAGCGAGCCGCCGCCGGCGTTGCCCGTGAACTCGCGCGACCACTGGCAGCGCACGCAGCAGGGTCATGCCGCGGCGAATCTCACGCCAGTCGTCGTGTCGAACCGCATCGGCACCGAGCGCGCACTCCAGGATCCCGAGGGTCTCTATATCCGGTTCTACGGATCGAGCTTCATCGCCGACCCGACGGGCGCCAAGGTTGCGGAGGCCGGCGAGGATGGCGAGGCCGTGCTCACCGCGAAGTTCGATCTCGCGGCCATCGAGGAATTGCGCAACAACTGGTTCGTGTTCCGCGATCGCCGGCCGGAGCTGTACGGCGCGATCACCACCTACGATGGAGGGACCCATGGCAAGTAACGACGAACTGGCGGAGATCGACGCGTTGTTCGCGCGCGCCGATCGCGATGACGACGGACAGATCGATTTCACGGAGTTCAAGGCTCTGGTGCGCGAGCTCGACGATGCGCAGATCACGGATGGCGAACTGCGCGTCGGATTCGTCGATACCGACACCGATGGCAACGGCCGCATCAACATCGACGAGTTCCGCGCCTGGTGGCTCGCGGACTAGATCAGCCGGTCTTCTCGCACCAGTACTGTATCTCGCTGCCCTTGCTGGGCTCGTAGACGTAGTTGAAGCCCGTGAAGCCCCACGGGCCCGGTACGTTTCCCACGCCGGCCGGGTACTTCGCCTGGTGGATCAGCACGGACTCGCCGCTCGAGGTCGCGTACACGTAGATGGACAGCGCCGCGAGTTCGGCGGGTGAGGTCACGTAAGACACCTTCACTTCGAAGTAGCGGCCTATCTTCTCGCCGCGAACGGTGTATGGGTCGGCGGTCGGTTGCGCCGCGACCGTGAAGTTCTCGCCGCCGTAGACGATGTGGCAGATTGCGGTGTCCGCGAAGGCAGCCGGGGCGATCAACGCGCCCGCCAGCATCACTTTCCAGTGCATGAACGCACCTCGTCGCTCTTCGAGTCGCCGCAGGGGCTCGCGGCGTCCAGGTCTGGTGTCGGGATGCCATCCGCATTCAATCGCACGACCCGCGTACGCCAGCTCTTCACGCCGGTCTTGTCCACCCGCAGTTCGAGCAGCCAGCCCGTGAGGGTCGCTTCAGTTTCGAAACCGTTGAACAGGAAGTTGCCGAGGCTGTAGATGATCGGTTTGCCCTGGTAGCTGTCCGCGCCCTGAGTCACGTGCGGGTGGCCGCCGACGACCATCGACGCGCCTGCGTCGATCATCCGGCGCGCGAACGTGCGCTGGCGCTCGCTCGAATAGCCCTCGTCTTCCCAGCCCCAGTGAAGATACGGGATCACGATGTCGGCGCGGTGCTGGTCGCGCGCGGCGCGGATGTCGCGCAGGACGTGTTCGTCCTCCCCGCTCCATGCGAGCCCGGGCCGGGTCGCCGAGGCTTCGAACGAGCGCGGCTTGTACTCCACGTAACCGAGGAGCGCGATGCGAATGCCATTGCGTTCGACGATCCACGGTTCGTGCGCGTCGGCGAGATTGCGGCCGCCGCCGAAATACGGGAGTTTCGCGGCGTCCAGGAGGTCGAATTGCTCGGCGAGCGCGGCCTTGCCGAAGTCGCCGCTGTGATTGTTGGCCACGCTCACGCCGTCGAAATAGCGAGAGAGGTACGGGATCGTGCGCGGATGCGCGCGGAACGTGAACGGCTTGATCTCTGCCGTGCCGGTGGTTGCGATGACGCACTCGAGATTCGCGATGCGCAGCCGCCTGGGGTCCAGCCATCTCGCGACCGCAGCGAGCGGATCGCCGCTGCTCTCGATGATCTCGCCGGGCTTCTCCGCGACCATCACGTCGCCGACGAAGGCAATGTCGACGACGGGCGGCTTCGCCGCGACGCTGGCGCAGGCAAAGCATCCCAGGACAATGAGACTCGCCGCTTTCATGCACGCGAGACTAACGTAGCGCGCGAAAAACGGCCTCCCGGATTCATCCGGGAAGCCGCTGCTTTATGGTGGAGGCGGCGGGAATTGAACCCGCGTCCGCAAGCACTAGACATGAGAATCTACGTACGTAGCTGCTTCTTTATTTTCTCGCCGTGCGCTACCCGAAGAGCAGGGAAAACGTCCGACCAGCGACGGTGACTCTTAACGGTTCCGCCCGTAGCACACGGAACCGCGATCCTATGAGCGCGACCCGAGTTTCAATGGCATAGGCACCAGTTGGTCTCGGGGTCAGCTGCGACTAAGCAGCCAGAGCGTAGTTGTCGTCGTTCGCAACTATGATTTGCAAAGGGATTTACGAGGTCCTTACACCCTCGGTACGCCTCTCACGGTTCGCAACCCACGTCGAAACCGGTCGCCCCCGTAAAGGTGAGGCGAGCATACATGCGGCCGCCGTTGGTGTCTGCAAGACCCCCGGAACTCGCGCGTGGGGCCGCTGGCGGCGCGATTCCGGCGGTTCGCGACCTTTTTGCGTTGGTCCGTCGCACGCCTCGCCGGTCCTGTCCCCGCGCCCGCATCGTTCGCTCCATTCCCTGAACCCAACCGTAAGGAATGAATGACATGACGAAGACGATGAACCCGAAACTGACCCGCGCCGTCTGCGCATCGATCGCCTGTGGAATCCTGACGTTTTCGGCGGTGACGCCCGGCATCGCAGCCGATTCGCGTCCGAGCGCGACGCAGTGGGCTGCGAAGGACGGCCTGGCGCCGCTCACGGACCCCGTGATGGCGGAAGCGTGGATCAAGCCAGGCGTGGACCTGCGCA
>CADEED010000080.1:0-8349 GCA_902826225.1 uncultured Pseudomonadota bacterium | reverse complement strand
CGATCAAGGCGTTCGAATCGCGTGGTTTCGGCAGTGATTATCCGGTGTCGGAATCGCAGCTGAAGTTCCTGCGTGAAGTCGTGCCGGCCGCGTTGGTCGAGTCGCTGTCGGACCTCTCGGATCTCGAGCTGACGTTCACGCGGCAACCGAAGGGTCTCGTGCTCGAGATCGCCGTCATCGACGTCGTCTCGCACGTCCCGCCGGAATCCGCCGGTCGCACCGCGACGTTCACGCGCATGCTCGGCGCCGCCACGCTCGCCATCGAGTTGCGCGACGCGACGACGAATGCCGTCGTCGCGCGCGCGGTCGAACGCCGCGAGATCGCGCGCCACAGCCGGTACCGTTCCGACCGCAACTGGAACCAGAAGGAAGTTCGTGATGCCGCCAAGCGCTTCGGCGCAGCGGTGCGCGACCAGATCGAGGAGTTCACCGCGAAGTCGGCCCGCACGGTGGCCGCGCGCTGACGTGAATCGAGGAGGATGCCGCCCGCGGGCGTCCTCAGCCTCGGCGCAGGATCCGCGCCTTGTCGCGATTCCAGTCGCGATCCTTCTCGGTCGCGCGTTTGTCGTGCTGCTTCTTGCCCTTCGCGAGGCCGAGTTCGAGCTTCGCCCGCCCGTCTTTCCAGTGGAGGTCGAGCGGCACCAGCGTGTAACCTTTGCGCTCGACGCTGCCCAGCAGCCTCGACAGCTCCGACTTGTTCAGCAGCAGCTTGCGCGTGCGCTTCGGATCGGCGGTGACGTGCGTGGACGTCGTA
Organism: uncultured Pseudomonadota bacterium; assembly: GCA_902826225.1. Classification (GTDB taxonomy): domain Bacteria; phylum Pseudomonadota; class Gammaproteobacteria; order Steroidobacterales; family Steroidobacteraceae; genus CADEED01. Next base: position 7,595 of record CADEED010000080.1, on the reverse strand, counting down.
TTCAGGGGAGTGATCAACGCGCCGAACAGGAAGGCCTCGCCCTCCTTGAGATAGACATAGCCCTCGGCGATCTGCGCCTTGCCCGCGCGCATCGACTTGACTTCCCAGCCCTCGAGCACGAGCCCGGCCTCGAGACGTTCCTCGATGAAGTAGTCGTAGCGCGCCTTGCGATTCTCGGCGATGAGGCGGGGGGTCTCTTTCTTGTCGGGTTTGTTCATGGTGCGGGGACTGCGCGCATTGTAGATTGGGTGTCATGCGTTCGTTGAAGAAATCGGCCTTGATCGCGGAGGCGCCGGCGCGCATGTACCGGCTCATCAACGACATCGAGCGCTATCCGGAGTTCGTGCCGTACTGCACGATGGCCCGGGTCGAGTCGCGCTCCGACAGCGAGGTAGTCGCGACCCTGGGGATCAAGCGCGGTCCGCTCAAGACGGAGTTCACGACGCGAAACCTCCTCGAGGCCGACCGGCGGATCCTCATGCAGTTCGTCAGCGGCCCGTTCCGGGTACTCGAAGGCTTGTGGACGCTGACGGCGCTCGGCGACCTCGGCTGCCGCGTCGAGCTGGAGATGCGCTTCGAATTCGCGAACCGACTCACCAGCGCGTTGTTCGAGCCGCTGTTCGAGGACACGGCGTCGTCGCTCGTCGACGCTTTCGTCCGCCGTGCCCGCGACGAGCGCGGTTACGGCGGTAGCTAGGCGATGAAATACTGCCTCGTGGTGTACGCCACGCCGGCTGCCCAATGGAGGTGGCAGGTCGCGCTCGACGACGCGGCGACGGTGCGCGACGCTCTCGCAGCGGCACGATCGCAGGCCGGCGCGGTGGAGGTGCCCTGGGACGCGGAGGTCGGGATCTTCGGCGAACTCAGCGATCGCAACGCGGTGCCGATCGACGGCGACCGCATCGAGCTCTACCGGCCGCTCATGGCGGACCCGAAGGAGTCCCGGCGGGTTCGGGCAGCGTCTGGACGGGCGGCACCGGATCGGGCGGGCGCTCGGCCTCCGACTTCGGATCGGAAGACGGGGCAGTAGTCGATTCGATCGCGGGCTCGGCTTCGCCGCCGGATTTGTCGCGCGTGAACAGCCGCTTGAAGAAGCCCGGCTTGCGCTGGTTCTTCTTGTTCGCCGCAATCGCGCGCTGCAGGTCGCGCTCGAGCTGCGCGAGATCCGTTTGCGTGGGCACGCCCTGGTTCTCGTAGCGCTGCACCTTGTCGTCCGCGAAGTAGACAGTCAGCCGGCGCTTGAGCGGCTCTTTGACCTGACGCCCGCTGAAGAAGTAGTAGTAGTCCCAGCGCGAGTCGTCGAACGCGACAGGCACCATCGGCGTGCCAAGCAGGAACCGCACCTGGCTGCGGGTCATTCCTTCCTTGAGCTGGCCGACGGATTCAGCGACGAGATAGTTCCCCTGCTGGATGTTCATCTTGTAGACGCATCCGGTCGCGAGCAGCGCGCCGGCGGCGAGCAGGGTCATTCGTAGTGCAAGGCGATTCATGGTGGCGCATCATACCCCATCGTTTTTGGAGGCTTCGTTTGGAAAGCAAGGACCTGCGCAAGGCTGGACTCAAGGTCACGGGACCGCGGCTGAAGATCCTCGAAATTCTCGAGGGCAGCCCCACCCGCCACATGTCGGCCGAGGGCATCTACAAGCGTCTGATCGAGTCGAACGAGGACATCGGCCTCGCCACTGTCTATCGCGTGCTGACGCAATTCCAGACCGCCGGTCTGGTGTCGCGCCATCACTTCGAAGACGGGATGGCGGTGTTCGAGCTCAATCAGGGGACGCACCACGACCACATCGTGTGTCTTGACTGCGGCCGCGTCGAAGAGTTCGTCGATGAGTCGATCGAAGAGCGTCAGGAAGCCATCGCCCACCGGCTCGGCTGGGAGTTGCGCGACCATGCGATGACGCTGTACGGGCACTGCCGCAAGCCGGGCTGCCCCTCCCACGTGAAGAAGTCCGGGAAGAACTAGCCCGGAGGCCGTCAGGCCTTGCGCTTGCCCGAGCGCGCTTTCTGGTCCGGGCTGCCCGCCATCTGCAACATCTCGCGAGCGTGTTCGCGCGCCTTGCCCGTGATCTCTTTTCCGCCGAGCATCCGGGCGATTTCCTCGATGCGCTCGTCGTAGGTGAGGTCGGTGATGGTCGTGCGCGTCGTCTTGCCATCGGTGAGTTTCGTGACGCGCAGCTGGTGGTGGCCCTGGCTCGCGACCTGCGGCAGGTGTGTGACGCACAGCGCCTGCCCGGAGAAGCCGATGGCCTTGAGCTCACGCCCGACGATCTCGGCGACTGCGCCGCCGACACCCGAATCGACTTCGTCGAACACCATGCAGCGCGCGTCCTTCGAAGAACATGCGACCTGGACTGCGAGAGAGAGGCGCGAGAGTTCGCCGCCCGAGGCCACCTTCGCGAGCGGCCGCGGCGGCTGTCCCGGGTTCGTCTTCACGCGGAACTCGATGGCATCGAAGCCATGGGCCGCGGGCTCATTGGCCTGGTTCACGTCGATGAGGAAGCCACCGCCGGCCATGCCCAACGTCTGCATGCGCGCCGTCACGTCCTTGCTGAGGGCGCGCGCGGCGGTCTGCCGCGACGCGGACAACTGCGATGCGAGCTTGCGATACACCTCGAGCGCTTCGACCTGCTGCCTCTTGAGCGCGCTGAGATCGTTGTCCGCGCTCTCGAGTTCGGTAAGCTGTTTCTCGAGCACCTGCGTGCGGCCCGCGAGCTCGGCGGTGGTGACGCGGTGTTTGCGCGACAGCTCCTCGATCGCCGCGAGACGCCGCTCGACCAGTTCCTGGCGCGCGGGATCGATGTCGAGCGTTTCCAGGTAGCGGGACAGTTCGCGCGCGGCTTCGCGGATCTGGATGGTCGCCTCGTCGACCATCGGGATCACCTTGGCGAGACGCTGGTCGACGCTCGACAGCGTCTTGATGCCGGCGAGCGCGCGCGACGCCGTCGCGTGCGCATTGCCCTCGTCGGAATCGTAGAGGAGACCGACGGCGGCTTGCGCCGCCTCGGCGAGGCGTCCGCGGTTCGAATGGCGGGTACGCTCCTCGACGAGCTGGGCGACTTCGCCTTCCTTGAGATCGAGCGCCTTGAGCTCTCCGACCTCGTGGCGCACGCGATCGAGTTGCGAATCGCGGTCGCGCGATCTGCCTTCGAGCTCCGCGGCCCGGTTCACGTAGCCGAGCCAGTTCTTGTAGGCATCGCGGACGCCCTCGGCGAGCTCGGTGTGCTTGCCGAACTCGTCGAGCAGCTCGCGCTGCGCGCTCACGCGCCCCAGGGACTGGAATTCGTGCTGGCCGTGGATGTCGATGATGAGCGCGCCCACATCGCGCAGCAGCGTGAGCGGCACGGACACGCCGTTCAGGTATCCGCGCGACCGGCCGTCGTTGGAGATCACGCGGCGCACGGTGAGCTCGCGCTCGGCTTCGATCGCCTGCTCGGCGAGCAGAGTGCGCAGCGATTTCGCCGCGTCGGTGAGGTCGAAGGTGGCCGACAGCTCGGCACGCTCGGCGTTGGCGCGCACGACCTCGCTCCCGCCCTTGCCGCCGGCGAGTAGCGCGAGGGCGTCGACGATGATGGACTTGCCGGCGCCGGTTTCGCCCGAGAGCACCGTGAGCCCCGCGCGCACCTCGAGCTCGAGCGCGTCGATGATGGCGAAGTCACGGATCTGCAGGTGGGTCAGCATGGCTCACTCGGATTGGTGGAATCCGCCGCGCCCCCAGTGAAGCTTGGAACGCAGCAGGCGGTAGTACTCGAACTTGCTCGGATGGAGCAGGGTGATCTTCTGCATGGTCGGATGGACCTCGAGCCGGTCGCCGGGCAGCAGCTCTCCCAGCGAGACGCCGTCGCACGTGATGTGGGCGCGCGTGTCGGGGCGGTCGATGAGCTTGACCGCGATCACGGATCGGCCGCTCACCATGATCGGGCGATCCGACAGCGTATGGGGGCAGATGGGCGCGAGCACCAGCACGTCGAGGTGCGGCGCGACGATGGGGCCGCCGCACGACAGCGCGTACGCCGTGGACCCGGTGGAGCTGGCGACGACGAGGCCGTCGCCGCCATGAGTGTTGACATAGACGCCGTCGATCCAGGTTTCGAAATCGAGCATGCGCCCTGTTTCCCATTTCTGGAGCACGACGTCGTTCAACGCGAGCGCGCTCGAGATCACGCCACGCGGACCGACGACGCGCGCCTCGAGCAGCGAGCGCTCGTCGCGCTCGCAACGGCCTTCGATGGCCGCGTCGACCGCGCCCAGGATGTCCTGCGGCAGCACGTCGGTGAGGAAGCCCAGGCGGCCGCGATTGATGCCGATGAGGGGAACGCCGCGGTGGGCGACCAGGCGGGCGGCATATAGAAGAGTGCCGTCGCCGCCGATGGCGACCACGAGATCGGCGCGCTCGACGAGTTCGTCGACCGCGACGCGTTCGGCGAGGCCGTCCGGCACGGATAGCGGCTCGTCATCGGGCAATAGCGCGCGGACCCCGCGTTTCTGCAAATGCGGGAGGAGAGTCAACGCGGATTCGGCAACCCGGGCGTCGCTGAATCGGCCGATGAGCGCGCAGGCCTGCGCGGGTGATGCCATGGCGCTTTGTAGCATGGGGCAGACAGGGGGCCAATGCACTGAATCACATCGAAAACTGTCGAATGCGCCGCCACTTGGTTTCTTGACGGGCCGATCGCGCCTTCTGTAGGTTGCCCTGGTGAGCGACCCCACCGACGACACATTGACCGAGCGCGAACAACTGCTGCTCCGGGTCCTCGTCGGAAGCTACATCCGCGACGGGCAGCCGGTGGGATCGCGCTCGCTGTCGCGCGAATCCGGCCTGGCGCTGTCGTCCGCCACCATCCGCAACATCGTTGCCGACCTGGAGCAGCTCGGCTTCGTGAGTTCGCCGCATACCTCGGCGGGCCGGGTCCCGACGGACAAGGGTTATCGCTTCTTCGTCGACTCCCTGCTCAAGTCCCGGACGCCGATCGCCGACGAGCCGGCATTCGTCGAGCTGCGTCGGCAGCTCGATGGACAGCACGACTCGAAAGCGCTCGTGGCCGCGGCGTCGCAGCTGCTGTCGAACGTCACGCATCTCGCGGGCGTCGTGACCCTGCCGCGCACCGTGCAGGCGTCCATCACGCAGATCGAGTTCGTGCCGTTGTCCGATCACCGCGCGCTCGTGGTGCTCGTGTTCAACGACCGGGAAGTGCAGAACCGGATCATCCAGCTCGAGCGTTATTACTCGGCCGACGAACTGCGCCGTGCCGCGAACTTCCTCTCCGAGCGATGCCGGGGCAAGACGCTGGCGCAGGTGCGCGCGGAGATCCTGCGCGAGATGCAGGAAGCCCGCGAGCACATGAACTCGATGATGAAGGACGCGATCAGCGTCGCCGAGCACGTGTTCAAGCCGGACGAATCGAGCCGCATGGAATACGTGATCGCCGGCGAGACGAATCTCATGGGAGCGGGCGAGCTGTCGTCGGTCGACAAGCTGCGACGCCTGTTCGAAGCGTTCAACGAGAAGCGCGACATCCTGAACCTGCTCGATCACAGTCTGCGCGCCGACGGCGTGCAGATCTTCATCGGCCAGGAATCGGGCTACCGGATCCTGGACGACGTCAGCATGGTGACGGCGCCCTACAGCGCGGACAACGAGGTCGTCGGCGTCATCGGCGTCATCGGCCCCACGCGCATGGCGTACGAGCGCGTGATCCCGATCGTCGACGTCACCGCCAAGATCCTGGGCGCCGCGCTCGCGCGCCGCTGACGCCAGCCGGCACTTGATTCCCTCGATGTGGTCCCCATGAAGCGGCCAGCCGGTTCGCCTGGCCGAACTTAAGTATTTGTAAAGACAGAGGTCTTGATGAGCGATCCCAATTCCGACTTGAATACCGCGGGCGCCGAGGACAAGACGACAGTGCTGCCGGAGACCGCCGTGGCGCTGGTCGAAATGGAACGTCTTCAACAGGATCTCGCGGCCGCCGAGGAGCGCGCCAAGAACCACTGGGAGCAGTATTTGCGGGCGCTGGCGGACGTCGAGAATGTGCGCAAGCGCGGCGCGAAGGACGTCGAGAACGCGCGCCAGTTCGCGATCGAGAAGTTCGCGCAGGAAATGATCGGGGTGAAGGATTCGCTCGAACTGGCCGTGGCCAACCAGGGCAAGACCGACGTCGCGAGCCTCGTCGAGGGCCAGAACGCGACGTTGAGCCTGCTCGCGAAGGCATTCGAGAAAGCGCAGATCGAGGAGCTGAATCCGCAAGGACAGCCATTCAATCCGGAACAGCACGAAGCGATGATGGCGCAGCCCAGCGAGGCGGCGCCGAACACCGTGCTTTCCGTCGTGCAGCGCGGCTATCTGTTGAACGGGAGACTCCTGCGGCCTGCGCGCGTCGTCGTGTCGGCGTTGAAATAATCCACCGGCCCTCCACAAAGGGGCCAGGTTCGTCAAAGAATTTCTGGAGAGATCGATATGGGCAAAGTCATCGGCATCGACCTGGGGACCACGAATTCCTGCGTCGCCATCATGGAAAGCGGCAAGCCGCGGGTCATCGAAAACAGCGAGGGTGATCGCACCACGCCATCGATCGTCGCCTTCACGAAGGACAACGAGGTCCTCGTCGGCCAGTCCGCGAAACGTCAGGCCGTGACCAATCCGCAGAACACGCTGTTTGCGGTCAAACGCCTCATCGGTCGCCGCTTCGAAGACGAAGTGGTCCAGCGCGACATCAACATGGTCCCCTACAAGATCACGAAGGCCGACAACGGTGATGCCTGGGTCGAGGCCCAGGGCGAGAAGAAGGCGCCGCCGGAAATCTCCGCGCGCGTGCTCATGAAGATGAAGAAGACCGCCGAGGACTATCTCGGCGAGCCGGTGACGGAAGCGGTCATCACGGTTCCCGCGTACTTCAACGACTCGCAGCGACAGGCGACCAAGGACGCCGGGCGCATCGCGGGCCTGGAAGTAAAGCGCATCATCAACGAGCCGACCGCGGCGGCGTTGGCCTACGGCCTCGACAAGGCGGGCAAGGATCGCAAGATCGCGGTGTACGACCTGGGCGGCGGCACGTTCGACGTGTCCGTCATCGAGATCGCCGACATCGACGGCGAGCGTCAGTTCGAAGTGCTCTCCACGAACGGCGACACCTTCCTGGGCGGCGAAGACTTCGACCTGCGCATCATCAATTTCCTCGCGGAGGAGTTCCTCAAGGAGTCCGGCGTCGACGTGCGCAAGGATCCCCTCGCCGTGCAGCGCCTGAAGGAGGCTGCGGAAAAGGCGAAGATCGAACTGTCCTCCAGCCAGCAGACCGACGTGAACCTGCCGTACATCACGGCGGACGCGTCCGGTCCGAAGCATCTCAACATCAAGGTGACGCGCGCGAAGCTCGAGAGCCTCGTCGAAGAGCTCGTGAAGCGCACGATCGAGCCGTGCCGCACGGCCCTCAAGGATGCGGGCGTCGGCACGCAGGACATCGCCGAGGTCATCCTCGTCGGCGGCCAGACGCGCATGCCGCTCGTGCAGAAGTACGTGAAGGAATTCTTCGGCAAGGAACCGCGCAAGGACGTGAACCCGGACGAGGCGGTCGCCGTCGGCGCCGCGATCCAGGCGG
>CADEED010000079.1 GCA_902826225.1 uncultured Pseudomonadota bacterium | reverse complement strand
TTCCACCCAGTCTCCGGCGGAGATGCTGGACAGGTTGAACATCGCGAGGCGTCCTTCACCCTTGTCCTCGACCCGTGTCGTGCTGTTCACCGTGATATCGATACCGAGCACCACGAGCGTGCTGGTCGCGACATTCACGGAATCCACGCGCGCCTCGATACGGGCCGTGCCGGAACGCTTGAACTGCACCTTGCGGGCGACGAGTACCCCAGTCGCGTCGACGCTGCCCTCCACCTCGACCTTCACGTTGAGCCCGAGATCGGTGACCGCGCCATTCTCATAGCTGGTGCTCGCGGTAGTCGTCACCTTCTTGCCGGCGACGTCGAAATCGGTGGCCGACACGAAGCGCGTCACCAGTCCTTCGACTTCCATCCGGTCGCCGGCGGCGGCGCCATCGTCGTTGCGCTTGCGCTCGATGCGCGTCGCCATGAGAACCCCGGCCGTGACGGTGGTGCCCTTGGCTTCGACCAGATCGCCGTTCTTCGGCTGGCCACCGGTGAAATCCTCGACGGCGGCGCTGGTGTAGTCGACCACGAGCGCGCCGATGTTGAACCGGTGCGCCGCCGTGTCGACCAGGGACGCGGTACCCGTCACTTCAAACGCCGTTCCCGCGGGCTTCTTTTCGATGCGCGTCGCCTGGATGTTGCCGTCGGCGTTGCGCGTGCCGCTCACCTCCACGATATCGCCGGCCGCCAGGCCCGAGAGCGCCGCGCCAGTGATGTTGTCATCGAACGAAGTATCGGCATCGACGATCACGGTCTGGCCGAGCACCACGAGTCTGCCCCCCGCGGTGTCGATGGACGTCACCGGACCCTTCACAGCTTCATCGAAGTCGATGCGGTCCGCGATGGAATTGCCGGCGCCATCGCGATGGCCATGCACCGTGACGAAATGGCCAACGCGCAGGTCGTCCTGCGACCCGCTTTGGCCGCGGATCTCGAACGAAGTACCGGTAGTCAGGAAGTGCTCGCCATTGACGTGCACGCTGCCGAAGCCGGTGATGGTGCCGCGCGAAACGACTGCAGCGTTCGACGCCGCCGGTGGGCCGGCCACATCGCTGCCGCTGCCACCACCACCGCAGGCGGCGAGTAGTCCGAGTCCGATGGCAAGGGATATTGTCAATCCACGTTGTAGACGGTTCATTGCAGTGCTCCTGACAGCCGCGGTTCCGCCGCGCTTTACTGCAACGACAACGATCCGCATCCCGATACATTCCCGCGAACCGCAAAATTCTTCGTGCAAAAGCGTCGCCAATCGCAGACGACGCAGTACCCGCGAGACGCGCACGTCGATCTCGTGCAAGATTCGCTGCACGCATGTTAGGGGGCAGCGCCGTTTGACTACCGCGACTTTCACGCTGGTCCGCGCGATATCAGCGCTGGCAATGATGGCAAGCGGCAGCGCGCAGGCGCAGACGCAGATCACGCTCGCTACCGGTGCGCAATATTCGAACGGCAACTATGGCGATACGACCAGCACCAACGCGCTCGTCGTGCCTGTCTCGGCGCGACTCTCTTTTGGTGCGTGGTCCGTACGCGCGACGATCCCGTATGTCACCGTGCGCGGTCCCGCGAATCTCGGCGAGTTGCTGGATGACAGTGGCGGCCGTGGCTCCAACAGCGGCAGTGGCAGCAGCGGCAGTGGCAGCAGTGGTAGTGGCAGCAGTGGTAGTGGCAGCGGGAACTCCGGGTCGGATGATTCGCCTTCGGGCGGAAACGACGATGGCGATCCGACGACGCCGCCCACGGTTCCATTGGCCGCCGACCGGTCGGTGAGCGGCCTCGGCGACTCCAGCCTGTCGGCCACCTGGTCGCTCGATTCGATCGGCAACTCACCTGTCTACCTGGACATCACCGGCCGTGTGCGCTTTCCCACCGGTAGCGAAGCCGATGGGCTCGGTGTGGGCGCTACGGACTACTTCGCGCTCACGGAGCTCGGATACTCGGGCGATCGCGCCGGAATGTTCGTGAGCGGCGGACGGCGCTTCCTCGGTGACGCGTCGACGACGCGGCGCGTCGATGGTTGGCAGGCCGGTGCCGGAGCCTGGTTCGCGCTCAGCCATCGTTTCACGATAGGCGCGATCTACGACCGGCGCGATCCGTCCGTGGCCGGCGGCACCGCGCCGCAGTTCGTCGAGTCCTACCTGGCGTGGCGCGTGAACCGTGCGTGGAAAGTAGAATTCAATGTGGGCGCCGGACTCTCCGACGCCAGCGCGGACTACGCCGCGGGCATCAGCATCTCGTGGCAGAGCGCACGGCGTAGATAGGCTGAGATCAGCGCTCAGACCATTTGCGCGCGAGTGCCGCAGCCTCGGCCGCGGGTTCGAGCGTCTTGCCCCCCAGCCGGTCGAGTTCGTGATCGAGGAGCGGGCTCGCCCCGGCGGCGCGAAATTCCGCATCGTCCACCATGCCGTCGAACGCCACGACTCGCCACCCGGCGGCCTCTCGGCACGCCACACCCTCGGTGACGCCGGCGTCCTGGCGCTGGCGATACAGCCGGCAAAAGCGGCCATCGCGAGCGCTGACGGTCAGCACGACCACCGCCGCGCCCGCCTCGTCGTCGAGCCGCGCGCCGCTGCGAGCCTGCTCGAGCGCGGCGTATAGCCTGCCCGAGGCGAATCCCTCGGCGCCATTCGACGCGTCCCCGCCGACCCATGCCACCATGAATCCGAACGCCAGCGCCGCGCAGCCCGCCGCCAGCGCGAACACAGGCCGCCACGTTGCGAGGCGAGCGCGCGGCGCCGGCGCAGCCGCTTCGCTCCGCAGAATGATCTGCGCCAGCGGATCGCCGGCGGCACCCGCAGCGACCGGAATTTCCTGACGCAACCGGTCGTCGGCGGCGCGCATGCGCGCGAGTCTCAGCCGGCCACCCGCATCCTGTTCGAGTGCGCGTTCCAGTTCCGCGCGGCGCCGCAGATCGAGTTCGCCGTCGATGTAGGCGCACAGCAATTCGTCGTTGAGTTCCATGAGGTCCCTCACTTGGCAGCGCGCACGGCAGGCGGATCGCCGAGAGTGGCGACCAGCCGCGCGCGTGCTCGCGCCAGGCGGCTCATGATCGTGCCCACCGGAATCTCGAGAATGTCCGCGGCTTCCTGGTACGACATGCCTTCCATCACCACCAGCGCGATCACCGCGCGTTGCTCGTCCGGCAGCTGCAATAGCGCCGCGCTGGCCTGCACCGTCTGGATGTGTTTCATCGCCACTTCGCGTCCGTCCGTTCCCATGATTTCGCCCGCTGCTTCCAGCGGTTCCGACCGCCTGCGGTGCGCGCGCAGTTCGTCGCGCCACAAGTTCTGCATGATCCTGAACAGCCAGCTGTCGAGCCGCGTGCCGCGCTCCCACGTGTCGGAGTGACGCAGCGCACGTTCCACCGCCGCCTGCAGCACATCCTCGGCGTCGTGATGCGACCGCGTCAGCACCCACGCAAAGCGGCGGGCGCGCGGCAGCAATTCGACCAACTCACGTGCGAATGACGGCATGTACTCGATGGGCCTCGGGAGGAAAACGGCCGACAACGGGAATTATTCCCTTGTCCCGGTCGTTTAAGTAGGGTGAGGAATATGAATTCGTTCAACAACCTGCCGCGAATCGCGTTGGCCTTGCTGCTGGCTGGCGGGCTCGCGCTGGCCCCGTCGCGGGTGCTTGCGCACGATGAGCGCGAGTCGCGCGCGGAGTCCGGCGGTGATCGGGATCGCGATCAGGATCGGGATCGGGATCGGGACCGCGAATCGAGCGGCTCGAATTCGCACGGCGGCGAATCCCGCGACGGCGACTCGGCGGATCGATCCGGCCCCAGCGGTTATGCGGGCAAATCTTCGGACGATTTGCGTGAGAGTGAGCGCAAGGGCGGCGACGGCGGAAGCGGGAGCGACGGTAAAGCGGGCAATCCCCGGGACAGCAAGGGTCGCGGTCGCGATTCAGGCGCTCGCGTCGGCCGATCGCACCACATCGATGTCGAGCGCGACTCGCACGGCCATGAGCGCCTGCGCGCCGAGCTGCTGGTGGCCGCGAGTCCGCGCGAACTATCGCGAGTGAGCGGCGCGGGTTTCGCCATCATCGAACAGGAGCCGCTGTCGACGGACGAGCGGATCCTCGCTCGCGTACGCGTACGCCCCGGTGAATCCGTGGAGCGCGCGCAGCGTGAACTGCAGGCGCTGCTGCCCGACGCCAGCGTCGCGCCACATCACCTGTTTCGCCCGGCCGCCGGTCTCGCGCAATCCGAGCTCGCGCCGCGTCCGACGGAGCCCCGGGCGGATTCGGACGCAGAGTTGCTCGGTGTCATCGATACGGGCATCGCTCCCGCCACGCGCGAACTCGAAGCGGCACTGGTGCATACGGAGGCGTTCGCCCCCGGCGGCTATGTGCCTCGGACCCATGGCACGGTCGTCGGCGCGGTGGCCGCGCGTGCCGGCGCGCGCCTCAGCAGTGCGGATGTCTTTGGAGTCGATTCGAAGAACCAGTTGGCCGCACCGACGGCCGCGATCGTCAGGGCGATCGACCGGCTGGTTTCGCGCGGCGTACGCGTGCTCAACATCAGCATCGAGGGGCCTGACAACCTGATCCTGCGGCATGAGATCCGGCGCGCACTCGCGCGTGGCGTGATGATCGTCGCGGCCGCCGGCAACGACGGTCCGTCCGCGGCGCCGGCTTTTCCCGCGGCCTATCCGGGCGTCGTGGCCGTCACCGCCGTCGACGAGACGGGCCGCGTGTACCGGCGCGCAAATCGGGGCACCTACGTCGCATTTGCGGCGCGCGGCGTCAACGTCGCCTCGCCGCTCCCGGCGCCCTCACCGGCTTCTTTCTCCGGTACGTCGTTCGCGGCGCCGCTGGTGGCCTCTCTGCTGCTGCAGCGGCGCTTGACCTACCCGGATGAAAGCGACGCGGAAGTGCTGCTGGCGCTGCGCCTCACCAGCCGCGACCTCGGCGCGCCGGGGCGCGACGAGATCTTCGGCTGGGGCGAACTCACGGCGCCACCCGACCTGCATGCGGATTTCCGCTGAAACGAACGCCTGTTCGCCGGCGTTCCCATGGAAGATCTGGTGCGGCGGGCCTTCGCGTCAGCATTGTGTCTTTCAGTCCATTTCGTGCGAGCGCAGTGGCCGCATGAAATTCGCGTAGACGAACTCTGCCACTTTCGGACAACTCTGTTGACTGACGACACTCTCGAAGCGGAAATGGATGCCGCCGTAGATTGAATTTCGACTCGGATTTCTGGTGGCGGCTCTCGTACCACGAGGTCACATCGTCGAAGCTCGCGGCGACGATCTGCTTGTCGTCGTCGGCGATGGGTTCCTGGGACCACGGGCTCGAAGTTCGCCGCTGACTTCTCGGCAAGCTCCCTCGGCGTCAGCTCGGATCTTCGGGCCGAGTTCATACCCCCTCGATCACACGAACTCGCGGCGCTGGTCCGCCAGAAAGGACCGGTCGATCTGTTCGGCGCACGAATCGACATCGTTGCGCGAGACTCCGCATTCCGCGAAGTGCCGCTGCCATCGCTCGACGACTCGCGCGACGCGCTTCACTTGTTCGACCGCCTCGCCGCGGTCGAGTCCGAACATGCGAGCCATGGACAATGCGTTCGCAAGTGTGGAGTCGGCTTCTTGCTCGCCAACCCGCATCTGCTGAAATCCCAGCGCCTGTCCCGACGGCAACACGTCATAGGCCGGCGCGAGCTCGTACTTCTGTGCGTCGGTCAGCAGCAGCGCATGATTTTTTTCGTGATCGTCGGTGTTGTCGATCAGGATATTGAACACCATGCGGCGAAAGAGCTCGCGCATGTGGGCGAGGTAAGCGTCTTTTTCGAGGACGCCACGCCGCCGCAGGAGCTGCGCGAGCTCCGGATAACCGAAACGCTCGCCGGCCGCGCGCAACGCGACATGCGCGGTGAGGCTGTGGATGCGCGTGGATCGATGCCGGTCGAAGCGCTGGATCGCCACGGCGTGCCCGACCGTGAGGCGAACGGGCATCGTTCGGGCGACGCGGATTCCGGCCTTGGCCGCGAGCGTCATTGAGGCGTGTTCGATGAGCGGCGTATCGGTCGGCTCGCCATCGGCGAACTTGATGACCCACTGCGCACCGGAGATGTTCAGCAACGCCTTCGGCCGCGCTCCGCCCAACGTGACGCCCGGCGAAATGAGCCGATGCTGGGCTGCCGGCACGCGCTCGTTGGCCTGCACCTTTCTGATGAGCTCGTGGATCCGATCGGCCTCTTCGATCACGGGCAAGGGCCCGAGCCGTCGCGGCAGATACTCGGCGGGCGATGTCGAGACGCCGAGCGCGCCGAAGCGATCGTCGCCGGCGAAGTAGAGATACTCGAGCAGCGACAGACGCGGCGGCTTGTCGAGCACGCGGATGACGCGTTCACCCCAGCGATCCGGGCGCGCGTCGTCGATGGCGCCCGCGGCCGTTCCTTTCTCGGCGGGCAGGAATTCCTGATCGATGAGCGGTAGATCTTCGCTGAGCGCGAATCCACGGCGCAGCCAACTCTCCGCGTACCTCAGCGAGACGCCTTGAGTGGTGCGCACGAGGCCAAGCTCGCCCACGGGCAGCGGCTGGTCCGGCTGCGTGAGCAGCCACAAATACAGGCGGTCCGTCGGCCGATAGCTCACGGTGGATTTCGCGTCTGTCATTTCGTCGCGGTCTTGCGGCCGAGTCGCGCTTCGACGGAGGCGGCCGATCGCACGGCGCGGCGCTTGATCGCCGCGCGCACGTCACTCTCGATCGCGCCCTGGTCGTTCGCCGGCGAGGCAAGGTCCGGCAACGCGTCGGATTTGCCGATGAACCACAGGGCTGTCGCGTAGATGCCTGCGCCGACCCCCGGATCACCGCGCTCCATGCGGATCAGCGTGGGCACGGAAACGCCCAGACGTTTGGCCCAGGCGCGCTGCGACTCGTGGCGGCGGACCCGGGCGATGGCGAGATTCTCACCCAGGCCGAGTAGCGCCCGGGTGGCAGCGGGGGGCATGGACAGCACGGCTCGAGACGTCTTTGGCATAACAAAGAGTTTATCGAATCGGCTGCTTTGGTCAAGTCTATGTTATCTATGGCCTCGAGATGGCCGCATTGGAAAACGTTCGGCGATGCGAAGTTGCCGGCGCAATTTTAAAGGTGTGCGAGCGCGGGCCGCACTCACGCGAGGCGGCCCGCACCCGCAATCGCTTCAGTCGCAGCCGGGGCCGTGCTTCCGGAGCGAGCGGCCCTTGCCGCGACGTTCGAACGAGAGGTCGACCCACACGAGGCGATGATCCGAACTCGGAAACGGGAAATTGCCGACGAGTCGGAACAGCGGATCGTCCTGCTTCGGCCAGAACACCGCCGCATCCTCGATCTCGAGCGTGCACGAGGGCAGCACGTAGTCGGCGCGGAGATTTCCCGGCGCCGTATCCGCGAAGTCCGCCGTGTCGAACATCGGATCGCTGCGATGCGTGAGGTTTGCGCCCCCCTGGCGCACTGCCGCTTCGGGCGCGCCCGTGCTCGTCGGCGTGGTCGAATCGTTCACGCGCGGATGATCGAGCAGCAACTGGGCGGAGCCCGGGATGCTGTCGCCATCGAGCGGATCGGAGTTCTGGTCGCCGACGATCACGAAGTGTTCGCCGCGCAATCCGCCGCGCTTGCCTGCGTCGTCATAGATGTAGCGCGACGTCTTGCCGGGCGTGATGTAGTCCGCCCACAGGCGGATCTCGTCGTGATTGCGCGTACCGTTGCGATCTTCAGGGCCGTCGAATACCGGTGGCGTGGGATGGCTCGCGAGCAGGTGCACCACGCGGCCGCCCACCAGGAACGGAATGTCCCAGTGGCTCTTCGACGAGAGGCGGAAGATGTCGAGTTCGTCCGGCGAGTACCAGTCCGCCGGTGCAGGCGTCACCGGATCGTCGGGCAACTTCGCACCGGGCATGTCCTTCCACAGGAAGTTCTGGAACGTGCGCGCCTGTCCCGCGAGGATCGGCACCTGCGAATAGACGATCATGCCGAACTGGCCCGGATACGCACCAAACCCGAACGCATCGTCGCCGCCCGCGATCACGCCGTTGTTGTTGAGATCCTTCCCGCTCGGGATGCCCGTATTGGACGGCGCCACGAACACATAGGGGAAGTGGATGGGCTTCGCGCCGTTCTGGGGAACGGACAGGTAGTTGTCCTGGAACAACTGCGCTGCGCGACCGCCGGCGTCGAAATCGAACTCGTTGATGAGGATGATGTCGGGCCGAACGCGTTGCACGATCTCGGCAATCACCGCCGCCTGGGCGTTCCCCGTTGTCGACAGGTCGGCGACGAGTTGGCCTTCGCTCGCGCGGTTGAGGCTCGAGTTGAAAGTCGCAACGCGGAACTCGCGGTCTTTGGTATTGCGTTCGTGTTTATCCCGAGGCTCGGAACCCGCGAGCGCAGTGGACGCAGCGGTCAGCATCACGAGTGCGGCAGCGGACAGAATACGGCGCATCATGTCGTTCCCCCTGGTTGGATTGGTTTCGAGAGCGTCGTGCGGTTCGATGAACGGCGCGCGATGCGCAGGAGACAGTTCCATGACCGTTTCGTTTGGCAGGGGGCAGACGCAACCGACCCACGTGTCGGTCGGTCGAGGGCACGGCCGCTCTCGGCCGCTGCCAGCGGCCGAGAGCGGACTCGTCATTCCTAACGGTGCCAATCCCGCTGCGGCAGCATGTAGTTGTCCGCGAGATAGTCCGCGACCTTCACGCAGCTTTTCTGGCTCTCCACGAGCTCGAACATGTAGTGGATGCCGCCATACAAACGACTGAGCGCCTGCTGCTCGGCAAGCTGCGAGAAGCCTGCGTAGCTGCGCGTAACGTTCGGATTGCTGCCGGTTCCGACCCAGGTCACCGTAAACGGCACCGCGTCCGTTGAAAAGGCGCGTGCCAGCGCGCGTGCCGCGCTCGTGCCGACGCAGGTCTGGTTGCTCGAGTGGGATGGATATGCCGGGTTCGTGAGCAGCGGCACCCAGGTCGGATCTGCCAGCGTGTCCGGGTTCATATCTCCATCTGCGAGCCGAATCGCGCTGATGGGACGCCAGAAGTTGTAGATGTACTTGCTCGTGTGCGAGGTCTGAAGTCCATCGTGCATCGACGCGTTGACGATCGCGAACAAGCGCGCAGTGTCGACCAGCGACCAGCGCCCATTCAGCGCAGCGTCCCGCGCCACGTTGTTCCACATGGCGAAGTGCACCGTGCTGTAGCCGACGGGCGCGAACAGGCGAGCGGTTTCAGTTTGCTCGGCTGTACGCACGGTACTCGTCGCCGATCCGAGTGCTTTCACTTCCTCGAAATCGGCGGCCCATCTGTCGCTCGTGAGCGAAGGCGGCGGGTCGGGCAAGTATTGTGTCGACGTGAGCAGACCGAACGGCAGCGCATCGCCGAAGTGCGGAAACTGCGGCGCCTGGAAGGCCGGCGGCGTCGGCTGCCATATGCCCGGCAAGGCCGGCTGCGAATAGGCGGGCGGTGGCGCCGAGTATCCGTCGTTCGCGCGCCACGCGAGGACTTCTTTCGCCGCCGCGCGGCCGATCGCGACGCCGAGCCCCGCACGCCACCCTTGAAGGGTTGCGAGCCGCGCCTGTAGCGCGGTGTCGAGGGCCGGCTGCGCCGCCGGAGGCAGGAGCGCCACCAGCACGTCATGACCGGCTTGTGCGGCCGCCGCAACCGGCGACGCCCCGTGGGGCGCAGCGAGCCGCGCACGGAACGGACGGTATTCCCGCTCGACCGCGTTCACCGCATCGAACATCGCGATGTGCAGCATCGCGTAGTAGCGAGGCGTCGTGAGGCCCGCGCTTGCAGGGATGTTGGCCTGCAGCAACTGGTTCCATTCGGTGATGACCGCAGACTCGCTGGCGGGCGCCGACGGTCGCGGGGTCGCCGATGCACCTGCCCCGATGGCAAGGCAAAGGCCGGCGGCCAGGACAATTCTGGTATTCATTGATTCGTCTCCCGTGTTGGTGCTGTGAGTGGCGTAAAGTGCACTGCACGAAGCTAGAGACTCGCGCCTCACGAAACATCGGAAAGCCGTGAGGAACGCTGATGGGTTGTCAGGAGTTGTGAATCCGCGCCGGCTGGACGCCCGACGGGCGCCGGAACAAGCGTTGTGCATGAGAGTCGACCTATGAGCCGCACACCGCACGTCTACGAATTCGATGGATTTCGACTCGATCCGCGGCGCCGTTCGTTGACGTCGCCGGACGGCGAGCCGATCGCCTTGACGGGCCAGGCCTTCGACGCGCTCGTATACCTCGTCGAGCGCGCGGGGGAGCTCGTGCAGCGCGCAACACTCGCCGAAGCCTTGTGGCCCAGCGCGGTGGTCGAGGAGAACAGCCTCAACCAGGCGATCTCCCTCGTGCGGCGTGCCCTTGGAGGAAAATACATCGTCACGGTCGCGCGGCGCGGCTATCAGTTCGTCGGCGACGTCCATGTGGGCAGCGCGGAACCCGTCATTGCCGAGGCAGGCGAGGCCGCCGCACCGGGCGACCTGCAGTCCCTGACAAAGTCGCCCGCGCGACGCACTGGTCGACGGCTCGCCGTTGGCGCGTTGATTGGCGCCGCAGCGGCTCTCGCGGCGACCTGGTGGCTCGTGGGCGGCGCACGTGATCCTGTTGACCCGCTGCTGGGCGCATCGTATCAGCGGCTTACCGATTTCGAAGGCGCAGAGGAGCACGCGGCGATTTCGCGCGACGGCCGGTTCGTCGCGTTTCTCTCCGACCGTGACGGCACTTGGGATGTCTGGGTTGGCGCGACTGGCGCTGGCGACTTTCAGAATCTCACGCGCGGTGCGCTCGCGGAGATCCGCAACCCTGCGGTCCGCACGTTGGGCTTCCACCCCGACGGCGGCCTCGTCACGCTGTGGACCCGGCGGCCCGACGCGACGCGGGCGGGCGTCGTCGATGCGGGCTGGGCCGTGCCGCTCGTCGGTGGGCCTGTGCGGCCCTACTTCCCGGGAATCGCAGAGCTCGACTGGTCCCCCGATGGCCGCCGCCTCGTCTACCACACGAGCGCCGAAGGTGATCCGTTGTTCGTGACCGACGTCGATGAGCCGCCGGGTCGGTTGATCTATGCGGCATCGCCAGGCGTGCACTGCCACTTCCCAGTCTGGTCGCCCGACGGCCGCTCCTTGTACTTCGTGCAAGGGCTGCCCGACGAGGCGGACGTGTGGCGCATCGCCGCCACGGGAGGTGAGCCCGAGCGAATCACTCACCACGACTCGCGCGTGAGCTTTCCGACGCTGCTCGATTCGCGCACCTTGTTGTATCTCGCCACCGCACCGGACGGCTCCGGTCCCTGGGTTCACGTGTTCGACTTCGACCGGCGCACCTCTCGACGGCTCAACACGGGTATAGACGCCTACCGCTCGCTCGCCGCCAGCAGCGACGGACGGAGTATCGTCGCGACCGTCGCGACCTCGGCATCGCGACTGTGGCGCGTGCCGCTCGACGATCTACCCGCGGTGAGTGCCGCCGCCACCGTGATCGACGTGCCGACGACGCGCAGCCAGTCACCACGCGGCGCCGCGGGCGTCGTCGTCTATCGGGCGCCCAAGGCCGGCATCGACTCCGTCTGGCGGCTCGCGAATGGCGGTGGCGCCGAGCTGTGGAGCGGCGCCAATGGCCGCGTGGTCGCAGGTCCAGCACTCGCGCCCGACGGGAGCCGGGTCGCGTTCACCGTGCAGACACCCCATGCAACGCAGCTGTACATCGCGAACGCCGACGGAAGCGGCGCGCGCTCCTTCGATACGCTGGACGTGCGGGGCGCGCCCGCCTGGTCGCCCGACGGCCGCTGGATCGCGATCGCCGCGCTGCGCGCCGGTGTACCGCGCTTGTACAGGATTCCCGCGGGCGAAGGCGCTGCGGTGCCGCTCGGCGACGACTACGCACTCGACCCCGCCTGGTCTCCCGACGGAGAGTTCCTCGTCTACACCGGCGCCGATGTCGGCGCAAACATCGCGCTCGCGGCCGTGAACACCGACGGATCGGCGCGCGCCGTACCCCGTCTCGAGCTCAGTCGCGGCTCCAGGCGCTTCGATTTTCTCGGAGACGACCTCGTCTTCCTGAAGGGCACGCTGTCGCACAAGGAACTTTGGGCCATGAATCTCGCGACCGGAGTCGAGCGCGCACTCACGGCGCTCGGCCCAGGGGAACTCATCGCCGACTTCGACGTGTCGGCCGACGGCCGCGAGGTACTGCTCGGCCGCGAGCGGGACACGTCCGACATCTTGCTGATCCAGCGGGCGCCGCCCTGAGGGGATGGGGCTGTCGTTCTTCGTGAGTTGCGCGTGCTGCTGATCGCTTTGACTCGAGTGCAGGTAGATCTCCGTGGCCCGCATCACCGCAGGCCGATCACCCGCATACGCAGTCGCGCGTACGGAGCCGGGCGCACTGCTGGCCTGGGCAACTGCGGTAGTCCCGCGCACATCGCAGCGGTATCCTCGCGCGCTCGGAGAGCCTTCGCATGAAACGCAAATCCTCTTTGACGCTGAAAATCGCGGCAGCTTGTCTGGTGCTGTCGGGTCTTGCGAATGTCCCTTTCGCGGCCGGCGACTCCCGGCGGACATTCGCGAATCCGGTCGATGTCGACTACCGCTACAACTTCGAGCAGATCAACCGGCAGATCTCCTACCGCACGGGCGCCGACCCGGTCATCGTGCGGCACCAGGATGCGTACTACCTGTTCATGACGCTGGCGGACGGGTATTGGCGCTCGACCAATCTGCTCGACTGGACCTTTATCACGCCGAGCCGCTGGCCCCTGGCGAGCGTCGTTGCGCCGGCGGCGATTTCGGATGGCGATCGGCTGCTGCTGATGCCGTCCATGACTCGACCCGATCCCGTCCTGGTATCCCGCGATCCGGCGAGCGGGCAGCTGGATTTCCTGACGCGCCGCATGCCGGAGCTGCCCGTCCCCGTTGCGGACACTCCGGGTCGCTGGCGCCAGGGGGATCCTCAACCCGAGAGTGTTCCGCCCGGGCCGTGGGATCCCGCGCTGTTCAAGGACGACGACGGGCGCTGGTATATGTACTGGGGTTCGTCTAACCGCTTTCCGCTATTCGGCATCGAGCTCGACATGCGCGACGCCGACACTCAGCAGCGGGTTCGCTACATCGGCAAACCGCGCGCGTTGCTCACGCTCGAACCGAAGGTCCATGGCTGGGAGCGGTTCGGGCAGGACCACTCCGGTGAAGACGAGCCGACCTACGTCGAAGGCGCGTGGATGACGAAGTTCAACGGCCGCTACTACCTGCAGTACGGCGCGCCCGGCACCGAGTTCAATGTCTACGCCACCGGCACCTACGTCTCCGACAATCCGTTGGGACCTTTCGAGTACGCGCCTTATAACCCCGTGGGCTACAAGCCCGGCGGGTTCGTGCACGGCGCAGGTCACGGAAATACGTTCCAGGACGAGTACGGCAACTGGTGGAACACCGGCACTCCGTGGATCGGCCACAACTGGACCTTCGAGCGCCGCATCGGGCTGTTTCCCGCCGCTTTCAGCGAAGACGGCCAGATGAGCGTCAACACGCGCTTCGCGGATTTTCCCAACTACATGCCGACGGGAAAAGTCGCCGATCCGGAAGAGCACTTCACCGGCTGGATGCTGCTGTCGTACCGCAAGACTGCGACCGCGTCTTCGACGCTCGGGGAGTTCGGCGCCGCGCGCGTCACCGACGAGGATCCGCGCACGTTCTGGGTCGCGGCCGCGAACAAGGCCGGAGAAACACTCACGGTGGACCTCGGCGCCCGCAAGACGCTGCGCGCCGCGCAGGTCAATTTCGCCGACTATCTATCCGGCCGGTATCGCGATGCGCCGGACATCTACACGGAATTCACGCTCGAGTGGTCGCTGGACGGCAGGCAATGGCAACGGCTGGCGGCGACCGGGCCGGAGCGCCGCGATCGCCCCAACGCGTATTTCGAGCTGCCGGCGCCCATCCGTGCGCGCTACGTGCGCTACGTGCACGGGCACGTCGGCGCTGCGCACCTGGCGATCAGCGATCTGCGCCTGTTCGGCGATGCCGGCGGATCCGCGCCGCGCATTCCAACCGGCGTGAAGGCTGCGCGCGGTGAAGACCGGCGCATGATGACCGTGAGCTGGCGTCGCGTGCCGGGAGCGGTTGGATACAACGTGCGTTGGGGTGTGAAGCCTGATCGACTGAATCTGTGCTACCAGGTTTTCGCCGATTCATTGATGAAGGGTGGTGGGCCCCGCCTCGACGTTCGCGCGCTCAATGCGGGCACCGAGTACCACGTGGCCGTCGAAGCGTTCGACGAGAACGGCGTATCGGCGCCCGGCGAAGTCGTGCCCGTGCGCTGACTTCGCGCACACGCGGACGACCAGACCCCCACCGGTTTCCCGACGGGGGTCTGATCGTCAACTCCTGACTGCCCGCTTGCCTTGCTACTTCAGGATCACGGTGATCGAACGCGCCGTCATGACGTTCGTGTCGCCGTTGTAGGAACCGGTGGCGTTGAAGTGCAGCATCACGGTCGAACCGTTGAGCCGCATGCCGAGCTCGGCCACGAAGTCCGCGAAATCGTGGAACGCGTGCGACTCGTCGCGCATCACGATCAGGTATGCGCTCGGGCCGTCGGCCGGCGGAACGATGCTCGGCGACGCCGGCAGCGTTTGCAGGTTCAACACGCGCGGCCCGATCGTGAGCACATGCAGCCGGCCGATCGCCGGATTGGCGAGATCGAGCACGAGGCCGGTCGGATTCTGGCTCACGAACGGCACCGTGGTGCCCTCCGGGTTCCAGGCGAGCGACAGCATCGCCGGCAGCCGCCGGAATTCGACCAGGGTGCGCGCGGTGAAGTCCGGCGGCGCCATGCCGAACGGCGCGGGAAAGCCGATGAGCTTGGTCGGCTCGCCGGTCGACAGGTTCGAGAGATCGAGGCCCGACGCGGCGACTTCGTAGTTGGCCGGATCGGCATCCATCGCCGCGCTGGTACCGGTGCCCGCGAACTCGAACGCCGACACCTTGCGACCGGCGATGGAGTCGAGCTGCAGCGTGAGCCCTCCGGTCGACGCGGACTTCACGAAGCCGTAGATGGGTGTCGGGTTCATGCGCACGCGGCCCGCGGTCGCATCCAGGGTCCAGTCTCCCGACATCGAAGCGGCGATCACGGGCGTGGCCGCACCGAACGCCTCGATCGATTGCCCCACCGAAATGTCCGCGGGTGCGGCCATCGTCGCCGGCGACGTGCCGCCCTTGACCACCCGGGTATTGGGTCCGATCGTCACGCTGACGTTGCCGCGCGCGAAGTGCGCGCCGTCGCTGTCGCGGATCACGCTGCCGCCGCGCACGGTGAGGATGTCGCCGGTGCGCGCGATCACCTCGCCTATCACGGTGTCGACTCCGGCGCCGGGCACGCTGGTGCCGGCGAACACGGAGGCCGCGTCGAATTCGCGCGTCGCTGTGGTCAGGGTGCCGAAGGCGGCCGTGACGGTGCCTGCGCCCGCCGCGGCCAACGCGTCGAGACCGGCGCTGCCGGTGTAGTTCGTGCCGTTGACCTCGAACGTCGTGCTCGCATCGGTGCGTACGGTGACTTCACCGAAGCGCTGGGCGCGCATGTGGAAGGGACGCAGGTCGACGATGTACGTGCCGGCGGTCTTGTCCACGCTCACCAGCGGACCCCTGACGCGTATGTCTTTCTGGTCGACGAGGTCGAGCGACGCGACCAGCGCCGGCGTCACGGTGACCGTGGCGGGGGTTGTGGTCAGGTCGACCGCATTGGTCGCAGCCAGATTGAAGTCCAGCGTGAACAACGCGGGTCTGCCCGGCGCCACGCGGAGATGATGACGGTTGTCGAGCGTGACGGTGACGTCGACGGCGCCGAGCGCGTTGCCGCTCGCATCCACCGTGCGTGCCGCCACCGGCGCGCCGCTCTGCTCGACGCTGATGTCGGCGTTCGAGTAGTCGAGACGCAGCGTCGCCGCGACGTACTCGCCGCTCGGGATGGTGGCGGCGGTGAAGAGCTCGGTGAGGTCGACGAGTCGGGCGAAGTCGATACGCGTCGTCGCGGGCAGCGTTTCGACCAGCGTGCCGTTGGCCTTCTTCAGCTTGAGCGAGGTCACATCGACGGAGTAGCTGAGGAAGTCGCCGTCGGCATCAGTGATGGCGACGATCGTCGTACCGCAATCGACGCACTGGGTCGTGGGAGGCCCGATGCCCGAGGTTGGCGAGCTGCTGCCGCCCCCGCCGCAGGCGGACAGAAACAAGACCAGTGTGAAGGCGCAGCTCTTCAATGCTGCATGAATTCTTGACGTGAACATATGAACTCCCCGCGGAACGGTTGTTACTGAAGCGGGTAACGGGGGAGTTTCAATGCGGTTGACACGGGCGGGATTCTCGTCGCTGCCCAGCGACGATCACGGCTTTGGTTGTCGGTCTCGAGCGCCGGTCGGCTTCAAGTGATGCCGCCTTGGCTGCCAGTTCGCGGACCCGCGTTTCGTTGTGCGTTCGCACGCGATAGTTAGCGGCATTAAGTCGCAATTCGACTTCGATCTCCGTTTTCGGGCGATGACGTCCGGGGATGTTGGCGTTAGCGTGATTTCAAGGGCTGATGTCACGTACTGGGAACGACAAGGAGGATCGTCGTCATGAGGGAGACTTATCGCCCCGATCTGAAAGCACACGTGTCGACCGATGACGCCAACCGGGTGCGCGCCATCCGACATTCCCAGGAACTCTGGGAAAGTCCCGCGGGCGGCGGCCTCGCGACAGCGGCTGCCTATCTGCGCAAGTTCGCTTCCGTGTTCGAGATCTCGCCATCGCAATTGGAGCGGCTGGAGTCGCAGGTGAGCTTCCTCGAGCCGCGCGCTCAAGACGCGGAATACAGGTTATCCGAGCAACGGCGCCAGTTCGATTCGGAGACTTTCGGCTTCTACCAGACCTGCCTGAACGTGCCGGTCTGGCGTGCGGGCCTCAAGGTGGTGGTGAAGCGAGGCCCGAGCCGAGTGGTCAGTTCCGCGAACACGACTCAGCCCGACGTCGACGCCAGGTTGCCTGCCGCGAGCACCATCGAGCGATACCGGAAAGTATTCACCCACGCCAACGGCGCCACTGTTCAACGGCGCGCGCTGCAGGCGGAGACGGATCTCAGGGCGGCGGTCAATGCCGAGCCCGAGCCCGAAGGGGAAGCGTTCGTTCGCAAGCTTCTCTCCTTCAAGAAGCGTGCTGGCGACGAGCAGCCCGCCCTGCGCCTGATCCGGGGACGATTCTGGATTTACCGCTACGACGCCGACGAACGGCTGCCGACGAACGACGTGCCGGTTCGCGAGTCCGGGCGCGGCCGAAAGTCGAGTGGCCGTGAAATGCACGGTCCGCATGAGCCTCGGCCGTTCGACCTCCCTGACGTCAGCGAAAAACTCGAGGATGGCGCCTGCTACCTGGTGGGCGAGATCTCGTTCGAGGTTTCGACGGGCCGGGATCGCCACGTGTGGCGCGCACTGGTGGAGCTCGAGACCGCATCGATCCTCTACCTGCGCCCGCTGTTCGACAACGTCAGCGGCTTCGTCTACGAAGAAGATCCCATCACGAAGACGGGGACCACGGCACCGAACAGCGCCTCCAACAACGCGACGCTGAATCCGCATCGTGATGACGTGGTGCTGCAGAATCTCGATGCGCCCATCGCCGGCACGCAGAACCTGTCGGGCGCATTCGCCGAAGTGACTCAGGTCGAGGGCGACAACATCGTGCCGCCGACACGACCGACCGGCGTCGATTTCGACTATGACGCGCGCACGAACAATTTTGCGTCGGTCAGCGGCTATTTCCACACCGACCGGATCTTTCGCACGATGCAGGATCTCGGCTTCGACGTGGGCACCTACATGGCGAACACCGTGTTCCCGATCCCGGTGGATATCCGCTGCTTCAACGCCGTCAACGCGCATTGCGTGGGCGACGGCATGGGAGGAATCGGTCACGCGGGCTACGGCACCATGGATTCGAGCCTCCCCGGCGACCCGCTCGGTCGCGCTTGCGACCCGCGCGTGCATCTGCACGAAGTACTGGGTCACGGCATTCTCTATGAAGCGGTGGATAGCCCGAACATGGGCTTCACGCACAGCGCAGGCGACACGCTGTCGCTGATCTATTTCGATCCGGACTCCCAATGCAAGGGCGTCGATGGCACGGCGTTGGGCAAACCCGGCGATCTGCGCTTCACCTACGTTCCCTGGCATCCGAGCCTCGATCGCCGCTGCGACCGGAACGTTGCCGACGGCTGGGCGTGGAACGGGTCGCGTGACGATACCCAGTATGGTTCCGAGGAGATCCTCGCGACCACGCTGTTCAACTTCTATCGTTCGATCGGCGGCGATTCCCCGAATCTCGGGCGGCGCCAGTTTGCCTCGCGCCTGTCGATGTACCTGATCCTGCGCGGTATCGGTGACCTGACGCCGGCCACCGACCCACAATACGCACGCGACTTCGCGACCGCACTGATGGCGACGGACGCACTCAACTGGACCAGCGAAAGTGTCTTTGGCGGCGCGTATCACAAGGTCATCCGCTGGGCGTTCGAGAAGCAGGGCGAGTACCAGACGCCGCTGGTGACCAACGGCAGCCCAGCGGACGGGACGATCACTACGGCCGGCGATCCGCCGGAAGTCGACGTGTACATCGACGACGGGCGCGCGGGCGAATACGCGTATCAGCACGTGCATTGGAACACGACCACGATCTGGAACCGGCGCGCGCCGGACGGCGTCGATGCGCACCAGGAGCCGGAGCTGGGATCGACCAACTACGCCTACGTCAAAATCAGGAACCGCGGCACGCAGCAGGCGCACAACGTCGTCGTCTCCGGCTACCACAGCAAGCCGGGTGCGGGACTCATCTGGCCCGCAGACTTCGCTTCGTTCATCACGCCGCCGATCTTCATCGGCACGGTCAACGGCAACAACACGCAGGAGGTCGTCGTCGGGCCGTTCGAGTGGGAACCCAACACCAACACCTTCGGTCACGACTGCATGCTGATGGTCGTCGCCGCTGACGGCGACGCCGCCAACGTCGGGAACTTCATCGTCGGCGAGACGGTGCCCGAGTGGCGGCTCGTGCCCAACGACAACAACATCGCCCAGCGAAACGTCGTCCCGGTGCCGGGCAAGTGCGGCAAATGCGGTCTCATGCAGGGACTCGACGGGAAGAAGTTCTTCGTGGGCAATCCGAATCCCCAGCGCGGCAGGATGACGTTCAATGTCACCCTGCCGCCGCTGCTGTCCAGGCTCGGCTGGAAGCTGGAG
>CADEED010000078.1 GCA_902826225.1 uncultured Pseudomonadota bacterium | reverse complement strand
CCTGCGACCTTCGGGTTATGAGCCCGACGAGCTGCCAGACTGCTCCACCCCGCAACCGATCCCCTTCAGCGAAGGGGCGCGCATTCTCTTCGATGCGCGCGGGCTTTGCAAACCCAATACAGCCCGTCAGTTAACCGATCACGCGCGCGCAGAGCTGAATCAACGCGTTGGGCGCCAATCCGAGCGCCAGCACGGCGAATCCGTTCAGCGCGAGCACCACGCGCACGCCCGTTCCGGCGCTCGATCCGGTGGGCAGATCGCCCGGCGGATCGAAGTACATGAGCTTCACGACGCGCAGGTAATAGAACACGCCAATGACCGACACGGCCGCGCCGATCAGGATGAGCCAGTAGTGCCCGCTGATCCACAGCGCCTGGAAGATGTTGAACTTCGCCCAGAAGCCGACGAACGGCGGGATGCCGGCGGTCGAGAACATCAGGAACATCATGATGAGCGCGAGCCACGGATCGCGCTTGTGAAGTCCCTTGAACTGGTCGAGGTCCTCGGCTTCGAAGCCCTTGCGCGACGCCAGCGTGAGCACGCCGAACGAGCCCAAGGTCATGATCACGTACGCGATCGTGTAGTACAGCGCGGCCTGGTATCCCTCCGCCGAGCCGGCCACGAAGCCGAGCAGGATGAAGCCGACGTTGCCGATCGCCGAATACGCGAGCATGCGCTTGAGATTGGTCTGGGCGATCGCGACGACGTTGCCGAGAACCATGGACAGCACGGCGAGCGGCGCGAGCATGTCCTGCCAGGCATCACTGGTCGCGCCGAGACCGTGCGCGAGCAGGCGGAACGCGAGCGCGAAGTACGCCGCGTGCGGCACGGTAGACAGGAACAGCGTGACGCCGGTCGGCGCGCCGGTGTACACGTCGGGCAACCACATGTGGAACGGCACCGCGCCGAACTTGAACGCAACGGCGACGACGATGAAGACGAGACCGAGGATCATGCCGAGCGAGGGTTCACCGACGGCCTTCGCCGCGAGCTCGTCGAGAAGCAAGGTGCCATTGAGGCCGTAGACCAGCGACATGCCGTACAACAACATGCCGGACGCGATCGCGCCGAGCACGAAGTATTTCATCGCCGACTCCGCGGCGGTCCCGTTCTCGCGATCGAAAGCGACCATCGCGTACAGCGACAGCGACATCAGCTCGAGGCCGATGTACACGGTGAGCAGGCTGTTCGCCGAGATCATCACGAACACGCCGAGCAGCGTCGTCAACCCGAGCACGTAGTACTCGCCGCGCATCATGCCGCGCCGGTCGAGGTATTCGCGTGAGTACAGCAGCGCGAGCGCCATGGTGGCGAACGCGAATAGTTTGAGCAGCACGGCCAGCGGATCGGCGACGTAACTCTCGCCGAACAACACCACGCGCCCCGTGACGTTGCCCCACTGCACCGTGACGAATGCGCCGATGACGAGCAAGACCAGCGTGAGCGTCGGCGTGAATCCGCGGCGCTTCTCGCCGAAGAACACGTCCGCGAGCAGCAGGACGCAGATGGCCGCCGTCAGGTACATCTCGGGCAGTGCCGGCTGCAGGCTGGCCCAGGTCATGGTGGTTTCCGGGCTCATAGGGGCAGCTTGCTCGCAGAGATCAACTGGACGAGATGCTGCACGGACGCTTCCATGATCTGGGTGAGCGGCGCCGGCCACAGGCCGACGAGCAGCACGGACACGGCGAGCACGCCCAGGATCGCGAACTCACGGAAGTTGAGATCCTGCAGCTCCGCGACGTGATGGTTCGCCACCTCGCCGAAGATCACGCGCTTCACCAACCACAGCGTGTACGCCGCGCCAAGGATGAGCGTGAGCCCGGCGAGCGCCGCGTACCAGAAGTTGGCCTTGAACGACGCCAGGATCACGAGGAACTCGCCGACGAAACCGGACGTGCCGGGCAGGCCCGCGTTCGCGAGCGCGAACAGCACCATGAACGCGGCGAACTTCGGCATCGTGTTGATCACGCCGCCGTAGGCACTGATCTCGCGCGAGTGCACGCGGTCGTACATGACGCCGACGCAGAGGAACAACGCGCCGGATATCAAACCGTGCGAGACCATCTGCACCATCGCGCCGGTGATGCCCATGCCGGCGCCCTGCACGCTGCCCGTCGCCGCCACGATGTCGTAGACGATGAACGAGCCGAGCGTGACGAAGCCCATGTGCGCGATGGACGAGTACGCGATCAGCTTCTTCATGTCGGTCTGCACCAGCGCGACGAAGCCGATGTAGACGACGGCCACGAGCGAGAGACCGATCAGCAGCCAGTCGAGCTCGCGCGACGCATCCGGCGTGATGGGCAGACTGAAGCGCAGGAAACCGTATCCACCCATCTTCAGCATGATCGCGGCCAGCACGACGGAGCCGCCCGTCGGCGCCTCGACGTGCGCGTCCGGCAACCACGTGTGCACCGGGACCATCGGGATCTTCACGGCGAATGCGAGCAGGAATGCGACGAATATCCAGTACTGCTCCTTCAGCGTCAGGGGCAGCGCCCAGAACGATTCGATACTGAAATCCGGCGCGCGCAGGTTCATGTAGATGAGCGCGACCAGCATGAACACGGAGCCGAGGAACGTGTACAGGAAGAACTTCAACGTGGCGTACACGCGCCGCGGACCGCCCCACACGCCGATGATGAGGAACATCGGGATGAGCATCGCTTCCCAGAAAAAATAGAACAGCAGGCTGTCGAGTGCGGAGAACACGCCGATCATCAGGCCTTCCATGATGAGGAAGGCGGCGAAGTACTGCGCCGGACGCTGTTCGATGACGGTCCAGGCGGCGACCAGCACCGGGATGGTGATGAACGTGGTCAGCAGGATCAACGGCAGGGAAATGCCGTCGACGCCCAGGTAGTAAGTCGAGTGGAACGCGGGGATCCACGGCAGGCGCTCGACGAACTGGAATGCCGCCGACGAGGAATCGAAGCCGGTGTAGAGCGGGATCGACGCGCCGAAGGCCGCGAGCGAAACCACCAGCGCGGCCCATCGGCCCGCCTGGATGTTCTTGTCGCCCAGCAGGAGCACGAGCACTCCGCCCACGATGGGCAGCCAGGTCAGCAGCGATAACAATCCTAACCCCATGTTCTCGTTCTTCTACCTAGTGGGCGCGCGACAGGAACCAGGCCAGCATCGCGACCAGTCCGATCACCATCCAGAACGCGTACGAATACAGGAAGCCGCTCTGCACGCGACGGATGACACCCGCGGCCCAGTCGATGAAACCGGTGGTGCCCCCGATGAGGCCGGTATCGATGATGGCGGTGTCGCCACCCTTCCAGAATATCCTGCCGAGCAGCCGGCTTCCCGCGGCGATGACGTTCTCGTTGAACCAGTCGAACCAGTACTTGTTCTCGAGCACCACGCGCAGCGGCTTGAGCTTCGCGTCGATCGCATCGGGCCAGTGCGGCTTCGCGATGTAGAGCACGTACGCGCTCAGCACACCCGCGAGCATGATGTAGAAAACCGGGTTCTGCAGCGCATGAACGCCGAAATGCAGCCAGTCGCCCACCGAGTGGCCGATCTCCTCGAGCATGGCCGAATGCTCGGCGTTGAAGTAGATGGACTTGCCGAAGCCGCCCTCGAACAGCAGCGGACCGACCGTCCAGCCGCCGATCAGCACGGAAGGGAATGCCAGCGCGACCAGCGGGCCCTTCATCGACCAGCCGGGCTCGTGCGGAGCGCCGCCATGATGACCATGACCGTGGTCATCGTGCTCGGCGTGATCGTCGTGCGCGTGGCTCGCGTCCCCATGGGCGTCACCGTGCGCGGCATTCGCGTCCCAGCGGGGCTTGCCATGGAACGTCATGAACAGCAGGCGGAACGAGTAGAACGCCGTGACGAACACGCCGATCATCACGCACCAGTAGGCGTAACCGGCGATCCAGTTGTCCGGCTGCAGATGATGCTGGTGCTTCACCGCATCGATGATGAGGTCTTTCGAGTAGTAACCCGAGAAGAACGGCGTGCCGATCAGCGCCAGCGAACCGATCCAGCACGTGATGGCGGTGACCTTCATGTACGGGAACAACCCGCCCATCTTCCGCATGTCCTGCTCGTGGTGCATGCCGATGATCACGGACCCCGCCGCGAGGAACAGCAGCGCCTTGAAGAAGGCGTGCGTCATCAGGTGGAAGATGCCGAAGCTGTACGCGGAGACACCGAGGGCGACGGTCATGTACCCGAGCTGCGAGAGCGTCGAATACGCGACGACACGCTTGATGTCGTTGTTGATGATGCCGAGGAACCCCATGAACAGCGCCGTGGTCGCGCCGATGAACAGCACGAAGTTCAGCGCGTACTCGGAGTGTTCGAACAGCGGTGACATGCGCGCCACCATGAAGATGCCCGCGGTCACCATGGTGGCGGCGTGGATCAACGCCGAGATCGGCGTCGGGCCCTCCATCGAATCCGGGAGCCACACATGCAGCGGAACCTGCGCGGACTTGCCCATCGCGCCGATGAAGAGGCCGATGCAGATGAAAGTCATCGCGTTCACGCCGTCGGTTCCCGGCAGAGGGAACGTCTGCGCGGCGATCTGCTCCGCCGCACCGAAGGCCGTCGTGTAGTCCAGGGACGCCGTGTAATAGACGACGCCCGCGATGCCGAGCGCGAACCCGAAGTCGCCGACGCGGTTCACGAGGAAGGCCTTCATGTTCGCGAAGATCGCCGTGGGCCGCTTGTACCAGAAGCCGATGAGCAGGTAGGAGACGACTCCCACCGCTTCCCAGCCGAAGAACAGCTGCATGAAGTTGTTGCTCATGACGAGCATCAACATCGAGAACGTGAACAGCGAGATGTAGCTGAAGAAGCGATTGAAGCCGTCGTCGTCGGCCATGTAGCCGATCGTGTAGACGTGCACGCACAGCGAAACGAACGTGACCACGACCATCATGAGCGCCGTGAGCTGATCGACGAGGAAGCCGACCTGCATCGAGACGCCGTCGGTCACGAGCCACTGGTACACCGTTCCGTTGAAGGTGTCGGCGCCGTGCAGGAAGATCGAACCGGCCACGTGCAGCGACCCCAGGAACGACAGCGCGACGCCGGCGATCGTGATGCCTGCGGCGACCTTGCGCGGCAGCGTGCCGCAGAACAGGCCCGCGATCGCCGCGGTGACGAGGGGCAGCAACGCGATGGCCAGGAGCAGGTTCGGGTTGAGAGACTCGTTCACGCGCTCAGCCCTTGAGAGTGCTCAGGTCTTCGACATTGATGCTGCGCCGCTCGCGGAACAACACCACGAGGATCGCGAGGCCAATCGCGGATTCCGCCGCGGCCACGGTCAGTACGAAGAAGACGAAGATCTGCCCGTTGATGTCGCCGAGGTAGCGCGAGAACGCCACGAAGTTGAAGTTCACGGCGAGCAGCAGCAGCTCGACGCACATCAGCAGCAGGATGAGATTCTTGCGGTTGATGAACATGCCCGCGACCGAGATCGCGAACAGCACGGCCGAGACGAGCAGCAGCCAGTTGAGGGGGATCATGGCGCTTTTTCCTCCGGCGCCGGCGCGTCGGGCTTCACGGCGTCGACCTTGACGATGCGCACGCGGTCTTCACGCCGCACCGCGACCTGCGCGGAGATGTCCTGCTGCTTGAGGTTGGGACGCTTGCGCATAGTGAGCGAGATGGCCGCAACGATGGCGATGAGCAACAGCACGGCGGCGAGCTCGAACGGATAGACGAATTCCGTGTACAGCACCTTGCCGAGCTCGGCGGTGTTGCTGTATTCGGCGGGCTGCGCCGTGGCGCCGACGGTCACGTCGATGCCGAGACTGCGCGACCACACGACGCTCACGAGCTCGAACACCACCAGACCGGTGACGATGCCGCCGAGCAGCGCGTACCGCGTGACGCGCGCGCGCAGTTCTTCGACGTTGATGTCGAGCATCATGACGACGAACAGGAACAGCACCATCACCGCGCCGACGTAGACGAGGATCAGCACGACGGCCAGGAACTCGGCCTCGATGAGCAGCCAGATTGCCGCGCTCGTGAAGAACGCGAGCACGAGCAGCAGCGCCGCATGCACCGGGTTCTTCACCAGGATCATGGCGAGCGCGGAGGCCGCGAGCACCGCCGCGAAGACCCAGAACAGGATTTGGACCAGCTCCACTCCCCTCTACTTATAGGCCGCGTCGGCAGCCTTGTCGGCCGCGATCAGCGCGTCGTAGCGTTCGCCCACGGCGAGCAGCTTGTCCTTCGACATGATGTTCTCGCCGCGATGCTCCATGTGGTACTCGTGGATTCGCGTTTCAACGATCGCGTCCACCGGGCAGGCCTCTTCGCAGAAGCCGCAGTAAATGCACTTGAAGAGGTCGATGTCGTAGCGCGTCGTGCGGCGCGTACCGTCGTTCGCGACGTCGGACTCGATCGTGATCGCGAGCGCAGGGCACACGGCCTCGCAGAGCTTGCAGGCGATGCAGCGCTCTTCACCGTTCGGATAGCGGCGCAGCGCATGCAGGCCACGGAAGCGCGGCGATTGCGGCGTCTTCTCCTCCGGATAGTTGATCGTCACCTTCGGCGAGAAGAACTTCCGGATGGTCACCCAGAGTCCGCCGAGGAGCTCGGTGAGCAGGAATGTCTTGAGAATGCTGCGCATGAATTACCCCTCGCTCCAGGGTCCGACCTTGAAGTAAGCCATCGCGCCTTCGACGAAGATCCAGACGATCGTCACCGGAATCAGGATCTTCCAGCCGAGACGCATGATCTGGTCGTAGCGATAACGCGGAAACGTGGCACGGAACCAGAGAAAGAGGAAAAGAATGAGGAAGAGCTTCAGGAACAGCCATTGGAAACCATCACCCACGACCAGCGCGAACAACCAACCGACGTAGGCGATCGAACGCACGGCCTCGACGTCGACGAACCCGCTGAACGGGCTGAGCCAGCCGCCGAAGAAGAAGATCGCGGTCAGTGTCGAGATCAGGATCATGTTCGCGTATTCCGCGAGGAAGAACAGCGCGAACGCGATGCCGGAGTATTCCACGTGGAAGCCGGCGACGATCTCCGACTCGCCTTCCGCCACGTCGAAGGGCGCGCGATTGGTTTCAGCGACGCCCGAGATGAAGTAGACGACGAATAGCGGGAACAGCCACGTCCAGTTCCACGTGAACCACCCGCCCCGCTGTTGCTCGATGATGTCGCCGAGATTCAGGCTGCCGGCGGCCATGATCACGCCCACCAGCGCGAAGCCCATCGCGATTTCGTAGGCGACGATCTGCGCGGCGGAACGCATCGCACCGAGCAGCGCGTACTTCGAGTTCGAGGCCCAGCCGGCGATGATGACGCCATAGACGCCGACTGACGTGAGCGCGAGTACGTAGAGCAGACCCGCGTTGACGTCGGCGATGACGAGATCCGGATCCAGCGGCACGACGGCCCAGATGGCGAACGCGGGGATCAAGGTGATCATCGGCGCGAGCCTGAACAGAACCTTGTTCGACTCGGCAGGGATGATCACTTCCTTGATCAGCAGCTTCAGTACGTCCGCGAACGGCTGGAAGATTCCGGGCACGAGTCCGAAGATGCTGCCCACGCGGTTTGGACCCTTGCGCAGCTGCATCCACCCGATGACCTTGCGCTCCCAAAGCGTGGTGAACGCCACCGACAGGATGAGCGCGACGGTAACGCCCAGGATCCAGAACGTCGACTGCAATGGCGCCGGCCATTCGGGATAGCGAATCAGGTTGCCGATCCACTCCATCATGCGCCCGCGCCTCCGTAGACGGCCGGGGCACCCTTGCCTTCCTTGGTCCGCTGCAGCGACGGCGCGCGGCGCAGGACCGCATCCACCGCGTACATCGGCACGTCGACGACCCGTGCGTCCGCGGAACCGCTCCTCGCTTCGTGCGAGCCGGCGTACGAGGCGGCGGCGACGCCACCGCACAGCGCGCGCAATTCCTCGCGCACCTCTTCCGACGAGTTGTAGTCGAAGTCCTCGAGGCCGGCCAGGTTGCCGAGCACACGCAACACTTTCCAGCCGGGGCGCGCCTCGCCGAGCGGCTTGGCCGCGCCCGCGAAACTCTGCCAAAGGCCTTCCAGGTTCACGTAGGTACCCGAGGTTTCCGCGAACGTGGAAATCGGCAACAGGACGTGCGCCACGGACTTGAGCGCGTCGTCGGCGTACGGCGTGGCGGCCACGACGAACCCGGCCGCGCCGAGCGTCTTGAGCGCCTCCGGACCGCTGCCCTCGAGCCAAGGCTCGACGCCTCCGAACAATAGATAGGCAGGCTGAGCGTTCGCGAGCACGTCGCGGGCGTTCTTGCCCGGCGAGGCGCTGGCGATGCCGCCGGGTTCACGATGCGGCACGGCGCCGGCGAGGTACGCGCCCGCGGCGTTGCCACCTTCGGCGAGCGTGCCCAGCGTCGCGCCGGTGGTCGAGGCGAGCGCTGCCGCCACGGCGCGCAGGTCTGCGTACGCCGGATGGCGAATGGCCAGGGCGCCCAGCCAGATGGCGCGCTTAGTTCCGTTCTTGAGCGCGGCCGCGATGGACTTGTGCGCGACGTTCGGCTGCGCACTGCCGACCAATGACGCCACGTTCTTCGCGGGCGCAGCGCCGTCGAGACAGGCCGAGTAGATGGCCGCGAGATCGGCGAGCTGTTTCGC
The DNA here is from genome assembly GCA_902826225.1 of uncultured Pseudomonadota bacterium. Lineage (GTDB taxonomy): Bacteria > Pseudomonadota > Gammaproteobacteria > Steroidobacterales > Steroidobacteraceae > CADEED01. Next base: position 10,673 of record CADEED010000078.1, on the reverse strand, counting down.
CGGCGCGGACTCGAGATAGCCGGCGACCGGGAACAGGTAGTCGAAGCGCGCGGGGTTCATGAACGCGACTCTGGCGCCGCGCTTGGCCGCCTTGCGAACGCGATGCGCGAGCACCGGCGCCTCGCGCCGCAGATTGCTGCCGACCACGAGCAACGCGTCGAGCGACTCGATGCCGGCGATGCTGAGGCCACCCAGGCCCGGCGCCGCCGGGTCGGCCGACTCGTCGCGGAAATCGGACTGGCGCAGCCGGTGATCGACGTTCGCGGATCCGAGCGCGCGCGTGAGGCGGCCCAGCAGATAAAGTTCCTCGACCGTGGCGCTGCTGCTGGCGATGGTCGCCAGATCCTTGCCCGCGGCCTTGAGGCCCTTGGCGGCCGCCTCGAGCGCGGCTTCCCAGGTGACGCGCTTCCACTCGCCGCCTTCGCGCACCATCGGCGCGTCGAGCCGATCGGCGCTGTAGACGCCCTCGTAGCTGTAGCGGTCGCGATCGGCGATCCAGGTTTCGTTGATGGCCTCGTTGGGACGCGGCACCACGCGCATGAGTTTGCCGCGCAGCACGTGGCCGTAGAGATTGGTGCCCACGCCGTCGTGTGGCGACACGAGCGCGGCCTGCGTCATCTCCCACGAGCGGGCGCGATATCGGAATGGCTTGGAATTGAGCGCGCCCACGGGACAGAGATCGATGATGTTGCCGGAGAGCTCGTGATCGACGGCCTTCTCGACGTACGTGCCGATCTCCATGTGCTCGCCGCGACCGGTGGTGCCGAGCTCCTGGATGCCGGCAATGTCCTGGCCGAATCGCACGCAGCGCGTGCAGTGGATGCAGCGCGTCATGTCCGTGGACACGAGCGGCCCCAGATCCTTGTCCTTGACGACGCGCTTGCGCTCGTTGAATCGCGCGGCGTCTCGGCCGAAACCCATCGCGAGATCCTGCAACTCGCACTCGCCGCCCTGGTCGCAGATCGGGCAATCGAGCGGGTGATTGATGAGCAGGAACTCCATCGTCGCCTTCTGCGCGCCGATGGCCTTGGGGCTCTTCGTGAAGATCTTCATGCCCTCGCCGATGGGCGTGGCGCAGGCGGGAAGCGGCTTCGGCGCCTTCTCCACCTCCACGAGGCACATGCGGCAATTGGCCGCGATGGGTAGTTTGTCGTGGTAGCAGAAGCGCGGCACGTACGCGTTCTGCGCGTCCGTGACGTGGATGATCATCTGGCCTTTCTTTCCCTGGGCGGGCTTGCCGTCGATCTCGACGTTGACGACGTCGGACGGCGGTGCGGCCGGGGGCGGCGTTGTCGCCTTGTCGGCAGGCGTGCTCATGCCGCCCTCCGCGCCGGGTCGTCGACGATGCTCTTCCCGCCGTTGTCGATCATGTACTCGAACTCGTGGCGGAAGTGCTTGAGAAAGCTCTGCACGGGCCACGCGGCCGCGTCGCCGAGTGCGCAGATCGTGTGGCCCTCGATGCGGCCCGCGACGTCGACCAGCAGCTGCAGGTCGTTCCTGTTGCCCTGGCCGGCCATGATCCGGCGGATCACGCGGTTCATCCAGCCGGTGCCCTCGCGGCACGGCGTGCACTGGCCGCAGCTTTCGCTCTGGTAGAAGCGCGACAGGCGCTCGAGCACCTTCACCATGCAGGTGGTTTCGTCCATGACGATGACCGCGGCGGAGCCGACGGACGAACCCGCCGCTTTCAGCGAGTCGTAGTCCATGTTCGCGCCGAGGATCTTCTCGGCCGGCAATACGTAGACCGACGAGCCACCGGGGATCACGGCCTTCAGCTTGCGGCCGCCTTTCACGCCACCCGCGATCTCGAGCAGGTCGACGAACGGGATGCCCATCGGCAACTCGAAGTTGCCGGGTTTGTTGACGTGACCGGACACCGAGAAGATCGCGGTACCGCCGGCGTTCGGAACGCCGAGCTTCGCGAACCAGTCCGCGCCCTTGCGCAGGATCGTGGGCACCGACGCGTAGCTCTGCGTGTTGTTGATCGTGGTGGGCGCGCCGTAGAGGCCGAACGCCGCGGGGAACGGCGGCTTGAAGCGCGGCTTGCCCTGCTTGCCCTCGAGCGACTCGAGCAGCGCGGTCTCTTCGCCGCAGATGTACGCGCCGGCGCCGACCGCGGTGTACAGATCGAAGTCGATTCCCGACCCCATGATGTTCTTGCCTAACAACCCGGCTGCGTAGGCTTCCTCGACCGCCGCTTCGAAGCGCGGCACGGGCTCGCCCAGGAACTCACCGCGGATATAGTTGTAGCCAACGGTGGCGTTCATGCAGAAGCCGCCGATCGCCATGCCCTCGATGAGCGAGTGCGGGTTGTAGCGCAGGATGTCGCGATCGTGGCAGGTGCCGGGCTCGGATTCGTCCGAATTGCATACGGCGTATTTCTGCATCGAGGCGTCGCGCGGCATGAAGCTCCACTTCGTGCCGGTGGGGAAGCCCGCGCCGCCGCGGCCGCGCAGGCCCGAGGCCTTCACCTGCTCCACCACGCTGATGCGCGTCGGCTTCTCGCCGAGGATTCTCTTCCACGCGTCGTAGCCGCCGATTTTCAGGTAGTTCTCGAGCTTCCAGGACTCGGGGAACTTCAACGGCTCGAAGACCGTGAGGTTCATCTTGTCCTTCCACTTGTCGAGTGCGTTCGCCATGTCGCCGGGACCTATTTCAGCTCGTCGAGAACCTTGTCCACCTTCTCGGGTGTCAGGTACTCGTGGAATTCGTGGTCGACCATCATCATGGGCGCGCCGGTGCAGGCGGCGAGGCACTCCTCTTCCTTCTTGAGGAAGATGCGGCCATCAGGCGTGCTCTCGCCGAGCTTGATGCCGAGGCGGCGCTCGCAGTGCGCGACGAGATCCTCGGCGCCGTTCAGCATGCAGCTGATGTTCGTGCAGATCGAGACGTGATGCCGGCCGCAGGGATGCGTCTCGAACATCGAATAGAAACTCGCGACCTCGTACACCTGGATCGCGGGCAGCCGCAGGTACTCGGCGACGCCGTCCATGAGCTCGGGCGTGAGGAAACCGTTGTTCTGCTCCTGCGTGAAGCGCAGCGCGGACAACACCGCCGACCGGTGGCGACCGGTCGGGAAGCGACCGATCCACTCGTCGATCTCGTGGCGCGTGTGATCGTTCAGCACGCGCGCCTTTTCGCCGAGCACCGGCTCGAACGATCCACCGTCCGCGGTCTTGACCACGTGCGTCATCGATCCACCTCACCGAACACGATGTCCTGCGTACCGATCACCGCGACGACGTCGGCCAGCATGTGTCCCTTGGACATCTCCTCGAGCGCCGACAGGTGCGCGAATCCGGGCGCACGGCACTTCAGACGATAGGGTTTGTTGGCCCCGTCCGAGATCAGGTAGATGCCGAACTCCCCTTTGGGGGCTTCGACGGCGGCGTACGTCTCGCCCTCGGGCACCGAATAGCCCTCGGTGAACAGCTTGAAGTGATGGATGAGCGATTCCATGTCGCCCTTCATCTCCTCGCGGCTCGGCGGACGGACCTTGCGATCGTCGAGCATCACCGGCCCCGGGTTGCGCTTCAGCCAGTCGAGGCACTGCTTGATGATGCGATTGCTCTGACGGAATTCCTCGATTCGCACGAGATAGCGGTCGTAGCAGTCGCCGTTCACGCCGACCGGGATGTCGAAGTCGAGCTCTCCATAGACATCGTACGGCTGCTTCTTGCGCAGATCCCAGGCAATGCCCGAACCGCGCAGCATCGCACCGGTGAATCCGAGGGCCATCGCGCGCTCCGGTGTCACGACACCGATGTTCACCGTGCGCTGTTTCCAGATTCGGTTGTCGGTCAGCAGCGTTTCGTATTCGTCGACGGCCTTCGGGAAGCGGCTGACGAACTCCTCGATGAAGTCGAGCAGCGAGCCCTGGCGCGCCGCGTTCATGCGGTCTGCGCTCTTCTGCGTGCGCCACTTCGACACCTGGTACTTGGGCATCGAATCCGGCAGGTCGCGGTACACGCCGCCCGGACGGTAGTAGGTGGCGTGCATGCGCGTGCCCGACACCGCCTCGTAGCAGTCCATGAGGTCCTCGCGCTCCTTGAACGCGAGCAGGAAGACGGTCATCGCACCGATGTCGAGCGCGTGCGCGCCGAGCCACATGAGGTGGTTCAGGATGCGCGTGACTTCGTCGAACATCACGCGGATGTACTGCGCACGGATCGGCGGCGTCACGCCAAGCAGGCGTTCGATCGCCATGACGTACGCGTGCTCGTTGCACATCATCGAGACGTAGTCGAGGCGATCCATGTAGCCGATCGACTGGTTGAACGGCTTCGACTCCGCGAGCTTCTCGGTGCCGCGATGGAGCAGCCCGATGTGCGGATCCGCCTTCTGGATGACCTCGCCGTCCATCTCGAGCACCAGGCGCAGCACGCCGTGCGCCGCGGGATGCTGCGGACCGAAGTTCATCGTGAAATTGCGGATCTCGTTCATTCTACTTCTGGGACTTCAACGACGCGTCGTAACGATTGTCGTGGCGGATGACCTTCGGCACGAGGGTGCGCGGCTCGATCGACACCGGCTCGTACACCACGCGCTTCTTCTCCGGGTCGTACCGGACCTCGACGTTGCCGATCAGCGGGAAGTCCTTGCGGAACGGATGCCCGATGAAACCGTAGTCCGTGAGGATGCGGCGCAGATCGGGATGCCCGGTGAACAGGATGCCGAACAGATCGAACGCCTCGCGCTCGAACCAGTTCGCGCCGGGCCACACGTCGACCACGGATTCGATGATCGGATCCTCGGCATCCTCGCAGCGCGCGCGCAAGCGCACGCGATGATTGTGGGTGACCGACAGGAGTTGATAGGCGACGGCGAACCGCGCGCCATCGTGCGGCGCGCGCACCTTGGATCGGTTCACGCCGCGGCTGAAACCCGAGCCCGACGCGGAGTTCGTCTTCCACTCGGTCGAGGCGTAGTCGAGGTAATCGATGCCGGCGAGATCGATGAGGGTTTCGAACTTGAGATCGGCCGCATCGCGCAGCGCGAAGCACGTTGCCTTCAGGTCCGCCGGCTGCACTTCGTAGCAGAGCTCGTCCGGCAGCGACGCGATGCGGACCAGCTTGCCGGTAAACGCGGCATCGATCCTGGCGGCCAGCGCGGCGATCCTGGGCGTGGATTCCGTCATGCCCTGACCGTCTTCGCAGGCATCGCCCGGGGAGCAGCGATCGTGCTGGTGCGCTCGATCTTCTTCTGCAGCTGGATGATCCCGTAGAGCAGCGCCTCGGCGGTCGGGGGGCATCCGGGCACGTACACGTCGACGGGCACGATGCGATCGCAGCCGCGTACGACCGCATAAGAATAGTGGTAGTAGCCGCCGCCGTTCGCGCAGGAGCCCATCGAGATGACCCAGCGGGGCTCGGGCATCTGGTCGTAGACCTTGCGCAACGCCGGCGCCATTTTGTTCACGAGCGTGCCGGCGACGATCATGACGTCGGACTGGCGCGGGCTCGGGCGGAACACGACGCCGAAGCGGTCGAGGTCGTAGCGCGAAGCACCGGCGTGCATCATTTCGACGGCGCAGCAGGCGAGACCGAACGTCATCGGCCACAGCGATCCGGTGCGCGCCCAGTTCATCACCGTGTCGACGCTGGTCGTGAGGAAGCCGCGCTCGGCGAACTCCTGCGCGGGATCGTTCTCGGTCGCGGCGTTCTCGGTCAGTCCCACTCGAGCGCTCCCTTCTTCCATTCGTAGATGAATCCCACGACGAGGATGAGCAGGAAGATGCCCATCGAGATCAGGCCGAAGACGCCGATGGAGTCGAGCACCACGGCCCACGGGAAGAGGAACGCGATTTCGAGGTCGAAGATGATGAACAGGATGGCGACGAGGTAGTAACGCACGTCGAACTTCATGCGGCTGTCTTCGAAGGCCTCGAAGCCGCATTCATAGGGAGAGAGCTTTTGCGCGTCGGACTTGGCCTTCACGCCTATGCGGCCGATGACGAGCCCCAGGCTCAACAGCAGCAACGCCAGACCGGTCGCCACGGTGAGGAAAATCAGTACGGGCAGGTAGTTCGCGAGCATCTCTGATGTGTCTGCGCCATCACGAAAAGGGGGCAGCAACCTCTCGAAGATGAGAGACGAGCGCCCCCGGAAAATTCGGGCGCGATTGTATCAGGATATAAAGTGATGGTGCCGACGGGGAGACTCGAACTCCCACGGATCGCTCCGCTAGCCCCTCAAGCTAGTGTGTCTACCAATTCCACCACGTCGGCTAAGTAGGTCTCGCAGCTCTTACGGTTTTTCCGGCTGTTGCTGGGCGGGCGCCGCCGGAACCGCATTCGGATCGATCGTCGTCACGGGCGGCGCCGTGACCGACGCCGGTGCAGGCACCGTTTCGCTCACCGGCACCTTGTCGAGGATCGACTCGGGCGCCGCGCGGGCATCGCGCTGGAACAGATACGTGAGGCACAGGCTGTTGATCATGAACACGGCCGCGAAAATCGCCGTCATCCGCGACAGGCCCGTCGATGCGCCGCGCGCGCCGAACACGGTTCCCGATGCACCCGCGCCGAATCCCGCACCCGCGTCCGCGCCCTTGCCTCTCTGCAGCAGCACGAGCGCCACGATGGCGAACGCCGAAATGACCTGGAGCACCGTGAGAATCGTTCGCAACATCAATCTGACTCCGCTAAAGGATGGCCGCTCAGGCGCGTGCGCCGGCGATCACACCCAGAAAATCCTCGGCCTTGAGCGACGCGCCGCCAATCAGGCCGCCGTCCACGTTCGGCATCGAGAAGATCTCGGCGGCATTCGACGCCTTGACGCTGCCGCCGTACTGGATGCGCACGAGGGCGGCGATCTTAGCATCGCGACCGGCGACCCGCGCACGGATGTGGGCGTGCACTTCCTCCGCCTGGGCCGGGCTCGCGGTCTTTCCGGTGCCGATGGCCCAGACGGGCTCGTAGGCGATCACGGCGCGCTCGAAGGCGGCGACGCCCGACAGGTCGAGCACGGCGTCGAGCTGGCGATCCACCACCTCGAACGTTCGGCCCGCTTCCCGTTCGGCCAGTGACTCGCCGACGCACAGGATCGGCGTGAGGCCAGCCGCGAGCACCGCGGCAAACTTGCGCGCGACGAGCTGATCGGACTCGCCGAACAATGCGCGACGCTCGGAATGCCCGACGATGGACCCCGCGCAACCGACATCGCGCAACATGCCCGCCGACACTTCGCCCGTGAACGCGCCCTGCGTTTCCGCGCACACGTCCTGTGCACCCAGCGAAACGCGGGATCCCGCCAGCGCGCGGCTCACTTCGGCGAGATACACGAACGGCGGGCAGACCCACACTTCGGCGCCCGAATCCGGCAGCTTGTGCACGATGGCCTCGACCAGCGCCGCGTTTTCAGCGCGCGAGCCGTGCATTTTCCAGTTGCCTGCGATGATCTGACGGCGCATGGGGTCAGCCGCTTACGCCGTTCGGGCGCTCAAAAAAGGGGCGCGATGATAACGACGGGCCCCTCAGGACGCAACGCGGCGCACGACGGCGGCAATTTCCTCGGCGCAGCGCACCGTATCCGTCTCGTCCCGGGCCTCGACCATGACGCGAATGACGGGTTCCGTCCCCGACGGCCGCAGGACGACCCGGCCGTCGTCCCCGAGGCGGTTCGAGACCTTCAGGACGGAATCCTGCAGCTCGGGAATGGAATGCGGGTCGAACCGGCGCGCCACGCGCACGTTGATCATGGTCTGCGGGAACTGCGGCATGCCGGCCGCGAGCTCGGCCAGGCTCTGTCCCGTTTCGCGCATGACCGCGAGGACCTGCAGTGCCGCCATCAGCGCGTCGCCCGTGGTGGTCCGGTCGAGCAGCAGAATGTGACCCGAGGACTCGCCGCCGATGTCGCCACCGGTTTCGCGCAGCATGGCGAGCACGTAGCGGTCGCCCACCTGGGCCCGCTTGAATTCGACGCCCTGCTGTCGCAGCGCCACCTCGAGGCCGAGATTGCTCATCACGGTGCCGACGACCGGGCCCTTGAGGAGACCCGCCCGCTTCCGCGCGGTCGCGATGATATAGATGAGTTGATCGCCATTGATGACGCGGCCGAGGCCGTCGACCATCACGAGGCGATCGCCGTCACCGTCGAGCGCGATGCCGGCGGCGGCGCGCACACCGGGAACGGTGAGCTGCAGCAGGCTGGGCGAGGTCGAGCCGCAGCCGTCGTTGATGTTCCGGCCATTCGGCGAGCAGCCGATCGGGATGATCTCCGCGCCGAGATCCGCGAGAGTCCGCGGCACCACTTTGTACCCGGCGCCGTTCGCGCAATCGACCACGAGCTTCATGCCCTCGAGTGTCATGCCCTTCGGCAGCGACTCCGCGCAGAAGTCCTGGTAGTGGCGGCGTGACTTGTCGACGCGCGACGCGCGGCCGAGATCGACCGAAGAACGCGTGATCGCACCGCGTTCGAGTTCGGCCTCGATCTTCTCCTCGATCCCGTCCGACAGCTTGCCGCCGTCGCGGTCGAAGAACTTAATGCCGTTGTCGTCGTACAGGTTGTGGGATGCGCTGATGACGATGCCGAAGTCGCAGGAGAACTTGCGCGTGAGATACGCGATGCCGGGCGTCGGCAAGGGGCCGATGAGCATGACGTCGACACCAGCGGCGACGAACCCGGCCTCGAGCGCAGCCTCGAACATGTAGCCGGAAAGGCGCGTGTCCTTGCCGATGAGCACCGTGCCCCCCTCGGGGGCGAGCACGCGGGCCGCGGCACTCGCCAGCTTGAGCGCGAAGTCCACCGTCATCGGGTGCTCGCCCACTCGTCCGCGGATGCCGTCGGTGCCGAAATACTTACGTGCCATCGAACTCTTCTCCCTGGATCACCGCCGCGGCGACGCGCACCGCGTCGAGGGTGGCCGCCACGTCGTGGGCGCGCACGATACGCGCTCCGTTGATAACCGCAATGGCGGCCAGCGCCACGCTGCCGGCCATGCGATCGCCGACGGCGCGCCCCGTGAGCTTGGCGAGCATCGACTTGCGGGACAGCCCGGCGAGTATGGGTCTCGCGAGGTCCTGCAGTCGCGGCAACTCCCGCAGGAGTTCGAGATTGTGTGACGCGGTTTTCCCGAATCCGAAGCCCGGATCGATCGCGATGCGTGGAGCCGGGATGCCGGCTTGCTGGGCCGCGGCGATCCGGCCACGCAGGAAAGTCGAGACCTCGCCGACGACGTCGTCGTAGCTCGGCGAGTCCTGCATGGTGCGCGGCTCGCCTTTCATGTGCATCAGGCAGACGCCGGCCCCGGTGAGCGCGGCGGCGGCCAGCGCGCCCGGGCCCTGCAACGCCCGCACGTCGTTGATGATGTCGGCGCCCGCGTCGACGGCGGCGCGCATGACCTCGGGCTTGCTCGTATCCACGGAGATGAAGACTGCGGACTCGCGCCGCAGGGCGGCGATCACCGGGACCACGCGGTTCAGCTCGAGCGCGAGATCGGCAGGCCTGGCGCCGGGGCGCGTGGATTCACCGCCGATGTCGATGATCGACGCGCCCTCGTCCGCCATGCGCAGCGCTTGCCGTAGCGCATCGTCGGGCCGCTCGAAGCGGCCGCCATCGGAGAAGGAATCGCCGGTGACGTTGAGCACGCCCATGACGATGGGTGTGCCGAGATCGAGAGTTCGATCCCGGCACAGCCACTGAGTGGTCGCCACTCTAACTAGTGAAGGCTAGTGCGCCCGGCGGGCGACCCGATGGCGCCACCGCCTTCGGCCTCGCCCTCGGCACGCTTCGGCGACTTCGGCGTGCCGACGGAGTCGTCCCAGTCGGCCGGCGGCTTCGGCGCCTTGCCGCTCATGATGTCCTTGATCTGCGTTTCGTCGATCGTCTCGTACTTCACGAGCGCCTCGGCCATCATGTGCAGCTTCTCGAGATTCGTCTGCAGCACTTCCTTCGCGCGCTTGAAGTTCGCGTTGATGACGTTGCGGATCTCCTCGTCGATGGCATGCGCCGTCTCGTCGGAAACCTGCTTGTGCTGCGTGACCTGGCGGCCGAGGAAGACCTCGCCGTTCTCCTCGGAATACGTGAGTGGGCCCAGTTTGTCGGACAGGCCCCACTTGGTGACCATGTTGCGCGCGAGGTCCGTTGCACGCTCGATGTCGTTGGACGCGCCCGTGGTGACGGCATCCGCGCCAAAAATGAGCTCCTCGGCGACGCGGCCGCCGAACAGAGTGGCGATCGAACTCTCGATGCGGCGCTTGGACAGCGAATAGCGGTCCTGCTCAGGCAGGAACTGCGTGACACCGAGCGCACGGCCGCGCGGAATGATGGTGACCTTGTAGACCGGATCGTGCTCGGGGACCACGAAGCCGACGATGGCGTGACCCGCTTCGTGATAGGCCGTCATCTTCTTTTCGTCTTCGGACATGACCATGGAGCGCCGCTCGGCGCCCATGTAGATCTTGTCCTTCGCGCGTTCGAATTCGTCCATGCCGACGGTGCGCTTGTTCGCGCGCGCGGCGAACAGGGCCGCTTCGTTGACAAGGTTTGCGAGGTCGGCGCCGGAGAATCCGGGCGTGCCGCGAGCGATGTAGGCGGGTTTCACGTCGTCGCCGAGCGGCACCTTGCGCATGTGGACGCGCAGGATCTGCTCGCGGCCACGCACGTCGGGCAGCGGCACCACGACCTGGCGGTCGAAGCGGCCCGGGCGCAGCAGCGCCGGGTCGAGCACGTCGG
>CADEED010000077.1 GCA_902826225.1 uncultured Pseudomonadota bacterium | reverse complement strand
TTTCCGGCATTGAGGACTGGCGCAAGTTGGCGCCACTCGAAAGCCACCTTGCCGGGCCCGAGTGGCTGACCGGCGGGATGTTCGGTCCGGAGAGTTCGTTGCTGGTGATCGCGTCGACTACGGTCGTGGTAGTGCTGCTGCTGCGCGCGGCACGGCGACGGGGTGCCTTCTTGGTGCCGGCGGGCTGATCCCGGGACGCACAGACGATAAGTTGCTCTCACCACAAAAGGCCCCAGACGAGCTAAGGTGCCTGCCTCCGACACGCCATCGCCATGCCCCAGCCATCCATCCGCAAGCCGCAAGTCTGTGTCCTGGGAAGCGCCGAGCCGGGCTCCGCGGCCTATGAGCTCGCCGGCCAGGCCGGGGAGCTGCTCGCGAAGCACGGCATCACATTAGTTAGCGGCTGCGGCAGCCCGGCCACCCGCGTTGCCGCCGAGCGCGCGATCGCCGCGGGCGGCATGGTGCTCAGCATCGTTCCTCCTGATGAGATGCCACCATCCGACTGGCCGGCGACCGTCGTCGTCCCGTGCGGGATGGGTGATGCGCGCAACCTGCTGATGGCGCTGTCCGGGGACGCGTGTCTCGTGATCGGCGGTCGCGCGGGAACAATCTCCGAAGTCTGCCTCGCGTGGCTCCACAAGCGTCCGCTGTTGCCGCTGGTCGGCTGCGGCGGCTGGTCCGATTCCCTGCTCGCCAACCCACCGGATGAACGAAAGAATTCGCCGATTCTTCCGTGGGCCTCTGTCGAGGAGCTCGAGCACCAGTTGCGGCAAGTGCAGCTCATAGGCGTCGCCGGGTCGATGCAGGCGAAAGCCGCGGAGCCGCTCGAGCGGACATGCGATTGAGAACTGCCGCTCCGTAGCCGACACCGCAAGGTGTACATTTCCGTGGTGCAACGCACGGAGATTCACATGAATGGATCGAAAGTCGTCAAAGCCAAAGCTCCCAGCGCAGAGGCGCAGCTCAAGGCTCTCGTCGCGGGTATCAAGCCCGAACAGCAAACGCTGTTCCGGTCTGTTCGCAAGGCTCTGCGCGCGCGCTTCCCGTCCGTGAATGAAATGGCCTACGACTACGGTCATTCGCTGGTGATCGGGTATTCGCCGTCGGAGGCAGGGGTCGACGCGATCGTGGCGATCTCCGCGGCGGCGCAAGGGATTCGCCTGTTCTTCAACCAGGGTCCCAAACTACCGGATCCCAAGAACATCCTGCTGGGATCGGGCAAGGCCACGAGGTTCATCTGGATCGAGTCGCCGCAGACGTTGAAGCGGCCGGAGGTCGTCGCGATGATCAAAGCGGCGTCGAGTGCGGCGAAAGGACTCGCGCCGAAGGGCTCGAAGGGCTCACTGATCATCAAGCAGACAGCCGCCAGCAAACGGCAGAAACAGAAGTAGGCGGGTCAAGACACCATGGCAGAAAACAAGACCAAACCCACGGCCGCCAGCATCGATGGCTACCTGGCCTCGAGGGCCAGCGACCAGCAGCTGGTCGACTGCAAGAAGCTGATGTCGCTGCTCAAGAAGGTGACGAAGCAATCACCCAAGATGTGGGGCCCGAGCATCGTGGGCTATGGCGTCTACCAGTACACCTACGAAAGCGGCCGCTCGGGCGAAGCGCCGCTGGCAGGCTTCGCGATTCGCGGCAAGGAGCTGGTGCTGTACCTGAACTGCGAAGGGGACAAACAGGAGGCTTTGCTCGCCAAGGTGGGCAAACACAAGATGAGCAAATCCTGTTTCTACTTCAAGCAGCTCGCCGATCTCGATCTGGCGGTGCTCGAGAAGACAGTCATCAACTCGATCGCCGAGACCAGGCGCCGCTATGGCCGGCGAGGAGAATCGTAACGGCTAGCTCCTGCCGCTGTACGAGATCTTCTCGTTCCTGAACAGCAGCGCGAACAGCACCATGACCACGGCCGCAAAGCCGGCTGGATAGATCCAGATGTGGAACCAGTCGTGCACGCCGTTCGCGAGGAAGCGATCGGAGATCGCGCCGGCGACAGAGAAGCCGATGAGCATGCCGACGCCGTACGTGGCGAGCGTGATCATGCCCTGCGCGGCGCTGCGGTAGTGTTCGCCCGCCTTCGAGTCCGTGTAGATCTGGCCGGAAACGAAGAAGAAGTCGTAGCAGATGCCATGCAACGCGATGCCGATGAGCAGCAGCGCCGTGACGTTATCCGGCCCGCCGTAGGCGAACAGCACGTAGCGCACAGCCCACGCGAGCATGCCGACGATCAGCGTGGTCTTGATGCCGAACCGCAGCAGGAAGACCGGCAGCAACAGCATGAAGCCGAACTCGGAAATCTGCCCGATCGTCATCTTGCCGGTGGCGTTCTCGGTGCCGATCTCGGTGAGGAACAGGTTGGCGTTCTGGTAGTAGAACGCGAGCGGGATGCAGATGAGCACCGACGAGATGAAGAACACCAGGTAGTTGCGGTCCCTCAGCAGCTTGAGCGCGTCTAGCCCGAGCGCGGCGCGCAGCGAGAACTGACCGCCGCGCGCGGTCGGCGGCGTGCTCGGCAGCGTGAAGCTGAAGATGCCGAGCAAAGCCGACATCACGGCGCCCAGCATGAAGGTGTTCCGCAGGGCGCCTTCCGCCTGCGCCGCCGGCGCGTCCCAATGGAATCCATAGCTGATGACGAGCCCCGCGACGATCCAGCCGAACGTGCCCCACACGCGCACGAACGGGGACTGGGGCGAGGGATCGGAGAGCTGGCGGAACGAGACCGAGTTCACGAGCGCGAGCGTCGGCATGTACGCGATCATGTAGGCGAGCACGTACGGGTAGAACTGCGCGAAGTTCTCGGAGCGGAACATGAGGTACATGAGCAGCGCGCCGAGCAAGTGCAGGATGCCGAGGATGCGCTCGGCGTTGAAGTAGCGATCGGCAATGAGGCCGATGACGAACGGCGCGATGATGGCGCCCCAGGACTGCGTGGAATACGCGAGCCCGGTCTGGGCGCCCGTGGCCTGGAAGTTGGCGGCGAGGAAGGATCCCATCGTGACGAACCAGCAGCCCCAGATGAAGAACTGCAGGAACATCATCACGCTCAGCCGTGCGGTTATCGCGCCCATCATCTCCCCCGAATCAGCGTTGCTTTGGCGCAAGCATATTACGAAAGCGTATTCTTGAGCCGCCTTTAGGGCATGAGGAGCGCCCCGTGACGACACAACCGCCACAGACCGCAAACGTGGAACGTGCTTCGAGCGCAGGCGGATCCGCGTGTAGAGCGGCAGTCATCGCCTTGCTGCTCGGTGCGGCATCGGCCCGGCCGGCGGAGCCGACGGCACAGATGATCGGCAAGGAGCTCGGCACCGCGCTGGCGTGGCGGCTCGGCCCGCAGTCGGTCGAGGAGAAGTGCCGCGACATGGATCCGGCGGGCGTGGCTGCGCGCGACTCCGCGCTGAAAACCTGGCAGCGCAAGAATGCCCGGCTCATCGAATCGGTGGACGCGCGTATCTCCGAAGTGATGCCGCTCATCGACGCGCAGTCGTCGAAAGAGGACGCCATCCGCAAGGTCCAGGAACAAGTGAAGACGATCCTGCTCGAGGGCCTCACCGTCGAGGCCTGCCAGAGCGTGGCGAACCCGGCGAGCACAGTCTGGACCAGCAACGGGATGCCGCATGTCCAGCTGGCACTGGCCGCGATCTACGACTGGCAGGTCACGCACCAGGCGAAGCGGGAATGACTGCCGGTATCGCCATTCGCCTCGCGCGGCACGCCGATGCGGCCGAAATCGCCGCGATGTCGCGCGACGAGATCGAACGGGGTCTGCCGTGGAGCTGGACGGAATCCCGGGTTGCGCGCGCGATCGCGGATCGGGACATCAACGTCGCGGTGGCCGGCGAGCCGGGCGCGATCGTGGCATTCGGCGTCATGTCGTATCGTGAGACGACTTCGCATCTCATCCTCTTCAGTGTGCGGAAGTCCCATCGCCGCCAGGGCATCGGCACACGCGTCCTGCGGTGGCTCGAAGACGTGGCGCTCGCCGCGGGCATCACGAGCATCCAGCTCGAGTGCCGCCGGAACAATGCGGCCGCGCGCGAGTTCTACGCCGAACATGGTTATCACGAGCACGTCATCGCGAAGGGCTACTACCGTGGTGTCGAAGACGCCGTGCGGCTGGAGAAGCGGCTGGGTAAATCGACATGAAAATGAATCGCCTGATCCCGATGCTGCCGGTCGGGAAGATGGCCACGAGCATCGACTTCTACTGCAAGAAGCTCGGCTTCGTCGTCGAGACCGAGCATCCGCAGTGGGGCTGGGCGATGCTGCGCTTCGACGAGTGCCGCCTGATGCTGGACCGATCGATCAACCGCCATCCCGGCGCGCCGCGCGACAACATCCTCTATCTGTATCCCGAAGACATCGAGGCGTATCACGCGCAGGTGCGCGCGAGCGGGCTGGTGATCCCGGATCTCGAGACCACGTTCTACGGCCTCACGGAGTTCCGCCTCGACGATCCGGACGGCAACCGCCTGTGGATCGGGCAGGACAAGCGTTCGTGACCATCGCGCCGATCGCCGAGCGGCATGCCGACAGCTTTCGCCTCTGCCTGGATGCGGTGGCGCGCGAGAAGAAATTCCTGGCGTTGATCGCGGCTCCGGAACCCGAGCAGGTGCGCGCGTTCGTGCGGCAGAACGTAGAGCTCGACTCGGTGCAATTCGTGGCGCTCGCGGGCGACCGGGTCATCGGCTGGGCGGACATCTTCACCGCGTGGCAGCCGGCGCTCGCGCATACCGGCAATCTCGGCATCGGCGTCCTGCCGGAGTATCGCGGTCAGGGCATCGGTGGTGCGCTGCTGCGCGCCTGCCTCGAGAAGGCGCGGCGCAAGGGGATCACGCGGGTGGAACTCGAAGCCCGCGTGGACAACGCCCACGCGATTCGTCTCTACGAGAACACCGGCTTCGTGCGCGAAGGCATCAAGCGCAACGGCATGCTGTTCGACGGGGTTTACTACGACACCGTGCTGATGAGCTATCTACAGCCCTGAGCTCAGTCTTCGCCCTCGTCCAGCGCCTGCTCGATGTCTTCGTCCGTGACGCCGAGCTGCGCTTCTTCGGCCTGGTCGAGGCCGCCGCCGAGGCCGGCGCGCTCCGAGCTGACGATGCGGTTCGGCGTGATGTCGGCGTTCTCGCCCGGCAGGTCCTGCTCGACGGACTCGCGTTCGCCGGTGCCCTGGCGGTCGCTCGTGCTGTCCTTGCCGCCCAGACCCATCATGTCGGCGCCGGTATCGGAGCTGTCGCTCGGCCCGAGCGAAGCGACGTCGTGGCCTTTGAGGATCTCTTCGCCGGGGTCCGGCACTCTCACGGGGTTTTTCGGTGTCATGGCCGGATGGTAAGAGCGTCGCGCGCGGCGAACTCTCAGCGGAGGCGGACAACCACGTAGGACGGACCCTCGTCCGTACGCCCGACCATCTGGTACTGTTCGTGCTGTCGCAACGGGGGACTCGCAGTGACGACAAAGATGTTCGCGGCGCTCGCCGCCGGTTGGCTGTGCGCCTCGGTGGCCGCGGCGGCCGCGGTGGAAGATCCGCAAAAGCTCCCGTTGTGGCCGAAGGGCGCCCCCGGCGCCATGGCGAACGGCGGCGAAGAGAAGGTTCGCGTCACCGACCAGGGCGATCACGTCGTCTCCAACGTCCACTCGCCCTCGATCACGCTCTATCTACCCCCCGGCAGGGCCTCCGCGCCGCGTGCCGCGGTCATCGTCGTCCCGGGTGGCGGTTACCGCGAGTTGTGGACGGACCACGAGGGCCACGCGATCGCGAAGTACCTGAGCGGGCAGGGCATCGCGGCGTTCGTGCTGTTCTACCGGCTGCCGGGCCAGGAAGGATCCACCTACCAGCGCGAGGTCGAGCCGCTGGCGGACATCCAGCGCGCCGTCCGCACCGTGCGCGCGCGCGCCGCGGAGTGGTCAGTCGATCCCGCGAAGGTGGGGGTGCTCGGCTTCTCCGCGGGTGGGCACCTCGTGCTGCAGGTTGCCACGAAGCCGGGCGCGGGCGATGCGGCGGCCAAGGATGCGATCGACCGGCTGGATGCTCGTCCCGACTTCGCCGCGCCCATCTACCCGGGCACGGGCGACTGGAAGATCGATGCCAGGACGCCGCCCATGTTCCTGTTGTGCGGCGGCGACGACCGCCCGCCCGTGGTCGAGGGCGTGACGAAGATCTATCTCGCGCTGCGCGCCGCGCAGGTGCCGGCCGAGCTGCATCTCTACGACGGGGTCGGCCATGGATTCGGGCTGCGGGCGACGAACACGGGACCCGTGACGGCCTGGCTCGATCAGTTCGTCGACTGGCTGCGGGTACGCAAGGTCATCGGGGAGAAGTGATGAACTGGAAATTCGTCGTCGCGCTGGCGTCGCTGGCCGCGCCCGCCCTCGCGCAGCAAAGAACCACGCACCCGAGACCGTCAACGTCGGCATGAATCACTGCCGGGTTGCCTGCGCGACCCGGTTTCCAGACAATCCATGGCGGCGCAGACCGCTCGATCACAGGGGGACTCATGTCGAATCGTCGGGAATTCCTGTCCCAGTCGCTCACCGTGGCCGCTGCGGCGGCGGCGGTGCCTGGCGCGGTCCATGCCGCCAAAGCGCCGGCCCCCAGGCGCAAGTTCCAGCTCAAGTACGGCCCGCACTTCGGCATGTTCAAGGAACACGCCGGCGAGGACCTGATCGCGCAGATCGACTTCATGGCCGCGCAGGGCTTCACGGCGTTCGAGGACAACGGCCTCATGGGCCGCCCCGTGGACGTGCAGGAGAAGATAGGCGCCGCGCTCGCGCGGCACGGCATGACGATGGGCGTGTTCGTCATCGACGGCGGCGACAATTGGAAGGTCTCGCTCGCCACGGGCAAGGCCGAGTTCCGCGAGAAGTTCCTCGCGACCTGCCGCACCGCGGTTGATGTCGCCAAGCGGGTGAATGCGCGCTGGGCCACGGTGGTGCCGGGCTATTTCGAACGCAAGCTCCCCATCGGCATCCAGACGGGTCACGTGGTCGATACGCTGCGCGCCGGCGCGGAGATCCTGGCGCCCGCGAACCTCGCCATGGTGCTCGAGCCATTGTCCGACAACCCGGATCTCTTCCTGCGCACCAGCGACCAGGCGTACGCGATCTGCCGCGCGGTAGATAGTCCGGCCTGCAAGATCCTCTACGACATGTACCACATGCAGCGCAACGAGGGCGACATCATCGCCCACATCGACCTCGCGTGGAGCGAGATCGCGTACTTCCAGATCGGCGACAACCCGGGCCGCAAGGAACCGGGCACGGGCGAGATGAACTATCGCAATCTGTTCGCACACATCCGGAACAAGGGCTTCGACGGCGTGTTCGGCATGGAGCACGGCAATGCCAGGCCCGGAAAAGAAGGCGAGCTCGCGCTCATCGAGGCCTACGTCGCCGCCGACCAGTTCAAGGTGACGGCATGACGCAGAAGCTCGCGCTGTGCTTGTTGGGAGCGAGCGCCGTGCTCGCCGGCGCGCCGGCGCAGGCCGCGGATCCGCCGCGTCTCGTGCCGCTCGAGATCTTCACCGTGCCCGCCGGGCTCGAGGTGACGGTCTGGGCACAGTCGCCGATGCTCAAGAACCCGACGAACATGGACTTCGACGCGCAGGGCCGCCTTTGGGTGACGGAGGGCGTGAACTACCGTCGCCACAAGGATCGCGACCCCAAGGGCGATCGCGTCGTGATCCTCGAAGACACGGACAAGGACGGCCGCGCGGATTCCTCGACGGTGTTCGTGCAGGAGCCGACGCTCGTCGCGCCGCTCGGCATTGCGGTCATCGACAACCAGGTGGTCGTCTCGAATGCGCCGGATCTCATCGTCTACACGGACGTGAACCGCGACCGGAAGTTCGATCCCGCCGTGGACAGGCGCGAGGTGCTGCTCACGGGCTTCGACGGCCGCAACCACGACCACGCGTTGCACTCGGTGACGTTCGGTCCCGACGGCCGCTGGTACTTCAGCCAGGGCAACGCGGGCGCGTTTTTCACGGATCGCGGCGGCAAGACGTTCCGCATCGGCAGCGCTTACGACCCGGTGCCGGACGGCGGCGCGCAGCCGGTGTTCGGACCGCGCCCACCGTCGTATGCCGGCGCCAGGAGCGACGACGGCCACGTGTATGTCGGCGGCTTCGCCGCGCGCATGCAGCCGGACGGCACGGGCGTCGAGATCGTGGGATTCAACTTCCGCAACAGCTACGAACAGACCGTCACGAGCTTCGGCGACGTCTTCCAGAACGACAACGACGATCCGCCGGCCTGCCGCACGTCGTATCTCATGGAATACGGCAATGCCGGCTGGTTCTCGCGCGACGGAAAGCGATTCTGGCAGGCCGATCGCCGGCCGGGCCAGACGATCCCGACCGCGGAGTGGCGGCAGGACGATCCGGGCGTGATTCCCGCGGGGGACGTGTACGGCGGCGGCGCGCCGACCGGCATCGTGTTCAACGAGGGCGACGGCCTCGGCGTCAAGTACCGTGGATTGCTGCTGTCGGCCGAGGCCGCGCGCAACACGATCTTCGGCTATCTACCGAAGGCGGCCGGCGCGGGCTACCAGCTCGACCGCTTCGATTTCCTGACGAGCAACCAGGCGCAGCTGTTCGCCGGCACCGACTTCAAGGGCGGCAAGGTCAACGAGGAGATCGAGACGTTCTTCCGGCCGTCGGACGTCGCGGTGGGACCGGACGGCGCCGTATACGTCGCCGACTGGTTCGATCCGCGCGTCGGCGGCCACGACGACAAGGACGACACGACGTCGGGGGCCATCTACCGCATTGCGCCGAAGGGGTTCGTGCCGCGCGTGCCGGCGTTCGACGCGTCGACGCTCGAAGGGCAGGTGACGGCGTTGCGCAGCCCGGCCGTCAATGTGCGCGCGCTCGGCTTCCGCGGCCTGGCCGCTCGCGGTGGCGCGGCCATTCCGGCCGTCGAGCGGTTGTTGGGCGACTCGAATCCTTACGTGCGCGCGCGCGCGGTGTGGCTGCTCGCGCGGCTCGGGCCGGACGGCCTCGGCCGCGTCGAGAATCTGCTGTCGAACGACGACGCGATGATGCGGGTCACCGCGTTCCGCGCGTTACGCCAGGCGGGGCTCGCGAATCAGCATGCGTCCCGGCTCGCACGCGATTCTTCGCCCGCCGTGCGGCGCGAAGTCGCGCTGTCGCTGCGCGACGTGCCGATCGATACCGCGCGCGACCTGCTGCTCGCGCTCGCGCAGGGCTACGACGGCAAGGATCGCAGCTACCTCGAAGCGTGGGGCATCGGCGCCACCGGCAAGGAGGAAATGTTGTACGCGGCGCTCTCCAGGCTCGCGCCCGGCGAAGATGCGGAAAAGTGGCCGACCACCTACTCGGATCTCGTGTGGCGGCTGACGCCGCGCGCGGGCGTGAACGCGCTCGCGACACGCGCGGCTTCGGGCACGCTGCCCGTCGCCGAGCGCACGAAAGCGATGACCGCCCTCGGGTTCATCCCGACGCGGCCCGCGGCCGACGCACTGCTCGACATCGCGCAGCATGGCTCGCGCGATCTGCGCACGAATCCGGCGCTGTGGTGGCTGCTCAACTACAAGGACTCGCGCTGGGCCGATGCGGGCGTGGATGCGGAGCTCGAGCGCCGCGGGTTGTTCGACCCCGATGCGGTGACAGTGAACGACGTGACCGTGCCGGCGCCCGGGGCGGCGAAGCTGCAGGTCGCGGACGCGATGGCGCTGCGCGGCAATCGCGCGCGCGGGGCGACCGCCGCGACGGCGTGCCTCATGTGCCACCGCGTGGGCGGGCAGGGCGTCGATTACGCACCGGCGCTCGACGGTTTCGCGAGCCGGCAGACGAAGGAAGTGGTGGTCACGGCGATCGTCGATCCGTCGAGCGACATCGCGCATGGCTACGAAGGGTCGGAGATCACGCTGGTCGATGGGCGCAAGCTGCATGGGCTCGTGCTGAGCAGTGGAAACCCGGTGATCGTACAGAGCACCGGTGGGACCACGCAGATGATCCCGGCGAAGATGATCCAGGAGCGCAAGCGACTCGGCAGGTCGCTGATGCTGAGCGCGGATCAACTCGGGCTGACGGCGCAGCAGGTGGCCGACATCGCCGAGTACCTGAAGTAATGGTACCTATTTCAGCGCCTCGGACAGCGCGGCCACCAGCGGCTTCATGAACCACGAGTGATCCGGGCTCGACGCGACGTCGAAGCCGTGGGCTCGGATTGCATCGGCGACGACGGGACCCACGGCGGCGATCATCGTCCGTGACAACGCGAGGCGGACGAGCGGGCCGGGATGCTGCGAGACCAGCCGTTCGATCTGTAGTTTGCTCGTGAAGGCGATCGCGTCGACCTCGCCCGCCGCCATGCGTTCCAGCAGCATTTTCACCGTCGCGCCGTCGGCCGCGTTGCCGTAGACGTAAGGCGCGACGGTCGTGACGTCTGCGTGCTTCGTTTCGAGGAAGCTCATGAGCGTTGCATTGGGGTCTTCGCCGTAGAGCTGGACGGCTACGCGGCGGTGCTCGAGATCCTCCGCGGACAGCGATTCGATGACACCCGCGGTCGTGGGCTGCGACGCCTCCAGGCCGGGCCGCAGGCCGAGCTCTCGCAGGGCGCGCGCGGGTTTCGGGCCGCGCGTGATCGTGCGCAGCCGCGCGAGTGCCTCGACGAAACGGGATCGCAGCGCCGGCTCGTGCCTGTCGATGCAGCCGAGGATGCGCCTGAGACCCTCGCCGGTGAGGAGCACGAAGTCGTCGAATCCGCCTGCGGACAGGCGCGTCGCGAAGGCGAGCACCTGCTCGCTGTGCGGCGAATCGTGGATGGACACGAGCGGGCACTTCAAGACTTCGGCGCCGCGGCGCTCGAGCAGCGCAGTGAGCACTTCCAGCTCGCGCATTTCCGGGACAGCGATGCGTCTGCCCTTGAGGTTCCCGTCGATCATCGGGGCGGGACGATACCGTGGATCGCGCCCCAGTCGGGCATTTCCGCAACCCGAGGCGCTACAACCTTTGGCGGGGTTCTTGCGTCTCAATCAGAGATTTCTGGCAGGCGGGGGCTGGGTGCTTCGATCAAGGACGAGAAAAATGGCCGCGTCGGCGGCGTGCATGGCCCTGGCGGCGCCCGCACTCGCGGTCGAGATCGACGGCCGGATCGCGGCCGGTGAGTGGGACGGCGCGCAGCACGTCTCCGATTTCCGCAAGGTGCAGCCGCTCAATGGCGACCCGGCGACGCATGCCACCGAAGCGTGGATCCTCTCAACCCCGGACGGTCTCGCGGTGGCGTTCCGGAATACCCAGCCGCCCTCGGTGCCGCGCACCAACCAGCGCGTGCAGCGCGATTTCCAGGCGCAGGTCGATCGCGTCAACGTCATGATCGACTACGACGGCGACGGCCGCACCGGCTACGACTTCACCATCAGCAGCACGAACGACATCTACGACGGCGTCATCACGAACGAGCAGGTGTTCAACGACGACTGGGACGGCAACTGGCGCCACGCGACGTCGTCGGATGACGCGGGCTGGAGCGCCGAATTCCTGATCCCCTGGCACATCGCGTCGATGCGCGAGGCCAAGGGCGACAAGCGCGTGATCAAGATCTACCTGGACCGCGTGGTGGGCGCGACCGGCGAGCGCGTCGGCTGGCCGCTCGCGAGCTTCGAGCGCCCGCGCTTCCTGTCGGACTTCGCGCCCGTGGAGGTGGCCAACTACCACCAGGCGCTGTTCGCGATCACGCCATACGTCTCGGGGCTCTACGACAACGTCGGCAGCGGTAGCGATGGCGACGCCGGCGCTGACCTCTTCTGGAAGCCGAACGGGCAGTTCCAGCTGAGCGCGACGATCAACCCGGATTTCGGGCAGGTCGAGAGCGACGACCTCGTCATCAACTTCGACGCCACGGAGACGTTCGTGAGCGACAAGCGCCCGTTCTTCACCGAGAACCAGGGCATCTTCGAATACACGACGCCGTCGGATTTCAGCCAGATGCTCTACACGCGGCGCGTGGGCGGGCCAGCGGACGACGGCATTGGCGCGGGCGACATCACGGCGGCGCTCAAGCTCAACGGCAGCTTCGCCGCCACCAAGTACGGCGTATTCGCGGCCGACGAAGCCGACTCCGTGGGCCGCACGTTCGGCGCGATGCGCGTCGTGCGCGACTTCGAGAAGCAGAACCTGGGATTCATGGCGACGTACGTCGATCGCCCGTTCCTCGAGCGCACGGCGACGGTGGCCGGCATCGACCACAACTGGCGACCGACCGCGCGTTGGAACATCCGCACCCGTGTCTTCGGCAGCGACATCGATTCGCCCGACGAAGACGCCCGCGACATGGGTGCGACGGTGTGGGCCGACTACGAGATGGACAAGGGCTGGCGGCAGCAGGTGATCGCCATGCACTTCGGCAACGATCTCGAGATCAACGATGCCGGCTATCTCGCGCGCGCCAGCACGAACTACCTGCACTGGCAATTGAACCGCCGCTTCACGGACCTGCCGGCCGATTCGCGCTATGCCTCGAAGGACTGGCGGTGGCGCGCGACCACGAGCCGCAACAACCACGGCGACCTGCTGAGCTACCAGTACCGCATGAGCCGCGAAGGCCGGCTGCGCGACGGCAGCTACGAGTACGCGCAGATCAACGTGAACAGCGCCGGCGTCAACGACTTGCTGACGCGCGGCAACGGCAACGTGAACCGGCCGCCGAGCTTCAACAGCTATTACGAGTTCGACCGGCCGCGCAAGGGCAACTGGGCCCACCACGTGGAACTCGAGGGCGTCAGCGGCGGCCTCGCGGGCAATCGCAAGGTCGGCTACGGCGTGCTCTACGAGCCTACCTACTTCGTGAGCGACGCCTTCAGCGTGTCCGTCGGCCTGAATTTCAGCCGCACTCCGAGCTGGCTCATCTGGCAGTTCGACAATCTCATCGGCGAGTTCGACGGCCACGAGTCGCAGTTCAATGCGGGCTTCAACTGGACGATCGGTTCGCGCCAGGAGCTGCGCCTCAAACTACAGGCCGTCGCGATCGATTCGCGGCTCCGCCAGGGCTATCGCGTGGCGCCCACCGGGGAGTCGATCCCGACGGGCGAGCCGATCGACGATTTCAACGTGCGCAATCTGGGGTTCCAGATCCGCTATCGCTACGAGCTGGCGCCGCTGTCGTATCTCTACGTGGTGTACGGGCGTGGTGGCTTCGACCAGGAACCGGTGTCGGAGGATTCGCTGGAATTGCTGGGCGACAGCTTCAGCCTGCGCGACGACGAGCAGCTGCTGGTGAAGTTCAGCTACCGCTTCGAGAACTGAGGGATCCGCTAGTCCGCCTGAGGTTCGCGCTCGAGCGGACTCTCTATCTTCTTCGGCACGATGTCCTGCGGGGTCGTCCGGACGGCGCCGCGGC
Organism: uncultured Pseudomonadota bacterium; assembly: GCA_902826225.1. Classification (GTDB taxonomy): domain Bacteria; phylum Pseudomonadota; class Gammaproteobacteria; order Steroidobacterales; family Steroidobacteraceae; genus CADEED01. The sequence goes on along the minus strand of CADEED010000077.1, from coordinate 6,964 downwards.
AGCGGACGAGCGCGCCACGGACGGCGCCATCGACCACGCGCTCGACGGGCGGAGTGTTGAGCAGAAATCCGCCCTCGACGAGTTTCCGCCAGGCGCTGGTCTGCGCGAAGGCCTGCAAGATCTCGGCTTCCTCGGGTGTCGTCGGGGGCTGAGGCGGTTCCTCGCCCGCGCCCGCGAGCTGATGCTCGATCTGGAGGAACGTGTGTTCGACCACCTTCGCGCCCATGGAAGTCGCGTAGAACGCGTTCGCGGCGGCGATTTCCTCCCGCGAGAGCATCTTCGGGACGGCCCGCGAAAGATCGTCGGCCAGTTTCGCCGGAGCGATCGGCACGATGCAGTCCGACTTCCGGCTCGACGCCCGCGTGCCCTGCACGGCGGCCCGCGCCTCGAAATTCGCGATCCTGGCCGCGAACTCGTCGAGGCGCATCGAGCGCACGAGCGCCTCCGCCGGTTCGGCCGGCGGCGATCCGGCCCCGGCCACGGTGCAAAGCGCCCCCAGGATCGATGCGGCCAGCCGGGTCATGGGGCGAAAGAGTAGGCGATCGGGGTGCGTCGGCGGCGCCGACACATATATATGCGCTGCCCGCGACCCGCGGATTTACATAACCAATTGATCTCAATGGGATTACGGATAAACTGCCGCCGCCATGGCGCCGGCGCCGCGTGGCCCCCCGGCTGACCGGCCCGCGCGATGTTGCGGCTTCCGGGGGCCCTGCATATACTGCGCGCCCTTTCGCCGGGGTCCTGCGCGACGCGCAAGTCCCCAAGCGATTGATTTCCAGCGAAATCGGGCGAGGTTGGGCGAGCAATCACCCAAGACCACTCGAGCGTCGCAGCCCCCCGTTCCGGGTGCGGCTGTGCACTCCTGTGTTCTCGTTCGACTAGCTACTCCGCGCGGCGCCAATTGAAGTGCCGTGCGAACAGCGCAGGCGTTGTCTGCGCGATGAACGAGAGGACAGTCATGAGCGTTGCTCTTATCGGCCGCAAGGCCGGCATGACTCGCATCTTCACGGATGCGGGCGAGACGGTTCCGGTGACCGTCATCGAGGTGCTGCCGAACCGCATCACCCAGGTGAAGTCCGTCGACAAGGACGGATACCGCTCCATCCAGGTGAGCTTCGGCAAGAAGCGTCCGCAGCTGCTGTCGAAGGCGGCCGCGGGCCACTATGCGAAGGCGAATGTCGAGCCGGGCAAGTCGCTCGTCGAGTTCCGTCTCACCGACAAGGAAGGCACCGATCTCGCGGTCGGCGCCGAGCTGAAGGCGGGCATCTTCGAAGTCGGCGCCACCGTCGACGTGACGGGCACCACGATCGGCAAGGGTTTCGCCGGCACGATGAAGCGCCACAACTTCGGCGGTCACCACGCATCGCACGGCGTGTCCGTGTCGCACCGTACCCCGGGCTCGATCGGCCAGCGCCAGACACCCGGCCGCGTGTTCCAGGGCAAGCGCATGTCGGGCCACATGGGCGTCCAGCGCCGCACGACGGAAAACCTCAAGGTCGTCGAGATCGACGTCGAACGTAATCTGCTGCTGATCCGCGGCGCCGTTCCGGGTGCGGAAGGCGGCCAGGTCATCGTGCGTCCGTCGACGAAGGCCGCGCGCCAGAAGATGCGCAAGAAGGTGCAGCCCAGCAAGGTCAACACCGGCACCTCCAACAAGAAGTGATCGCCACCATGAAACTCAAATTAGCCAACGGTGGTGCCGAGCTTGCAGTCTCCGACGCGATCTTCGGCAAGGATTTCAACGAAGCGCTGGTGCACCAGGTCGTCACCGCCTACCGCAACGCCGGTCGCTCGGGCACGAAGGCCCAGCTGACGAAGGCGGAAGTGCGTGGCGGCGGCCGCAAGCCGCGCCCGCAGAAAGGCGGCGGTACCTCGCGCGCCGGCTCCATCCGCTCGCCCATCTGGGTCGGCGGTGGCCGTGCGTTCGCCGCGAAGCCGCGTGACTTCGCGCAGAAGGTGAACAAGAAGATGTACCGCGGCGCGCTGCAGTCGATGCTCTCGGAGCTCGTGCGCCAGGATCGTCTCACGGTCACCGATGCGTTCACGGTGAAGGAGCCGAAGACCAAGCTCGTCGCGGAGCAGCTCAAGAAGCTGAAGCTCGAGCACGTGCTCATCATCGTCGAGGGCATCGACGAGAAGCTGTTCCTCGCCGCACGCAACCTGAAGTACGTCGAAGTGCTGCCGGTCGCGTCGCTGAATCCGTTGTCCCTCGCGAGCTACGACAAGGTGCTCGTGACCACCGCGGCCGTGAAACTCATCGAGGAGCGCCTGCAATGAGCGCTGAGAAGACCGAGAAAGCCGCCGTCGTGAAGGCCGACAAGCCCGCGAAGGCCGACAAGCCTGCGAAGACCACGAAGGGCAAGAAGGTCGTCAGCATCAAGGACGCGCCCAGGAAGACCAGCACCGAGAAGCTGATCAACGTGCTGCTGGCTCCGCACATCACGGAGAAGACCTCGCTCGCGATGCAGAACACGAACACGTATTCCTTCCGCGTGCGCCGCGATTCGACCAAGCCCGACATCAAGGCCGCGGTCGAACTCATGTTCGGCGTGAAGGTCGCGGGCGTGCAGGTCGTGAACGAGACGGGCAAGACGCGCCGTTTCGGCAAGGTCCAGGGCCGCACCCAGGACATCAAGAAAGCCTACGTTCGTCTCGCCCCGGGCCAGACGATCGACTACGAAGCCAAGATCAAGGCCTGAAGGTAGCCAGTCATGCCAGTCATCAAGATGAAACCGACTTCGCCGGGCGCGCGCTTCCGCGTCAAGCTCGACAAGTCGCACCTGTGGAAGGGCGGACCCCACGAGCCGCTGGTCGTCGAGAAGCAGCGCAAGTCCGGCCGCAACAACGTCGGCCGCATCACGACGCGTCACCAGGGCAGTGGCCAGTACCACAAGTACCGCATCATCGATTTCCGTCGCGACAAGGACGGCATCAAGGGCGAGGTCGAGCGCATCGAGCACGATCCGAACCGCACCTGCCACATCGCGCTGATCAAGTATGCCGACGGCGAGCGCCGTTACATCCTCGCCACCAAGGGCATGAAGCCCGGTGACGAAGTGCGCAGCGGCGCGGATTCCCCGATCAAGTCGGGCAATGCGATGCAGCTGCGCCACATCCCGGTCGGCTCGATCGTGCACAACATCGAGCTCAAGCCCGGCAAGGGCGGCCAGATGACGCGCAGCGCCGGCGCCTCCGCGTCGTTCACCGCGCGCGAAGGCATCTACGCGCTGCTGCGCCTGAAGTCGGGCGAGAGCCGCAAGGTGCACATCGACTGCCGCGCCACGATCGGCGAAGTGTCGAACGACGAGCACAACCTGCGCGTGTACGGCAAGGCCGGCGCGAAGCGCTGGCTCGGCATTCGCCCGACCGTTCGCGGCCAGGCGATGAACCCGGTCGACCATCCGCACGGCGGTGGCGAAGGCAAGTCCGGCCAGGGCAATCCGCACCCTGTGTCGCCCTGGGGCCAGAACGCGAAGGGCCTCAAGACACGACGTAACAAACGCACGACGAACATGATCGTCCAGCGACGTCAGAACCGCATTCGTTAAGAAGGTCCCGACATGCCTCGTTCACTGAAGAAAGGTCCGTTCGTCGATCTGCACCTGCTGAAGAAGGTGGAGACGGCCGCCGCCAAGAGCGATCGCAAGCCGATCAAGACCTGGTCGCGCCGCTCGATGATCATCCCGGACATGGTCGGTCTCACGATCGCCGTCCACAACGGCCGCCAGCACATCCCGGTGCTCGTCACGGAGAACATGGTCGGCCACAAGCTCGGCGAGTTCGCCCCGACGCGCACGTTCAAGGCGCACTCGGGCGACAAGAAAGTGGAGGCGTCGACCTGACATGGAAGCGAAAGCCATCCTGCGCTACGCGCGCATCAGCCCGCAGAAGTGCCGCCTCGTGGCGGACACGGTGCGCGGCGCCAACGTGTCGAAGGCGCTCAACACGCTCAAGTTCATGCCGAAGAAGGGCGCCGACCTCGTGCACAAGGTGCTCTGGTCCGCCGTCGAGAACGCGCAGAACAACAAGGGCGCGGACGTCGACGAGCTCAAGGTCACCACGATTTACGTGGACGCCGCGCCGGTGATGAAGCGCTTCGGATCGAAGGCCAAGGGCCGCGGTACGCGCATCATCAAGCGCAACAGTCACATCACTGTCGTCGTCGGCGACGGCAAGAAGGACGAGTAAGCCATGGGTCAAAAGGTCAATCCGGTAGCGATCCGACTCGGTATCACGCGTGAGTGGACCTCGAAGTGGTATGCCGGCAAGAAGCTGTTCCCGCAGCACGTCCACACCGATTTCCGCGTCCGCGAGTTCCTCAAGAAGAAGCTCGCCGATGCGTCGGTCAGCCGCATCCTGATCGACCGCGCCGCGAAGCGCGTGAACATCACGATCCAGACCGCGCGTCCGGGCATCGTCATCGGCAAGAAGGGCGAGGACATCGAGAAGCTGCGTGCCGAGACGGCGCGCATGCTCAAGCTCGCGCCGCAGGACGTGCGCCTCAACATCGCCGAGATCCGCAAGCCGGAGCTCGACGCGCAGCTGGTCGCCGACGGCATCGCGCAGCAGATCGAAAAACGCGTGATGTTCCGCCGCGCCATGAAGCGCGCCGTGATGAGCACGATGCGTTCGGGCGCGCTCGGCGTGAAGGTGCGTCTCTCGGGCCGTCTCAACGGCTCGGAGATCGCGCGTACGGAATGGGCCCGTGAGGGCCGCGTGCCGCTGCACACGTTCCGCGCCGACATCGACTACGGCCTGGGCGAAGCCCGCACCACCTACGGCGTCATCGGCGTCAAGGTGTGGATCTTCAAGGGCGAAGTGTTCGACAAGGCCGAGATCGCCGAGATGTCGGCGGAGCAGGAAGCCGCGCAGAACGCGCAGAACGCGCAGGGCGCCGCCGCGAGCGCGGCCGCTGCTGCCGCGGTCGCGCCGCCGACGGCCTGAGGTAGATAGACAATGCAACAACCCAAGCGCACCAAGTACCGCAAGATGTTCAAGGGAACGAACACGGGGCTCGCCCATCGCGGCAGCCACGTGGCGTTCGGCGAGTTCGGCCTGAAGGCGACGAGCCGCGCGCGCATGACCGCGCGCGAGATCGAAGCCGCGCGCCGCGCGCTCACCCGCTACGTGAAGCGTGGCGGCCAGGTGTGGAACCGCGTGTTCCCCGACGTCCCGGTTTCCAAGAAGCCGCTCGAGGTCCGCATGGGCGCGGGCAAGGGCAACGTCGAGTACTGGGTGGCCAAGATCCTCCCGGGCAAGGTCTTGTTCGAGATCGAAGGTGTCGACGAGGTGACGGCGCGCGAAGCGTTCCGCCTCGCCTCCGCCAAGCTCTCGGTGTCCACGATGTTCGTGAAACGGCAGGTGCGTTGATGAGCGCCAAAGAACTGCGCGGCAAGAAGGCCGCGGATCTGCAGGGCGAGCTGATCAAGCTGCGCCGCGAGCAGTTTTCCCTGCGCATGCAGGCCGCCAGCGGCCAGACCGTGAAGTCCTCGGACTTCGGCAAGGTAAAGCGGAGCATTGCGCGCGTGAAGACGGTGATGAGTGAACAGGCCCGCGCTGGAGCGAAGAAATGAACGCCAACGAAACCGGACAAGTAGAGACCAAGAAGCCTGCGCGCGCCCTGACCGGCAAGGTCGTCTCGAACAAGATGGAGAAGACCATCGCCGTCGAGATCGAGCGCCTGATCAAGCACGCTCGTTACGGCAAATACATCCGCCGCACGACCAAGCTGCTGGCGCACGACGAGAACAAGGAAGCCCGCGAGGGTGACACCGTCTCGATCATGCCGTGCCGCCCGATGTCGCGCCGCAAGTCGTACAAGCTGGTTTCCGTGATCCAGAAGGCGAGCGCCTAATGATCCAGCTACAAACCATGCTCAACGCCGCCGACAACAGCGGCGCCCGCACGCTGATGTGCATCAAGGTGCTCGGCGGCTCGAAGCGCCGGTACGCGCACGTCGGCGACGTCATCAAGGTTTCGATCAAGGACGCGATTCCGCGTGGCAAGGTCAAGAAGGGCGAGGTGTACGACGCCGTCGTCGTGCGCACCCGCAGCGGCGTCCGTCGGCCCGACGGCTCGCTGCTCCGCTTCGACACCAACGCGGCCGTGCTCCTCACCAACAAGCTCGAGCCCGTCGGCACGCGCATCTTCGGACCCGTCACGCGCGAGCTGCGCACGGAGCGGTTCATGAAGATCGTGTCGCTCGCTCCCGAGGTGCTGTGAGATGAACAAGATCCGCAAGGGCGACCAGGTGGTCGTGTTGTCGGGCAAGGACAAGGGCCGGCAGGGCACCGTTCTTTCCATCGACGGCGAGAAGGTCGTCGTCGAGAACGTGAACAAGGCGAAGAAGCACCAGAAGCCGAATCCGCAGCGGCAGATCGCGGCGGCCATCGTCGACAAGGCGATGCCCCTGCACATCAGCAAGATCGCGCTCTGGAACGCGGGCACGAAGAAGGCCGACCGCGTCGGCATCAAGCAGTTGAAGGACGGCAAGCGTGTCCGTTTCTTCAAGTCCAACGGCGAAGTGATCGACGCCTGAGCGGCGCCGATATCATCGTAAGGAACAGGCAGCAATGGCCAGGTTAAAAGAGTTCTATCAGAAGACGGTCATCCCGAAGCTCAAGAAGGACTTGGGTCTCGAGAACGTCATGCAGATCCCGAAGATCACCAAGATCACGGTGAACATGGGCGTGGGCGAAGCCGTGGCGGACCGCAAGGTCATGGACGCCGCGGTGGCCGATCTCACGAAGATCACGGGCCAGAAGCCCATGCTCTGCATGTCCAAGAAGTCGATCGCCTCGTTCAAGGTCCGCGAGAATCTCGCGATCGGAACGAAGGTCACCTTGCGCGGCGAGCGCATGTGGGAGTTCTTCGATCGTCTCATCACGATCGCGATCCCGCGCATCCGCGACTTCCGTGGCATCAACCCGCGCTCGTTCGACGGCCGCGGCAACTTCAGCCT
>CADEED010000076.1 GCA_902826225.1 uncultured Pseudomonadota bacterium | reverse complement strand
AGGGCGTTGCCGAGGATGTCCGAGGCGACGTGACGGCGTCCGTTCACCAGCACCAGCGTGCGCTGTGTGCCGAGACCGCGAAGGTCGAGGAGGTTGAGGCCGGTCGTGCCAAGGAATCGGCTCGAGTTCGACTGGCTGAACGTGCTGCGCAGAGAGGGCAGGTCATTCAGGAGATCGCCGACGGACGTGCTGCCGGTTTCAAAGATCTCGTCCGCCGTGACGGTGGTGACCGGAACGGGAGACTCGAGATTGGGACGCGCGATACGGGAGCCCGTAACGACGACTTCATCCAGCATCGTCCTGTCGGGTTCATTCGTCTGATCTTGGGCAAGAGCAAACGGGGTGGCAGCACTGGCGGCAACTCCGCAAAGCAAGGCCACAGCGCGGCGTAGGCCGCGAGTGCGATTGAAAGACATGATCCCTCCTGCAAGAGAGTGAGCCGCCTGACACAGCGATCGCTTTCGCCGTGTGGAACGGCTGATTTTTTCAGTTCCCCTTGACGCATGAGCGCTGTTGCACGCACGCATCCATGACCGGAGCATAACAACCACGGGAAAAAAAGAAACCGCTTCCGCGCCGAGCCGAAGGGATTAATTGAAATGGCTGAATAAGCAGGGGTGCGAGCGCATTGGCCGTTCCCGGGGTGCATCGCACCATCCGCCCCCGCCGCCAGGGATGCCCGTGGCCCGGTAGATGTCGCAGAAAAGCAAACAGTTGCCGGTCATTGGCGGCAGGCCGATCATGCGCGCCAAGCTGAGCGGTGACACGAAATAAACCGGTCGCCGGCCGGGTCCCCTTCCGGCTGATTTCGATCCTCAACAACAATTTCTGGAGGACTCTCATGAATCTCAAAACCATCGCCATCGCTTCCGCCGTGGGCTCCCTGCTGGCGCTCGGCGCGGGCACGGCGTCCGCGGGGGACGAAGCCAAGGAGAAGTGCGCGGGCGTGGCCGAGGCGGGCAAGAACGATTGCGCCAATGCCAAGCATGCGTGCGCCGGCCAGGCGAAGACCGACAAGGCCGCCGACGAATGGAAGTTCGTGCCGAAGGGCGAATGCGAAAAGATGGGCGGCAAGATCGTCGCCGCCGAAAAGAAGGCGATGTAACGACGCATGGCGAACCTCGACTCTCGAGGTCTCGCGACGGAACCGATTCCGGCACGTGCCGGGATCGGCTTCCGGTCGGTCCACCACGACGCCTGGTCCGCGGATGGCAAGTCGAGCCGTCCGGCGGTCGGCTGGATCGAAGCCCACACCGAGAACTACTTTCACGACGGCGGCGCCGCGGCGCGCGCCCTCGAGCGCGCCCGAGCCGACTATCCTCTGAGCCTGCACGGCGTCGGCCTGGGGCTCGGCTCCGCGGAGGGAGTCGATCGCGCGCACCTCGCGCGCGTGCGTGCGGCGATCCGCCGCTTCGAACCCGCGCTCGTGTCCGAGCACGCTTGCTGGGGACGCGTCGATGGCGAGTGCTTCAACGATCTCCTGCCGCTTCCGTACACCGATGAGGCCGTCCGGGTGCTCGCCCGACAAGTGCGCGAAGCCCAGGATTTCCTCGGCTCGCAGCTGCTCATCGAGAACGTCTCGACCTACGTGACGTTCGCTCACTCGCATCTGTCCGAGTGGGAATTCCTGTCGGCCGTCGTCGCCGATTCGGGCTGCGGCCTGCTGCTCGACGTCAACAACATCTTCGTGAGCGCGTGCAACCTCGGGTTGGACGCGCATGCGTTCATCGCGGGCATCCCTCGCGCGGCTGTCCAGGAGATCCATCTCGCAGGGCATGCGCGCAATGGCGACGTGTTGATCGACGATCATGGCTCACGCGTTTGCGCGGAAGTCTGGGAGCTCTACGCCGCCGCGCTTGCGCGCTTTGGCGCGCAGCCCACGCTCATCGAGTGGGATACCGACATCCCGCCGCTCGCGACTCTCGTGGAGGAAGCGCACCGCGCGGACCGGATGCTCGAAGGTCTGCGTGGCCTCGCTGCTTGAATTGCAGCGGTCCTTTGGCGCCGCGTTGCGCGGCGGCGCGGACTCCGCGACCGTCGACGATGCTGCCCGCGCATGCGGACTCGAGCCACCGGCCAATCTCTCCATCTACCGCCACAACTCGGACCACGCATTCCGATCGGCGCTCGAGATCGGTTTCCCGGTATTGCGCCGGCGCGTCGGCGACGATTATTTCCGGCAGCTCGCGCATCATTATCGCGTCGCGTGTCCCTCGCGCAGCGGGGATCTCCACTGGGCAGGACAGGATTTCTCCGTGTTCCTCGCGGAGCATCTGCGTGGCGGCGACTACGCGTGGCTCGCCGATCTCGCGCGGCTCGAATGGGGGCGGGAAGCAGCCGCGGTCTGCGCGGAGTTGCCTGCTCTCGGTGCCGATGCCCTGCGCAAGTACCCGGCCGAGATGCTCGAGCACCTGACGTTCACGCTGCAGCCCTCGCTCCGGCTGGTCGAATCCCCGTTTCCGGTATTCAGCGTCTGGTTCGCAAACCAGGGCGAGAACGCATCACCAGTGGATCAATCGGCCGGTAGAGAATGCGGAATGATTCGATTGAGGTCCAATAGCATGGAGGTGACGCGTCTGGCGCCGGACCTCTTCTCTTGTATGGACAGCCTCGTTCACGGCGCGACGCTGGGCGAGGCAGTGACCGCCGCGAACGTGGGCGAGTCGCGGCTCATCGAAGTGCTGGGGTTCCTGTTCTCGTCGTCACTAGTTAGTTCGCTGACCCCCGCGCCAGGGCGGAGGCAGGGGACATCGTCCTAGATGTTGACCCCTGCTCCCGCTTTTCTGCCCCATCCGTAGGGCATACCTGTCTGGCGCAGGCGCACGAATCGTGGCGATGGGGCCGAGGTTGACCTGCTTGTCGTCGGCGACGTCGTCGCATTCCGTGCGCGATCACCGCGATGGTACACATCCGTGCCGGTCGTCAATGCGCTTGGTGACAGATGCCTCGACTTTCTTTCACAATGTCCGCGGACAACGACAAGAACAACATGAATATTCCCGAAGCGCGCCGTCCGCTGGCGAGCCGTTCCACTCGCTGGGCCGCGGCCCTGTCTTCAGCCGCCGTCCGTGCCGGCATCACCGCGGACGGAATCTCGCTCCTGTCGTTATTGTTTGCCGCTGGCGGTGCCGCCGGTCTGTTGCTGTTGCCGCGCCCGTGGAATCTGCTGGTCTGTGCCGCCGGCATCCAGCTGCGCCTCATGTGCAATCTGATCGATGGCATGGTGGCGATCGAAGGCGGCCGCAAATCGAAGGTGGGCGTGCTCTACAACGAAGTGCCCGATCGCTTCGCCGACTCGGTTTTCCTGGTTGCGCTGGGATACGCGATCGGAACGCCGTGGCTCGGCTGGCTCGCGGCACTCGCTGCCGCGGTGACGGCGTACATCCGCGTACTCGGCGGCACGTTCGGACTCGCGCAGGATTTCCGCGGCCCGCTCGCTAAACAACACCGCATGTTCGTGATGACGATGGGCTGCCTGTTGTCGTTTGCGGAATGGTTCTACGACGGCGGTCAGCGGATGCTCGTCGCGGCCGCCTGGATCATCGCGGTCGGTGCGATCGCCACCTGCGGCACGCGCATCCATGCGATCGCCGGGCAGCTGAAAGCCCGATGATGCGTCCGTCGAGCGCGCTGCTCGTTGGCGTCGTCAAGCTGCTGGTCGGCGCCTACGCGCGCTGGATCGGCACCACGCCGGGTCCCGCGCAACGGATCTACTTCGCGAACCACACGAGCCACATCGACACGCTTGCGATCTGGTCGTCGCTGCCGCGTCGATTGCGGTCCCGGACGCGCCCGATCGCGGCACGCGACTACTGGGGCTCGGGAGTCAAGAAGTACATCGCGACGCGCGGCTTCGGCGCCGTATTGATCGATCGCGCCCGCGAAGATGCGGCGAGCGATCCGCTCGAACCGTTGCGCGCCAGCCTGCGCGAGGGCGACTCGCTCATCATCTTTCCCGAAGGCACGCGCGGCGCCAGCGCGGTGCCGGCCCGGTTCCGCAGCGGGCTCTATCGCCTGGCCACCGAGTTCCCGGCCGTCGAACTGATCCCCGTGTACCTGGACAACCTGCATCGCAGCCTGCCGAAGGGCGCGCTGTTGCCGGTGCCGCTGGTCTGCACGGTGCGCTTCGGTGCGCCCGTGACAGTGGCGGCCGGCGAGACGAAGGAAGCCTTCCTCGAGCGGGCGCGCGCCGCGGTCGTCGGACTCGCCGACCAGGCGGCCGCATGATCGAAATCTGGCGCGCCATCCCGCAAGAATTCTTCTGGCTGTTCGGCAGCCTCGTGGTGCTGCTCGGAATCGCGTCTTCGGTGGCCGCGATCCTCGCGCGCCGACCGGCGGACGAAAAGAAGGCCGCGAGCCGCGCGAACCTCGTCGAGCGCATCAACGCCTGGTGGGTGATGATCGCGATCCTCGCCGTCGCGTTCCTGCTGGGACCGACGATGACCCTCGTCCTGTTCGCGCTTGCATCGTTCTTCGCGTTGCGTGAGTTCATCACGCTCACGCCGAGCCGGCCCGGCGACCGCCTGCCCCTGTCACTGGCGTTCTTCATGATCATCCCCGTGCAGTTCGTGCTGATCGGCACGGAGCGCTACGGCATCTTCGCCATCTTCATCCCGGTCTACGCATTCCTGTTGCTGCCGTCGATCGCGGCCTTGCGCTCGGACATCGAGGACTTCCTCTCGCGCACGGCGAAGCAGCAATGGGGCCTCATGGTCACGGTGTATTGCCTGAGCCACGCCCCGGCGTTGCTCATGTTGCCGCTGCCGGGCGAACGCGGCCGCAACGCGCTGCTCTTGTTCTATCTATTGCTCGTCGTGCAGATGAGCGACGTGATGCAGTACGTCTTCGGCAAGCTCTTCGGCAAGACGAAGATCGCGCCCGTCGTGAGTCCCTCGAAGACCGTCGAGGGATTCATCGGCGGCGGACTCGCGGCGACGGGCATCGGCGCCGCGATGTGGTGGATCACGCCGTTCACGCCGGGACAGTCCGCCGCGATCTCGGCCGTCATCGTCGTCATGGGATTTCTCGGCGGACTCACGCTGTCGGCGGTCAAGCGCAGCATCGGCGCCAAGGACTGGGGCGTCATGATCGAAGGCCACGGCGGCATGCTCGACCGCACCGACTCCATCTGTTTCGCCGCGCCCGTGTTCTTCCACATCGTCCGCTTTTTCTATACGACGTAGCGCCGTTCCCGGTTCATGGGCGTCACCGCATTCGTGTCCAGGTGATCGGCGGCTCACGCGAGCGTCGGCGCTGTCGAAATCTCTAGCGGCCGCACGCGCCGACCTATACTCGACGCGTCGTCACCGGAGAACCGCCATGCGCCTGCACGCGTTACTGCTGCCGTGTCTCGCGATGCTGGCAACGGCCTGTCCGGCACAAGCCGCCGGCAACGCGCCGCTCCCGGTCATCTTCGACACCGACATCGGCACCGACATCGACGACGCTTACGCGCTCGCCGACCTCCTGGAGCGCGACGACCTGCAGCTCCTCGGGGTCACCACCGTGTCGAGCGACGCGGCCGCGCGCGCCCGCCTCGCCGCCAAACTGCTGTCGATCGCCGGCGGCCGCTGGCGCCAGGTGCCTGTGTACGCCGGCCTCTCGACGCCGACGCAGTACATGAAGCAGGTGGAGTGGGCCGCGGGCTTCGAATCGCCTGCGCTGCACACGTCCGGGGGCATCGAGTTCATGCGTCGCGAAATCGCGAAGCAGCCGGGGAAGATCACGATCATCGCGGTCGGCGAGCTGACGAACGTCGCGGCGCTGCTCGACAGCGAGCCCGGCATCGCGCGCAGGATCCGCGCCATCTCGCTCATGGGCGGGGCCATCTACCGCGGCTACGCGCCCGGGTCGAAGCCGGAACCCGAGTGGAACATCAAGTCCAACGCGGCCGCCGCGAAGACGGTATTCGAGTCCGGCGTCCCGCTGCTCATCGCGCCGCTCGACTCCACGGCCGATCTCAAGCTCACGCCGGAGATGCGCGTGCAATTGCTGACGGCCGGCAGACCGCTCACCGATGCGCTCGGTGCGCTCGACCAGATCTGGCGCTACACCAATCACTGGAAGGGCGACGCGCCCACGCTGTTCGACGTGCTCGCGATCGAGCTCGTCGCGCCGCGGCGGGACTACGAACTCGAATCGCTGCACGTCGCGGTGGCGGCGGACGGACTCACGAGCCCGGTGAAGGACGCGAAGCCGAACGCGCGGGTCGCGATCGAGATCGACATCGCGACATTCATGAGTGACTTCGTGAAGCGGGTCTCCGCCGACTGATCGGGACTTCCGCTTCAGGACAGCGCCACGCGCGGCGAGGTCCATTGCTTCTGGTTCACGAGGCGGACCCGGTGCGCCGACGCCCGTATGGCAGCACGAACGAATACACGCCGGCGAGGAACAGCATTTCACTCGCCGCCGCGGTTGTGCGCGACCGCGGCCTTGATGAGCGCCTTGAAGGCGGCGGCGTCGACGGACTCACCCTCGCGGAAATCGATGGCGCGGCGCACGTTGCCATTGAAACCGGCGTTGAACAGCTTCGTTGGGTCGGGAAGGCTCGCGCCGTGCATGAACGCGAGTTTCACGACGTCCCTGTATTGCTCGCCCGTGCAGACGATGCCGTCGTGCGAGAAGACCGGCACGCCGGCCGGGTTCGTCGCCTTCTTCCATTTGCGCTCCTCCACCATGGCGGGATCCGCCTCGAGGATCAGTGCGCGCAGCCGCGCGAGCGTCGCGGCGCGCCAGTCGGCGCCGGCGCTCGCGGGCCTCGATGCCGGTCGACCTGCTTTCTTCGCCCGCGCGACGGGCTTTGCCGGTGCGCGCTTCGCCTTGGCGGACTTCGACTTCTTCGCAGCCATGAAGTATTCGCTCCACATGACGGGTGACCCCAACTCTACAACGCCGTTTGCGGCGTGTTCCCGGGGTTGCTTTGTACGCGCGGTATGCGTGCCGCGCTTCTCCGAAACTGCGCAGTTGCTGAAAAGTGCGAGGGCCTGGCCGTACGAGGCGGGCCGGCGCCGTAAGCGCTAGCTAGGGAATCAAATGTCGAGGTTGGAGACAGCGAGCGCGTTCTTCTCGATGAACTCGCGGCGCGGCTCCACCTGGTCGCCCATGAGGGTCGTGAAGATCTCGTCGGAGGCCAGGATGTCCTCGATGCGCACCTGCATGAGCCGGCGCGTCGCGGGGTTCAGCGTGGTCTCGCGCAGCTGCTCGGGATTCATTTCGCCCAGGCCCTTGTAACGCTGGATCGTCTGACCCTTGCGCGCCTGGTCGAGCAGCCAGGTCATCGCCTGCTTGAACGTGGCGATCTCTTCCTTCGACTCCCCGCGCGTGACGAAGGCGCCCTCGCCGATCATCCCGGCCAGCGTCTTGCCCAGCTCGACGATGCGCAGGTATTCCGCCGACTCGAAGAATTCCTTGGGAAGGGTCTTTTCTGTGACAGAACCATGCTCTGTCTTGCTCACTGTTACGCGGGCGGGATGATTGTCGATCTTACGGAAGTCGACACGGTAGCTGCGCGGGCTGTCGGACAGGCCGTTCAGCTGCAGGGCCAGATCGCGCGTCCAGTCGCGCATCCAGTCGGGCCGGTCGAAATTCTCCGCCGTGACCACCGGCATGTAGATCAGCTGCTCGAGCAGGCGCTCGTCATAGCGGCGCGACCAGCGGCGAATGATCGCCTGCACTTCCATGTACTGACGCGCGAGCGTTTCGAAACCGACGCCGCTCAACGGCGGCGCGGAGCTGTTGATGTGCAGACCGGCGCCGTCGAGCGCGGACGCGAGCAGCATCGCGTTGAGCGCGGTGTCGTCCTTCACATAGATCTCGGTCTTGCCGCGCTTCACCTTGTACAGCGGCGGTTGCGCGATGTAGATGTGCCCGCGATTGATCAGCTCGGGCACGTGCCGGTAGAAAAACGTGAGGAGCAGCGTGCGGATGTGGCTGCCGTCGACGTCGGCATCCGTCATCAGGATCACGCGGTGATAGCGCAGCTTGTTGATGTCGAAATCATCCTTGCCGATGCCGCAGCCGAGCGCGGTGATCAGCGTGCCGACTTCGGCGGACGCGAGCATCTTGTCGAAACGCGCACGCTCGACGTTCAGGATCTTTCCCTTGAGCGGGAGGATCGCCTGCGTGCGGCGGTCACGGCCCTGCTTTGCGGAGCCACCGGCGGAGTCGCCCTCGACGATGAAGATCTCGCAGAGCGCGGGGTCCTTCTCCTGGCAGTCCGCGAGCTTTCCAGGCAACCCGGCGATGTCGAGCGCGCCCTTGCGACGCGTCATCTCACGCGCCTTGCGCGCCGCTTCGCGCGCACGTGCGGCTTCGATGATCTTGCCGACGATCGCCTTCGCTTCCTGCGGATGCTCGAGCAGAAATTCCGCGAGTTTGGCGCCGACGGCCTGCTCGACCACGCCCTTCACCTCGGACGAGACGAGCTTGTCCTTGGTTTGCGAGGAGAACTTCGGATCGGGTAGTTTGACGGAGAGGATCGCCGTGAGACCTTCGCGCGAATCGTCGCCCGTGGTCGGGATCTTCTCCTTCTTCGCCGCCATCTCTTTTTCGATGTAGTCGTTCAGCGTGCGCGTGAGCGCAGCGCGGAAACCGGCGAGATGCGTGCCGCCATCCTTCTGCGGAATGTTGTTCGTGTAACAGAACATCGATTCGGTGTACGAATCGTTCCACTGCATCGCGACTTCGACGCCGATGGGGCCTTCCTGCGTGCGGAACCAGAAGACGTTCGGGTGAATGCCCTGCCGCGAGCGGTTCAGATGCTTCACGAACTCCTGCAGACCGCCCTCGTGCTGGAAGACGTCGGACTTCGCTTCGCGCTCGTCGATGAGCTCGATGCGCACACCGGAGTTGAGGAACGACAGCTCCCGCAGGCGCTTCGCGAGCACGTCATAGTGAAACGTGATGTTCGTGAAGATCGTGGAGCTCGGCTTGAAGCGCACCGTGGTGCCACGCTCCGTCGTGTCGCCCACGATCGCGAGCGGCGCGACCGGATCGCCCAGACGGAATTCCATCTTGTGGGCTTTGCCGTCCTGGTTGATCGTCAGCCAGAGGTTGTCGGAGAGCGCATTGACCACCGACACGCCGACGCCGTGCAGACCCCCTGAGACCTTGTACGAGCTGTCATCGAATTTGCCGCCAGCATGCAGCACGGTCATGACGACTTCGGCTGCGGATCGGCCTTCTTCGGGGTGGATGTCCGTGGGAATGCCGCGGCCGTTGTCCGTGACGGTGACCGATTCGTCGGCGTGGATGGTGACGACGATGCGGTCACAGTGGCCCGCCAACGCCTCGTCGATGGCGTTATCCACAACCTCGAAAACCATGTGGTGCAGGCCCGTGCCGTCATCGGTGTCACCGATGTACATTCCAGGTCTTTTGCGCACCGCATCAAGACCCTTCAAGACCTTGATTTTGCTGGAGTCGTAGACGTCGTCGTTGGCCATGAGGCACTCGAAAAAATGGTGCGGAATTATAGCCTTAGAACACGTCCTTGTTCCACGTGAAACGTCGCTTTAGGTGCTTGAAATAGCGAAGTTTCTGGGGTCAACGAGGTCGCGATCATCTGGCATTGCAAACCGGTCAGCTCATCGAACAAGAGCCGCAGGTTCTTCGTGTCGAGTTCGGCCGCGGGATCGTCCAGCAGCAGTACGGCGCTGCGAGAGAGCTCCGCCTGTAGCAGCTTCAGCGGGGCCACGATCATCGCCACGGCGGTCAGCTTCTGCTGGCCGCGGGAGACCGTTTCGCGGGCGCTTCGCCCTCTCATCCGCAGGATCACATCGGCGCGGTGCGGCCCCGCGGTGCTGGTGCCGCGATCCCGATCGCGGTCCGCGGCGATGCGCATCGCATCCGCGAGGCCGTGGTCCTGGTTCCACCCCGCGTGAAAACCTACCGTGATGTCCAGGCCGGCGAAACGGCCCAGTAATGCCGTGAGATAGGGCTCGAGACGCCGCAGGGTGCGCTCCCTGGCTTCCGTGATAGCCATGCCATGTTCGATGAGCGCCGGGTTCCAGGTCGAGAAATCTCCGCCCGATCGGAGCGCAGCGTTCCGTTGCTTCAATGCGCGCTGATACCGGCTCCAGTGCCCCATGAATGCGGGTTCCACGTGGAACACCAACCAATCGAGCCAGCGCCGGCGCCGCTCGGGACCCTGGTCGATGAGCTTGTGGATATCAGGATCGATCGATTGGACTGGCAAGACCGCCGACAGCTCCAACAGTGATTCCGCGTCGCGGCCGTTGATTCGAGCTCTGGTGCCTTCTCGCGTGACTTCGACGCCTGCGCTGTCAGGAGTGGCGCCGGCGGTTCGGCCGAAGACGGTCAGGCTGTGCTGACCGTGCCGGATCAGCTTCTCGCTGCTTCGTGTACGGAAAGAGCGGCCGCGGCCCAAAAGGAAGACCGCCTCGAGAATGGAGGTCTTCCCTGCGCCGTTCTCCCCCGAGATCAGGTTGAGATCCGGCGAAAACTCCAGAGCGGCCGATTCGATGCAGCGCAAATTCCCGATGCGCAGCTCGGCCAGTGGCATCAGAGGCGCATCGGCATGACGACGTACTTGGAGCTCGCCGCGCCGGGTGCGCGGACCAGACAACTGCTGTTGCCATCCGTCAATCCCAGGACGACTTTCTCGGAGTCCACGGCGGCCAGGGCATCGAGGAGGTAGGTGACATTGAAGCCGATTTCGACCTCGTCACCCGTGTAGGTCACCTCCACCTGATCCTCGGCCTCTTCCTGCTCCGGATTATGTGCCTGGATCGTGACGAGATCTGACTTCAAGTTGATGCGAACTCCGCGATACTTCTCGTTCGAGAGAATCGCGGTGCGCTGTAGAGCCTGACGCAACCCTTCGCGATCGGCCTCGACCTGCTTGGTCGGCGCGGCCGGGATCACACGACCGTATTCCGGGAACCGGCCGTCTATAAGCTTCGAAGTGAAGCGAATATCGCCAATCTGGGCGCGAACGTGACTGGTTCCGATCGCCAGATCGACATTGCCATCTCCACCCAGGATGCGTTGCAACTCCAGGACACCCTTCCGCGGCAGGATCACCTGCTGGTTCGTCTTCGCCTTTGTTTCCAGTTCGGCTTCACACAGCGCCAGACGGTGCCCATCTGTCGCGACCGCCCGCAAAGTCTTCCCATCCGTCTCGAGCAGAAGTCCGTTCAAATAGTAGCGAACGTCTTGCTGTGCCATCGAAAAGTGCGTCTTGTCGATGAGGCGGCGAAATTCACCCTGGGGAAGGGTCAGCGTCTGCTGGGCGTTGATCTCGTCGACCACGGGAAACTCGGTGGCCGGCAGGGTGGAGAGCGTGAACTTCGACTTTCCCGCCTTGATCGAGATACGTTCACCGTCAGTCGCGACCGTTACCGGCGTTTTCTCGGGCAGTGACCTGATGATGTCGAGCAACTTCCGGCCCGGCACGGTGACGTCGCCCGGCTGCTGAACCTGTGCATCGCTGGTGGCCACGAGCTCGACCTCGAGGTCTGTGCCGGTGACGCTGATGCGGTTGTTGCGCGCCGCGAGCAGCACATTCGAGAGCACCGGCATCGTCTGCCGACGCTCGACGACGCCGATGACGCTTTGGAGGGGAGCGAGGATCTGCTCGCGGGTCGCGGAGAGCTTCATGCCGAGTGCCTTCTGTTCTTAATGATTTAAAGCCAGTAGTAGCAGTTATAGAGCCTGTGGATAGCGGGGATCGTTCTGAAAACAGTTACCAATCAGTTCTTTGACCCACTCATTCCACCTGAACGAACTTACCCACAGCCTGCTCATCCCCTGTGCGCGAACTGTGGACTATTTTGTCCACAAAACCATCCACAAGCATTCCACAGTCATCCGGTCAGGGTTCTCAACAGGTTTTGATAATCCTCGCCGACCCGCTGCTCGGCCACGCGCAGATCCTTGATGCGCCCGCACGCATGCAGGACGGTGGTGTGATCGCGGCCGCCAAACGCGTCGCCGATCTCCGGCAGGCTGTGTGTCGTGAGTTCCTTGGCGAGCGCCATCGCGACCTGGCGCGGACGCGCGATCGAACGGCTACGGCGTTTTGAAAGCAGATCCGCCACTCGCAATTTGTAGTAGTCCGCCACCGTCTTTTGAATGTTTTCGATAGTGATCAATTTCGCCTGCAAAGTCAGCAGGTCTTTCAACGCTTCCTTCGTGAATTCCAGCGTGATCGGGCGTCCCGTGAATCGCGAGTTCGCGATCACGCGCTTCAGCGCGCCCTCGAGTTCGCGCACGTTCGAACGAATTCGCTTGGCGACGAAGAACGCGACTTCCTCCGGCAATTGCACGTTCGCGGCCTGCGCCTTGCCGATGAGAATCGCAACGCAGGTCTCGAGCTCCGGCGGTTCGATCGCCACAGTGAGTCCCCAGCCGAAGCGCGATTTCAAACGCTCTTCGAGACCGGAGACTTCTTTCGGATATCGGTCCGCGGTGACGATCACCTGCTGCTGACCTTCGAGCAGCGCGTTGAACGTGTGGAAGAACTCTTCCTGCGAGCGGTCCTTGTTCGCGAAGAACTGGATGTCGTCGATCAGGAGCGCATCGAGCGAACGATATGCGGTCTTGAACTCATTCATCTTGTTGTGCTGGAGCGCGATGACCATGTCGCTCACGAAGCGCTCGGAATGGATGTACGCGACGCGCGCCTCCGGATCCCGCTGCTTGATCGTATGGCCCACGGCCTGCATGAGATGAGTCTTGCCGAGGCCGACGCCGCCATAGATGAACAGCGGGTTGTAGGCGCGGCCGGGATTCTCGGCGACCTGGACCGCCGCCGCTTTCGCGAGCTGGTTGCTCTTGCCCTCGACGAAGCCGTTGAACACGAAATCCGGGTTCAGCCGGACACCAACGACGATGCCCTCGCTGCGCTTGGGACGCGCGGGCGCGCCTTTCTCGGCATCGACCACCCGCAACGACTCCGGTCCGCGCGACCCGACCTCGACCGTCACGATAGGCGCATCGCCTTCGACGAACCGGCGGACGATCTCGCCCAGACGTGACAGAAGGTTCGCGTTCACCCAGTCGACGGCGAAGCGGTTCGGCGCGAGCAGCTTGAGGGCACCGCTGCTTTCGACGGCCTGCAGCGGCCGTACCCAGGTGTTGAAGTGCTCGCCCGGCAGCTCGTCCTCGAGCGCGCGCACGCAACGCGACCACAGGCCGGAATCCAAATGCATGGTTTCGCGTGTCGCTGCTGTCACGGGGAGTTGGGTGGCCGGGGAAAAAGGGGGAGCGAGTCTAGCCGTTCTCCCAAGCAATTCGGAGGGGGATTGTTGACACTTGGAGCGCTCGCTCAGTACCCTTCCCGCCCTTTTTTCCACGGGATCAGCGGCAAAGGCCGATCATCATGAAACGCACTTATCAGCCGAGCAAGATCAAGCGGAAACGCGCCACGGGGTTTCGTGCGCGCATGAAGACCGCGGGTGGCCAGAAAGTCCTTTCGCGCCGCCGTTCGAAGGGCCGGAAGAAGATCGTTCCCTGACGCCGGATCGTCCGTCGGCGCGGGCCGCCATGCAGCCCACCGTCCCCCGCTTGCGATTCAGCGCCGACCTGCGACTGCGCAGCAAGCTCCAATTCGACGCGATCTACGCGAGCGGGCGTCGTATCGATGACCGCTTCTTCGGGCTGCGCGTGAAGCCCAATGGCCTCACGCATGCGCGCATCGGCCTCGCGGTCTCCATCAAGACGGCGGGCAACGGCGTCGCCCGCAATCGCCTGCGCCGCCTGGTGCGTGAATCCTTCCGGTTGGCGCAGCACGCGCTGCCCGCGGTCGACATCGTCGTCGCGGCAAAAAATCCCTCCCGTGAGGCACCGCCGACAGCGCTGCGTGCTAGCCTCGCGACCCTTTGGCAACGCGTCGCGAGCACATGCGCTTCGTCCTGAAAGCACTGATCCGCGGATACCAGTTGGTGTTGAGCCCGCTCCTCGGGCCCAACTGCCGCTTCTATCCGTCGTGCTCGCACTACGCCATCGAAGCGATCGAGACGCACGGCGCGGCGCGCGGCATCTGGCTCGCGACGAAGCGGATCGGGCGTTGCCACCCCTGGCATGAGGGCGGGTTCGATCCCGTCCCGGCGTGTTCAAGACATTCGCATGACTAACAACATTCGCGTTTTCCTGTGGCTGGCCGTTGGCCTGGCCCTCTATGTGAATTACTCGCAGTGGCAGATGGACTTCGGCCCGAAGTCGGCCACGGCGGTGACGACTGGCGCCACTGGAGAGCCAAAGCCGGCCTCCCTGGCCGATACTGTCCCGCAGGCGACTCAAACGCCGCCAGCTCCCGTCGCCGCGCCCAGTGTCGCGGACGCCATTCCGGCGGCTCCGCCCGTCGAAACGGCCGACGCCTCCGCGGGCACGATCCGGGTGACCACCGACGTGCTCGTCGTCGACATCGACCTCAAGGGCGGCACGCTCGTTTACGCCGAGCTGCCCGGCTATCCCATCGTGAAAGGCGAGGACAAGCCCGTCGTCCTGATGAACCGCGCGCAGGCCTCGTCTAACTACGTACTGCAGACCGGCCTCGCCGGTGCGAAGCCCGACGACAACCGGCCGACTCACCTCGCGAGTTTCGCGAGCACGGCGCGCAGTTATGCGCTCTCCCCGGGCCAGGACGAGTTGCGCGTGCCCCTCACGTGGACCGACGGCCAGGGCGTCACGGTGACGAAGACGTTCGTCTTCCGCCGCAGCTTCTTCCACATCGGACTCGAATACTCCATCGCGAACACGGGCGCGCAGCCCTGGGCGACGCACACGTACGCGCGCATCGTGCGCAGCGACCCGGCCGTCGAACGCTCGATGTTCAAGGTCGACAGCTTCGCTTTCCGCGGCCCCGCGATGTGGGCGCCGAACAAGGCCGGCGAGAAGGCGCATTTCCAGAAGCTCGACATCGGCAAGGAAGAGGATCGCAAGACGGTCTCCGGCGTGACGGGCGGATGGATCGCCGGCATGCAGCATCACTTCGTGAGCGCGGTGATTCCGGATCCATCGAAGCCGTACGACTTTTCGATGGCCGCGCAGGGCCGCGAATACCTGCTCGGCGCGGTGGGCCCCGTGCAGACGGTCGCGCCGGGCACGACGGCAGTCGTGAAGGAAGATCTCTTCGTCGGCCCGAAGTTGCAGAAGCAGCTCATCACGCTCAACCCCGAGCTCGATCACGTCGCCGACTACAGCTGGCTCACGCTGATCGCGCGCCCGCTGTTCTGGCTCATCGACAAAGCGCATTCGCTGGTCGGCAACTGGGGCGTCGCCATCATCCTGGTCACGTTCCTGCTCAAGCTTCTCTTCTATCCGCTGTCGGAGAAGTCGGGGCGTTCGATGGCGCGCATGCGCGATCTCGCGCCGCGCATGAAGCAGCTGCAGGAAACCTACAAGGACGATCGCGCGAAGCTCGGTCAGGCGACGATGGATCTTTACCGCCAGGAGAAGGTGAATCCGGTCGCGGGCTGTCTGCCCATGCTGATCCAGATGCCGGTGTTCCTGGCGTTCTACTGGGTGCTGCTCGAGAGCGTCGAGATGCGCCAGGCGCCGTTCTTCGGGTGGATCAACGATCTGTCCTCGCGCGATCCGTTCTTCATCCTGCCCGCGCTCAACGGTGTCGCGATGTGGATCCAGTACAAGCTGAATCCGCCGCCGCCGGACCCGATGCAGGCGAAGATCTTCCAGTTCATGCCGATCGTGTTCTCGGTGATGTTCGCGCTGTTCCCCGCCGGCCTGGTGCTCTACTGGGTCACGAATACGGGCCTGTCGATCCTCCAGCAGTGGAACATCAACCGGAAGATCGCCGCGGAACGGACCCTGCGCAAGCGCTAGTCGCGCCCGGGCGGCGTAAACTCGGGCGCGAACGGAGACATCGTCCGTCGCGCGCATGAGTCATCCCGACACCATCGTGGCAGCAGCGACACCGCCCGGACGCGGCGGCGTCGGCGTGGTGCGCCTGTCGGGCCCCAAGGTGCCGGAACTCGCCGCGATCCTCATCGGCGAACTGCCCGCCGCTCGCCATGCGACGTTGTCGCGCTTCCTCGATTCCGCCGGAAACCCCATCGACATCGGCCTGGCGCTCTTCTTCCCGGGACCCCACTCGTACACGGGCGAGCACGTGCTCGAGCTGCAGGGCCATGGCGGCCCGGTGCTCACGGAGTCGCTGGTCGCTCGCTGCGTCGAACTGGGCGCGCGCCGCGCCCGCGCCGGCGAGTTCACCGAGCGCGCCTTCCTCAACGACAAGATCGATCTCGCGCAGGCCGAGGCGGTCGCCGATCTCATCGACGCCGGTTCCCGCGACGCCGCGCGCGCCGCGATGCGCTCGCTGCAGGGCGAGTTCTCGACGATGGTGCAGGGGCTCACCGATGCCTTGATCGACCTGCGCACGTACGTCGAGGCGGCCATCGATTTTCCCGAGGAAGAAGTCGATTTCCTCGGCGATCGCGAGCTGCACGAACGGCTCGCGGGCGTACGAGAGCATTTCGACGGCGTCATGGCCGCCGCGAGCCAGGGACGCCTGCTGCGCGACGGCATCACGGTCGTGCTCGCGGGACGGCCGAACGCCGGCAAGTCCAGCCTGCTCAACCGGCTCGCCGGCTACGACGCGGCGATCGTCACGGCGGTCCCGGGCACCACGCGAGACGTCCTGCGCGAACACATCGACGTCGACGGCCTGCCGTTGCACGTTCTCGACACGGCCGGGTTGCGCGAGTCCGCCGACGAAGTCGAGCGCGAAGGCGTGCGCCGTGCGGCCGCGGAGATGGCGCGCGCGGACCGGGTGCTGTTCGTCATCGACACGTCCAGCGACCCCGAGGGCGCGGCCTTCCGCGAAGAGCGCGAGCGGTTGCCGGCCGACGTGCCCGTGACCCTCGTGTTCAACAAGATCGACCTCAACGCCGGGTTGCCGCTGGCCGATACGGTGTCGGGTCCGCCACGCATCCACGTCTCCGCCGCGAGTGGACAGGGACTCGACCTGCTGCGCGCGCATCTCAAGGACAGCGTGAGCTTCCAGACGGCGGGTACCGGCAGCATCTCGGCGCGACGCCGCCACCTCGAGGCGCTCGCGCGGGCGCGGGCATGCGTGGAAACCGCGGCGGCCGAGCTTGGGGAGCGGCGCGCCGGCGAGCTCGTCGCGGAAGAGCTGCGCGCGGCGCAGCGGGCGCTCGAGGAGATCACGGGTGTATTCTCCGCGGACGACTTGCTAGGCCGGATCTTCGGTTCGTTCTGCATAGGGAAGTGACATGTGGGTCGGTAATCGCTGCCATCCGCCGAAAGACGTGCAACTGGCGCTGGAGTCTCTCTTCGGCGAGGCCGTGGGCGGCATCCAGGTCATCCAGTATTCGATCTACGTGCGCTTCCACTGGCGCGCGATCGCGACGACGCGTCCGGACCGCATCTATCTGCGCGGCAGCGGCAAGGAGTTCTTCGCGGACGGTCCGCTGGTCCTGCACGAGTATTTCCACGTGGTCAGGCAGTGGGCCACGGGCGATCTCACGATAGGGCGATATCTCAGGGAGTGTTTTCGCCGCGGCTACTGGGACAACCGGTACGAGATCGAGGCGCGCGAATTCACGGCCACCGAGATATTCCGGTATCGCGCCCTGCTCGCGCAGCACCGCACCTCGGAACTGCCGCCGGGCGTACACCCGATCCGGCACAGGTCAGCCTAACAAGCCCTCGCGCCGGTAGAGCCGGCCGGCCACCCACATCAGCAGCGCGCCGTAGACGAGCGTGCTGACCACGGACACGGTGACGAACACCGGGTCGATCGGCTCGGCGCGCACCACCGTCGTCAGCAGCAGGTGCTGGCTCAGGAAGGGAACGAACATGAGCCCGAGTTTCGCGGACAGGCCGAGCAGACCGGCGAACATCAACGGCATGGTCGGAATCGTGATGAGCAGGCCGATGTAGGTCTGCGCCTCGCGGTAGCTCTTCGCGAAACCCGAGATGATGCTGAGATAGGCGCCGCCGAAGATCACCAGTGGCGCGCAGCAGGCGATCATCGTCGCCGCGGCCCGCGGGCCGAGATTCGCGGTGACGCCGAGCTGCTCGAGCCCGACGAAGCTGATGGCCACCGAGAACATGGAGACCGTCAGCACGAGCGAGACGAGCATGTACGCGGCGGCGGCAAGGATCTTGCCGTAGATCAGGTTTTCGCGCGGCACGGGCGCGGTGAGCAACACCTCGAGCGAGCCGCGCTCGCGTTCGCCCGCGGTGGCGTCGATCGCCAGGTAGAGACCGCCGAACAGCATCGAGAGCAGCACGAGGTACGACAACATGTTGAGCACGAGCACCGATCGGCTGCTCGGCGTCGATACGTCGATCTCCTGCACCGAGATCGGCAGCACCGAGATCGGATCGATGCCCCGCGCGAGGAACCGGAGCTGCGCGATGTCCAGGCCGTACTGCGCCACGAGCGCGCGAACCCGGCCGACGCCACGGCGGTCGAAACCGCGCGAGCTGTCGGAATAGAGCACGACCGGCGCCGGCTGGCCCTCGGACAGACGCGCACCGAAATCCTCGGGGATCTCGAGCACGATCTTGTGGGTTTGCGCGGCCACCGCAGCGCGCGCACCGTCTTCGTCGAACTCGACCTTCACGACGTCGACGCCGCGCGCGCCCAGGTAGGCGAGCAGATTGGGCGCGCGTTCCGCATGCGCCACCGCGATCTGGATGTTCTCGTCGGATTGCGCTTCGGCGTGACGAATCGTGAACTGCACGAGCAACGCCACCGCGACGGGACCGAACACCGGGCCGAACACGAGCGCCGACAGCAGCGTGCGCCGGTCGCGCAGGTTTTCGCGGAATTCCTTGCGGAAGACGGCCCAGATGCCGCGCCAGGAGCTCATCGCGCCTCGCCTCCGTCCATGAGATGCACGAAGGCGTCCTCGAGCTGCGCATTGCCCGCGCGCGAGCGGATGTCGGCGAGGGCGCCGGCGGCCACGACCTGGCCGCCAGAGATCACGATGACCTCGTCGCAGAGCTGCTCGACCTCCTGCATGACGTGGCTCGAGAACAGCACGCAGTGGCCCGCCTCGCGCAGCTGCGCGAGCAGCTTGCGCAGGTTGCGCACCGCCATGACGTCGAGCCCGTTCGTCGGCTCGTCGAGGAGCACGTTGCGCGGCTTGTGCACGAGCGCGCGCGCCAGCGCCGTCTTGAGGCGCTGGCCCTGCGAGAAGCCCTTCGCGAGCCGGTCCGCGAAAGGTTTCATCTCGAGCAGCTCGATGAGCTCCGCGGCGCGCGCTTCCCGCGCTTCCCGCTCGAGCCCGTGCAGTTCCCCGAAGTAGGCGATGTTCTCGCGGGCCGTGAGATGGTTGTAGATGCCCGCGCCATGCGACAGCACGCCGATCGCGCGCCGCGCCGCGAGCGGGTCGGCGGTCACGCTCACCTCGTCGATGAGCGCATCACCGGAATCCGGCCGCAGCACCGTGTAGAACATGCGCAGCGTGGTCGACTTGCCGGCGCCGTTCGGGCCGAGCAATCCGGTGATCTGGCCGTCACGCGCGCTGAAGCTGACGCCGCGCACCGCGGCAACCTTGCCGAACGACTTGGTGAGACCGCGTGCCTCTAGCATGGGAATCCCTTCAAGGCGACGGCCCTGCGAGCGTCGTGAAGAACGCCATCGGCGCCAGTTTCTCGGTGCACGTCGCATCGAGGCCGCGGGCGGTACCGGCGCGGATGAAACTCGCGATCACGCGATCGACGCAGGGCGCGCCGAGCTGCCCGTGACCATGCCCGGCCACGACGACGTGCTTGCTGTCCGCGAATCCGCGTTGCGCGCGCTCGGCGTACTGGGGTGGCGTCGCGGGATCGTCCGCGCCCGACAGGAGCAGCGCGGCCGCCTTGCTCGCGAGCGGCGCGTGCAGATCGGCGTCGACCACGCCCTTCGGCCAGTCCTTGCACGACTCGATGAGCTGATCCACCTGCTCCGCGCCCATGTGCGTCGCCACGAGCGCCGCGCGATCGATCCTCGCGGCATCGATGAGCGGCGTGTCCTCGCTGCAGGCGACGCTGTTGTGCATGCCGTAGGCGAATGCGTCGTCGAGCGAGCGCGCGAACACGCGGAACAGGTTCGCCAGCGGCGTGAAGTTGGCTTCGTGCGCGGCGAGGTGCAGCGACAGTGGCAGCAGCGCGGCCTGGTCGTCGTTGTAGCTGGCGAATCGCAGCACGGCGGACAGGTGCCGCGTGGTGAAGTCGAAATCAATCGGCCGGCCCGTGGCCGCATCGCTGACCGTCGCGCGCACCGGCTCGGCCGCGAGCCGCGCGCGCAATGCGCGGTAATCCGCGGCCGGATCCCGGAAGGCCTGCGAGCACGGGCGGTCCGCGAGGCAGCGCTCGAGGATGTGCGTGAGCGCGCGCTCCGCGTCGATCGCGAGCGCGGGACCGAGCACCGTTTCGGGATCGATCACACCGTCGAGCACCAGCGCGCGGGTCGCCTGCGGATAGCGGCGCGCGTAGTGCTGAGCGACACGCGTGCCGTAGGAGCTGCCGTAGAGGTTGATGCGGCCGTAGCCGAGCGCC
>CADEED010000075.1 GCA_902826225.1 uncultured Pseudomonadota bacterium | reverse complement strand
CGAGAGAATCACCCACCTCGCCCAGTTCCTTCCCTGCCAGATTCGAATGTTGAACCAGATGGACAGGCCAAGGATCGCGGCTGCGATCAGGACATTCGCCCAGAATTCCTCGAGGTGTTCGGACGCCACCTCCGTTTCGTAGGGAATCATCGTCGAGACCAGCGCGAGCGCGACTTCGGCCCACAGCATGGCGACGGCGATGACTACCGTTCGGGGCCGGTGTCCTCGACCGACCTCGAACTTCTCCAAGGGCGCTCGGGGAGGCGCATAGCGATTGCGATCCACGACTCGTCGGTCAATCGACTCTGAGTGCCGGTGTGAACGGCTTCACGCCCAGGTTCTCGTAGATCTCCGCCGGGTAGTAAGCCACGTCGCCCTTGATCACCAGCGCGATCTTGCGGATGTCCGAAATGTTCTTCGTGACGTCCCCGTCGACGAACACCAGGTCCGCGCGCATGCCCGGCATCACGGTGCCGCGGTCGTGCAGCACGTGCGCGTACTTCGCACCGTTGTACGTCGCCACCTGCAGCGCCTGCAGCGGAGTCAGCCCCGCCATCACCAGCAGCTCGAGCTCGCGGTGCAGCGTGAACCCGGCGATGTCGTCTGTGCCGGCGACCAGCGGCACGCCGGCGCGATACAGGCGGCCGGTGAACTCGACCATCTTCTCGTACGACTTGTTGTAGCGCGGGAACTTGTCCTCCGGCACCTTCATCTGCGATGCGTAGAAGCCGCGGCGCACATCGGGAGGCACGTGATCGGCCACCGCGGCGAACTCCTCGTTGAGCACGCCATCGCGCGCGCGGATGAAATCGAACGTCGCCAGCGTCTGGTCGATGACGATCTTGCGGTCGGCGAGCAGCTTGATGAAGTCGAGCACGGGCGCGCTGTCGAAGTCCAGGTCGGCCACCTTCTCGGCGGGTAGATAGAAGCGCTCGAGCGTGCGCGTATCCGTCTTGTCGGTCACCAGGAAGTTGAGCAGCACCTGGTTGATGTGCTGGATCTCGTCGTAGCCCGCGAGCACCGCGTCCTGCGCGCGCAGGTATACCGGGATGTGTCCGCTCACGCGGATGCCCTTCGAGTGCGCATACGCGGTGGTCTGCGGCAGGATGTCCTTCGGAAACGAGTTGTAGATCTTGATCTGCGGCCAGCCCTGCGCGGAGTACCAGTCGATCGCCTTCTTCACGTCCTCGAAGTTCTTGACCACGAAGCCGCTCCGCGAAGCATTCGGGCTCTCGCCCTCGATGAAGCCCGCGGGAACGACGCGCGGCATCAGCAGCGAACCGGCCCTCTCCTGCTCCATGAGCTGCAGCAGCGTCGCGTTGTCGTTGCCCAAGTCTCGCGCCGTGGTGACGCCCGCGGCGACGTGCAGGCCGCCTTCCCAGAATCCGAGGTGCGTGTGCATGTCGAACAGGCCGGGCAGCAACACGCGCCCGGCGGCATCGATGATGCGGTCGTGAGGACGCTTCTGCGCACCGGTCGGCACGACCGAGATGACACGCCCATTCTCGACGAGCACGTCGCGCGCTTCGGCGATCGACGCGCGCTCGCTGTCGAACAGGCGCGCATTGCGGATGAGCGTGACGCCGGGCAGCGCGTGCGTCGTACGCCGGTTGAGATCGACGAGCATCGCGGCCTCGGCCGCCTTCTGCTTTTCCTCGAGACCGGCCGCGTTGCTCTCCCAGCCTTCTTCGATCA
Source organism: uncultured Pseudomonadota bacterium (assembly GCA_902826225.1). Lineage (GTDB taxonomy): Bacteria > Pseudomonadota > Gammaproteobacteria > Steroidobacterales > Steroidobacteraceae > CADEED01. The sequence continues at coordinate 18,950 of CADEED010000075.1, read as the reverse complement.
GCTGCATGTAGCCGGGGAAGATGTACGCGAACAGGCGAGGCTTCGCTCCCGTGGTCGCCCAGACGGCGGTCGGGGTGAATCCGATCCCGGTGAGCGCCATGAGCTGGATCTGGCGGCGCTCACTCCCCTTCGACACCTCGGCGTCGAGCAGCTTTCGTCCCGTGAGAGTGCCGCTCGGAATCAGGGGCACCTTGCCGTCGGTGCGTTGCGCGAGCGCGGCGAGCAGGATCGAGTACCCCGCGGGTGTGCCCTGCAAGGACGAGTACAGCGCGCCGTCTTCGACCACCTGGTCGCCCTTGTCGGACGTGGTCTTCCACTTCGCACGGTTGCCGGTGAGCGTGAACGACTCGTCCACCTGGCTGCCGTACGTCGACGTGCCGGCGACGCGATAGCGCGTGAGGATCGACCTCGCGTCGAGCGTGAACTCTTCCTTGAGTTCGGGCCCGCGGCCGTTGTCCTTGAAGTAGAAAACGACCTTGTACTTGTCGCCGTCACGAGTGACGTACTGATAGCCGGCCTTGTCCTTGCCGCCGTTGACGAAGGCGAGATAGCGCGTGGTTTCGGCGGCGGAAGCATGTGTGATGCCGACGAACGCGAACGCCGCGGCGATGAGAGCCTTCATCGAAATCTCCCCGGATCGGATGGGGAGAGGATACCCCGCCGCCGCGGTCGGCGCGGCGCGTACGCGTATCGTCCTGGCCCGAACACCAGGCCGACTCCCGGCCCGAACACCAGGTCGACAGGGGTTGCGCTCCTCGGCGGAGGCTCGTCAGGCCACGGCGAGCCTGAGCAGCTCGAAGCCTTCCTTGACCTGCTGATCCACGGCGACGAACACCTTCTCGACCCGGCCGGCGGACGGCGCCGTCACGGTGTGCTCCATCTTCATCGCCTCGACGATGACGAGCGGCGCGCCCTTCGCGACGACGTCGCTCTCCTTCACGAGCACCGCGAGCACGCGACCCGGCATCGGCGCAGTCAACCCGCCGTGCGTATCCACCGCGCCCGTCGGCGGCAGGTACGGGTCGACGAACGCGAACACGTGATGAATGCCCTCGAGCCAGACGTGCACGCCGTCGGAACCGCGGTACGCATCGCCGCGGGGCGCGTTGGCGCCGAACTCGACGACGACGTCACGTTCATCCTCGCCCGACCGAAGTTTCACCGTTCGGGCTGCGCGCGAGCCGGCGAGCCGCCAGCCGCAGCCATCCGACCAGGGCGATCCATCCCGCGGCGGCTCCGCAAGTGTCGCGCGCGCAGCGAGCTGCCAGGCGAGTTCCGGAGGCACGGCCGGCACCGGGAAGAGATGTGCGCGCTCGCGCTCGATGAGCGCGGTATCGAGGTGCGCCTTCGCGAAAGACGGCGCGCTCGTGAGCCTGAACAGGAACTCGACGTTCGTGCGCACTCCGGACACGTGGAACCGCGCGAGCGCCGCCCGCAATCGCTCGACGGCTTCGCTGCGCGTCGCGCCATGAACGATGAGCTTGGCGATCATCGGGTCGTAGTACGGGGTGATCTCGTCGCCCTCGCGCACGCCGGTGTCGATGCGCAGACCGGGATTCTCGGCGGGCGTCGCGAACCGCTCGAGCCTGCCGATCGACGGCAGGAAGTCGTGCGCCGGATCCTCCGCGTAGACAGTGGAGCCGGGACCAGCGGCAGAGGCTCGCCCGATGCCACGCGCAATTGCCACTCCACGAGGTCCAGGCCGGTCAGCATTTCGGTGACCGGGTGTTCCACCTGCAGGCGCGTGTTCATCTCCATGAAGTAGAACGCGCCGTCCGGCGCCGCGATGAACTCCACCGTTCCGGCGCCGGCGTAGTTCACCGCGTTCGCCGCCGCGACGGCCGCCTCGCCCATGGCGCGGCGCCGCTCCGGCGTCATGCCGGGCGCAGGCGCTTCCTCGATGACCTTCTGGTGGCGGCGCTGAACGGAGCAATCGCGCTCGAACAGATAGACGGCGTGGCCGTGTCCGTCGCCGAACACCTGCACTTCGATGTGGCGCGCCGGGGTGACGTACTTCTCGACGAGCACGCGCGCATCCTTGAAGCTCGACTCCGACTCGCGCTGGCAGCTCGCGAGCGCGCTGGCGAAGTCCTCGGGTCGATCGACGCGCCGCATGCCCTTGCCGCCGCCGCCGGCGACCGCCTTGATGAGCACCGGGAAGCCGATGCGGCGCGCCTCGGCGAGCAGATAGTCGGATTCCTGCCGGCTGCCGTGATAACCCGGCGTCAACGGCACCCCGGCTTTCTCCATGAGCGACTTCGCGGCGGACTTCGAGCCCATCGCGTCGATCGCCTCGGCCGAAGGGCCGATGAACACGATGCCGGCCTGCGCGCAGTCGCGGGCGAACGCCGCGTTTTCGGAGAGAAAGCCATAACCCGGGTGGATGGCCGTGGCCCCGGTCAACTTCGCCGCCTCGAGGATCGCCGCGGCGCGCAGGTAGCTCTCCTGCGGCCTCGGCCCGCCGATGTGCACGGCCTCGTCGCAGGCTGCGACGTGCGCGGCGTTCGCGTCGGCATCGGAATACACCGCAACTGTGCGGATTCCCAGGCGGCGCGCCGTGCGCGCGACGCGACACGCGATCTCGCCGCGATTGGCGATGAGGAGCTTCGCGAACATGGCTACTTCTTCGGTACCCAGGCCGGCGCCCGTTTCTCGAGGAACGCCGCGATGCCCTCGCGGCCCTCGGGCGACACCCGCGCGTCGGCGATGCACTTGGCGGTGGCGGCGAGCAGCACGTCGTCCATCGGCGCCTCCACCACGTCGGCGAGCAGCCGCTTGGTGGCGGCCAGCGCCGCGGGACTCGACGACAGCAGCACGAGCGCCTGCCGTTCCACTTCGACGTCGAGGCCATTCGGCTTCGTCACCTCGTGCACGAGACCGAGTTCGCGTGCCTTGGCGGCGGCGAATTTCTCGGCCGTCAGCATGTAGCGGGCAGCCTGGCGCGCGCCCATCGCGCGCACCAGATGGGGCGAGATCGTCGCGGCGACGATGCCGAGGCGGACCTCGGACAGACCAAAATTGACGCCGTCGGCCGCGATGACGATGTCGCAGGCCGCGGCAAGACCCACGCCTCCGCCGTACGCGTCGCCCTGCACGCGCGCGATGACCGGGCGCGAGCAGGAATGGACGGCGTGAAACATGCGCGCCACCTTGAGCGCGTCGGCGTGATTCTCGGCATGACTGAAGGCCGACATGGCGCGCATCCAGTTGAGATCGGCGCCCGCGCAGAACGCGGGCCCTCGCGCGGCGACGACGACCACGCGGGTTTCGGCGGAGGCCTCGACGTCGGCGAAGGCCTGCGCGATCTCGGCGATGAGCGCGTCGTCGAAGGCGTTGCGGACTTCCGGCCGGTTGAGCCAGAGCCAGCGCACGGCGCCGCGCTGCTCCATCTCGATGTGTTGGTAGTTAGTCATGTCGCTGTCACATCCGGAACACGCCGAAGCGAGTTTCCTCCATCGGCTGCCGGTTGGCGAGCGCCAGCGCGAGCGCGAGGCACATGCGCGTGTGCGACGGGTGGATGATGCCGTCGTCCCAGAGCCGCGCCGTGGCGTAGTACGCGTTTCCCTGCCGTTCATACTGCTCCCGGATCGGCGCCTTGAATGCCGACTCTTCGTCGACACTCCATTGCCCGCCCTTCGCCTCGATGGCGTCGCGGCGCACGGTCGCGAGCACGTTCGCCGCCTGCTCGCCGCCCATGACGGAAATCGCCGAGTTCGGCCAGGTCCACAGGAAGCGCGGCGAGTAGGCACGACCGCACATGCCGTAGTTGCCGGCACCGAAACTGCCGCCGACGATGACAGTGAACTTGGGCACTTTCGCGCAGGCGACCGCCGTCACCATCTTCGCGCCGTGGCGCGCGATGCCCTCGTTCTCGTATTTCTTGCCGACCATGAAACCGGTGATGTTCTGCAGGAACAGCAGCGGGATACGGCGCTGGCAACAGAGCTCGACGAAGTGCGCGCCCTTCTGCGCGGATTCGGAGAACAGGATGCCGTTGTTCGCGAGGATGCCGACGGGCATGCCGTGGATGCGCGCGAAGCCGGTGACGAGCGTGCTGCCGAAGCGTGCCTTCCACTCGTCGAAATCGCTGCCGTCCACGAGCCGCGCGATGATCTCGCGCGCGTCGTACGGTTTGCGCGAGTCGCCCGGGATGATGCCGCGGATGTCTTCGATGTCGTGTTTCGGCTCCTCGAATGCGGCGGCCGGCAGCGGCCGCGAACGCGGATCCGGCGGCAGACCCGCGATGATCCGCCGCGCGATGCCGAGCGCATGCCCGTCGTTCTCCGCGAGGTGGTCGACCACGCCCGAAATCTTCGCGTGCACGTCGCCCCCGCCCAGTTCTTCGGCCGTGACGACCTCGCCGGTCGCCGCCTTCACCAGCGGCGGGCCACCGAGGAAGATGGTGCCCTGGTTGCGCACGATGATGGACTCATCGCTCATCGCGGGGACGTACGCGCCACCGGCGGTGCACGAGCCCATGACGACGGCGACCTGCGGAATGCCCGCGGCGGACATGTTCGCCTGGTTGAAGAAGATGCGGCCGAAGTGGTCCTGGTCGGGAAAGACTTCGTCCTGGCTCGGCAGATGCGCGCCGCCGGAGTCGACGAGGTAGATGCACGGCAGCCGGTTCTCCGCGGCGATGGTCTGGGCCCGCAGGTGCTTCTTGATCGAGATGGGGTAGTACGTGCCGCCCTTCACCGTCGCGTCGTTGCAGACGACGAGGCATTCGCGCCCGGACACCCGGCCAATGCCGGTGATGATGCCGGCGCCGGGTGATTCGTCGCCGTACATTCCATTGGCGGCGAGCGGCGAGAGCTCGAGGAACGGCGTTCCCGGATCGAGCAGCGTCTCGATGCGGTCTCGCGGCAGCAGCTTCCCGCGGGCCACGTGCTTCGCCCGCGCCGACTCCCCGCCGCCCGCATGCACCCGGGACTGCCAGGCGCGCAGTTCTTCCGTGAGCGCGGCGTACCGGCTGGCATTCCCGCGGAACTCCGGCGAGTTCCTATCGACTTTGGTTTCGAGGACCGGCATGATTGTCGGACAATAGTACAACCCGACATTTAAAGGCAATCCCCATGAGCGTCTTCGACCGCTGTGACTTCGACTTCGGCCTCGGGCCCGAGCTCGACGAGGTCCGCGCCCAGGTCCGCCGCTTCGCCCGCGAGCGCATCGCGCCGCGCGCGGAAGAGATCGACCGCACCAACGAATTCCCCCGCGACCTCTGGCCCGAGCTTGGCAATGCCGGTTTGTTAGGCATCACGGTGCCCGAGGAGTACGGCGGCGCGAATCTCGGCTACCTGGCGCACATCATCGCGATGGAGGAGATCTCCCGCGCGTCCGGTTCCGTCGGCCTCTCGTACGGCGCGCACAGCAATCTGTGCATGAACCAGATCGCGCTCAACGGCACGAGCGCGCAGAAGCAGAGGTACCTGCCTAAGCTCGTCACTGGCGAGCACGTCGGAGCGCTCGCGATGAGCGAGCCCGGCGCGGGATCGGACGTCGTCGGCATGCAGCTCAAGGCCATCAGACAGGACAAGGGCTACACCCTCACCGGCCGCAAGATGTGGGTCACCAACGGCACGGATGCCGAGGTCCTCGTGGTGTATGGGAAGACAGATCCCGCCGCGGGCCCGCGCGGCATCACGGCCTTCATCGTCGAGAAGGGAATGGCCGGATTCACTACGGCGCAGAAGCTCGACAAGCTCGGCATGCGCGGCTCGTCCACCTGCGAGCTGGTGTTCGAGAACTGCATCGTCCCCGAAGAAAACGTGGTCGGCCAGCTCAATGGCGGCGTGCGCGTGCTCATGAAGGGGCTCGACTACGAGAGAGCCGTGCTGGGCGGTGGTCCTTTGGGCCTCATGGCCGCGGCGCTCGATCTCGTGCTCCCCTACATCCACGAACGCAAGCAGTTCGGACAGGCGGTCGGCACGTTCGAGCTCATGCAGGCGAAGGTCGCCGACATGTATGCGAGCCTGAACGCGGCGCGCGCCTATTCGTACGCGATTGGCCGCGCCTGCGATGCGGGCCGTTGCTCGCGCCAGGACGCTGCCGCGGCGATCCTCTTCGGCGCGGACCACGCCACGCAGAACTGCCTGCAGGCGATCCAGGCGCTCGGCGGCAACGGCTACATCAACGACTACGCCGCGGGCCGCCTGCTGCGCGACGCGAAGCTCTACGAGATCGGCGCGGGTACGCAGGAGATCCGCCGCATGCTCATCGGCCGCGAGATCTACGAGGCCACCGCTTGAGCGAACTCCCGGCCAAGTACTCGCGCCGGCCGCGACGCACCGCCGCGGGCGCCGTGCCCGGCGCGTCGCTCGAGTTCGCGCCGATCCGCATCGAACCCGCTTACCGGAAGGTGGCCGCCGCCCTGCTCGGCCGCATCACGGACCGGTCCATCAGCGCCGGCGAACGTCTGCCGCCGGAGCTGGAACTCGCCCGGCAGTTCGGGGTGCACCGCGGCACCGTGCGCGAGGCATTGCGCGAGCTCGAAACCAACGGGGTCCTCAAGCGCGAACGTGGCTCCAAGCTCATGATGGTCACGCGGCCGACCCGCGGCGCGGTCGCGGCCAACGTGTCCCGCGCCCTGTCGCTGCACGACGTGAGCTACCACGACGTCTGGGAGGCGCTGACGGCGCTCGAGCCGCCCATCGCCGGGGCCGCCGCGCGCGAGCGCACGCCGGCCGACCTCCAGCGCATCGACGGCCTGCTCGCCCGGCAGACGGACGACCTGGGCACGGACGAGGCGGTCGAACTCACCGCGGACTTCTTCCGCGCCGTCGGCGAGGCCACGCACAACGGCGTCTTCATGCTCGCGCACGAACCGCTCGTCGCCCTGCTCGTCCCGTCGCTGGGCGCCATGATCGACAAGGTGCCGCAGGCGCGCGGCCGAATCACCGAGGCGCAGCGCCGCCTCGCGGCGACCATCCGCGCGAAGGACGCGGCCGCCGCGCAGGACTGGATGGCCAAGCACATCCGTGACTTCCATCGCGGTTTCGAGATCGCCCGGATCGCGCTCGACAACCGGGTCGGGGGCTGAGCAGCCCACCTACCGCAGCCCTCTCGAACCGGTCCTCCCGAGCAGTTAGAGTGTGCGGCGGGAGGACACTCTGTGTTGACATCGCATCTCCGCGCGCGCGGACTCGCGCCGTTCCTGCTGCTCGCAGGCCTCGCAGGCGCATCGCTCGCCGCCGACCCCACCCCGTCTCCATCGCCGGCCGTTCCGGGCGGCAGTCCCGTCGCCAGCCTCGACGATCTCTTCTCCGAGGAAGGCGCCCAGGACGTCGCCGTGTCGCCGTCCGGCAAGCTGCTGGGCGCGGTCATCCGGCGCAAGTCCGAAGACGTGATCGTCGTGAAGGACCTCACCACCGGCGATCACAAGATCATCTCGAGCGCGGGACGAAAGGACATCGGGCCGAAGCTCGACGCGCACATCAGCACGATCTACTGGAAGACGGACGACCGGCTGCTCTTCCGCGTGACCATCAACCCGTCGGAGGGCGTGTCCTGGAGCGAGCTGACCAACGGCGCGTACCGGCGCCTCGGGCGGCGCTTGTTCGCAGTCGACCGCGACGGCAAGAACCTCACGCGACTGCTCGGCGAAAACCGCGATGCGGCGCTCGACTTCGCATTCGATCTCGGCGCCATCCGCAGCATGCTGCCGAAGGACCCCGAGAACATCCTCATGGTGGTCGACGGCGAGAACGGCCGCAGCCTCTTCCGGGTGAACGTCAACACCGGCAAGGGCGAGCAGGCCGAGCGCGCCAATCCGGCGGTGTGGGACTGGTGGCTGGACCTCGAAGGCAAACCCGTGGTGCGCGTCGAGATGAGCCTCGGCGCCCTGCGCTACTACCGCCGCGACGACGAGGGCAAGTGGAAGAAGTTCTACAGCGTGCGGCTCAAGGAGCTCAAGAGCCAGCGCATCGAGTACGACTGGCTGGGCGCGTCGACCGACCCCAACAAGGTTTACGTGCTCGCGCGGCCCGAGGTTGCGCAGCGCTACGGCGTCTATCTATACGACCTCAAGAACGAGAGCTTCGGACCGCCCGTGGCCGAGAATCCGCAGTTCGACATTTCGAACGCCTGGATTTCGCGCGATGGCACCAAGGTGCTCCGCTACTGCTACCTGGCGCACGTTCGCGTCTGCGAGTCCGCGGACCCGAAGGTGAACGCGCACATGAGAGGGTTGCGCAAGTATTTCAAGGACTCCGCGAACGTGTACGTGGTCGATTCCTCCGACGACCTGCAGACGCTGCTGCTGTTCGTCGAGGGACCGAGCGACGCGCCGGCCTATTACGAGTACCAGCTCTCGCAGAAGCAGCTCAACCTCATCGGCCTCGCCCAGCAGTCGCTCGACAAACGGCCGTTGCCGACCGCGACCGTGCTCGAATACGCGGCCAGCGATGGCCTGAAGGTGCACGGCTACCTCACTCGCCCACCCGGCGCCGACCGTGCGACACAGTTGCCCCTCATCGTGATGCCGCACGGCGGCCCGGAGGCGCGCGACTACCTGAGTTTCGACCTGTACGCGCAGTACTTCGCCGCTCGCGGCTACGCCGTCTTCCAGCCGAACTTCCGCGGCTCCGACGGATTCGGCCGCAGCTTCACCGAGAGCGGCTACGGCGAGTGGGGCCGCAAGATGCAGGACGACATCACGGACGGCGTCCGGTTGCTCATCGAGCAGAAGACGGCCGATGCGCAGCGCATCTGCATCGTCGGCGCGTCGTACGGCGGATACGCAGCGCTCGCGGGCGCCACGCTCACACCCGACCTCTACAAGTGCGTCGTGTCGATCGCGGGCATCACCGATCTCGACGAATTCCTGAAGGCGCGGCGACGCAAGTTCGGGTCGGACTCGGATATCTACCAGTACTGGGTCAAGCAGATCGGCGACCCGCAGAAGGATGCCGAGCGAATCGCGGCAGTCTCGCCCGCGATGCTCATCGACAGGATCAAGGCGCCGATCCTGCTCGTGCACGGTGACGACGACCAGATCGTGCCGTTCGCACAATCGCAGGAATTCAAGAAGAAGCTGGACAAGTCGGGCCGCAAGACCGAGCTCATCACGCTCGAGGAAGAAGATCACTCGGGGTGGTCGTCGACGAACGAGCGCAAGGTCGTGGACGCCGTCGAAAAGTTCATCGCCGGGCGAATCGGCGGCGGTGCCGCCGCGACGTCCGCGCCCACCGCGGCGCGATAGCCCGTGCGCGCCATCGCCTGGCTCCCGCTCCTGCTCGGCACGATCGCGGGCGCGCAGGAGCCGGGGCGGCGCACCGCGGTTCTCGCGGACTTCTACTCGGATCCGAACATCGTCGATGCGGCCGTCTCGCCGACGGGCCGCTACGTCGCCTCCATCGTCCGGCGTGCGGACGACGACATGCTCGTCTCGCTCGACCTCGAGACGAAAGAGGCCACGATCGTCCAGAGCAGCCGGCACGCGGCGCTCGGCAAGCATCTCGACCTCCACATGGAGTTCGTCGAGTGGAAGACCGACGATCGCCTGCTCGTGAAGATGGACGTGTGGCCGGTGGAAGGGCGGCGCGTCGAGAGTCTGGCCACTGGTACGATCGGGAGGCTCGGCAAACGACTGGTCTCGGTGAAGCGCGACGGCACCGAGTCGATTCCCCTGCTCGCCGACAACCACGACATCGCGCTGGAGGGCGTGCTCGACCAGGGAGACGTGGCCAGCCTCCTGCCGCGCGACCCGAAGAACATCCTGTTGCGCGTGAACGGCTTCATCGGCCGCAGCCTCTACAAGGTTGATCTCGAGACCGGTCGGGGTTCTCTGGTCGAGCCGCCGTCGCGCGATGCGTACGACTGGTGGCTCGACATCGACGGCAATCCGGTGGTGCGCTTGAGCCTCCGGAACGGATCGATCCGCTACGCGCGCAAGGAGAGCGGCAAGTGGATGCAATTCCTGAGTCTGCGGCTGCGCGAGATGCGCGAGCGGCCCGAGTACGCGTTCGTCGGGCCTTCCGACCAGCCCGGCCGTCACTATGTCATCGCGCGCACGCCCGATCACGATCGCGCCGGGCTCTATCTCTACGACATCGCCACGGGCGCGTTCGGCACGCCGCTCGTCGAGGATCCCGAGTTCGATCTTTCGAGCGGACGCATTTCGCGGGACGGCAAGCGCGTCGTCTACACCTGCCACGTCGAGCACGTGCGCGTCTGCGAGTTCACGGACCCGAAGATCAACGGCCACATCAAGGGCGTGCGCCGCTACTTCGAGGAGACCGCCAATGTCACCGTGCGCAACACGTCTGAAGACGGATCGACGATGCTGTTGCAAGTCGAGGGGCCGCACGATCCGCCGGGCTTTTACTACTACCGCACCGTCGAAAAACGCATCGAGCCGCTCGGTGCCGGGCGCGCGAAGCTCACCGAAGTGTCATTGCCGCGCGCCACCGTGGTCCGCTACGCGGCGCGCGACGGCAAGCCGATCACCGGGTACCTCACGCGGCCGGCGTCGGCGCCGGCGGATGCAAAGCTGCCGCTCGTCGTCTACCCGCACGGCGGCCCCGAGATACGCGACCTGCTCACGTTCGATCCGTGGGTGCAGTTCTTCGCGGCGCGCGGCTACGCCGTCTTCCAGCCGAATTTCCGTGGCAGTGATGGTTTCGGAAAGACATTCGCGGAGAGTGGCTACGGCGAGTGGGGCCGCAAGATGCAGGACGACATCACCGATGGCGTCATGGCGCTCATCGGCCAGGGTGTCGTCGATCCCGCCCGCCTGTGCATCGTCGGCGCGTCCTACGGCGGATACGCCGCGCTCGCGGGGGCAGCGCTGACACCCGATCTGTTCAAATGCGCGGTGTCGGTCGCGGGCATCTCGGACCTGGACGATTTCGTCGGTTACCGGAGGCGCAACTGGGGCCGCGAGTCGGATGGGCATACCTACTGGGTCAAGGCGATCGGCGACCCGGAGAAAGACGCGAAGCGGTTGCACGAGGTCTCACCGGTGCACATCGCCGACCGGATCAAGATCCCAGTGCTGCTCATCCATGGCTCGACGGACTGGGCCGTGCCGATCGCCCAGTCCGAGGCGATGAAGCGCGCTCTCGAAAAACTCGGCCGTAACGTCGAACTCCTGGAGATCCACGAAGAAGGTCATTCCAACTGGTCCGAGAACAATGAGAAGCTCGCGCTCTCGAGCATCGACGTGTTTTTGTGGAAACATCTCGGACCCGGCAGCGGCGTGACGACGCCCCCGGCCCCCACCGGAGAACGGAAAAAATGACGAAGCTTCACCGCCGCACCTTCCTGAAGACCGCCGCTTCGACCGCGGCCGCATTCACGCTCCTGCCGAGCGGCAGTTACGGCAAGACCCGCAAGATCTCGGCCAACAGCCGCGTCAACGTGGCGGGCATCGGCATCGGCGGCATGGGCCGCGCGAACCTGCAGGCGCTGTCGAGCCAGAACATCGTCGCGCTGTGCGACGTCGACTGGAACTATGTCGATACGCGCTACGCGGACATCCCGAATCAGATCGCGAACGCGCAGAAGCGCGCCGGCGAAGCGACGGACCCTGTCGCGAAGCAGCGCGCGCTCGACCAGGTGAGAGACTGGAACGCCCTCACCCCGCAGGTGGCGAAGGCGAAGCGTTACGACGACTACCGCGTGATGCTCGAGAAGCACAAGGACATCGACGCCATCGTCATCGCGTCGCCGGATCACGGACATGCGGTGCAGGCCCTGGCGGCCATGGATCTCGGCAAGCACGTCTACGTGCAGAAGCCGCTGTGCTGGTCCGTCGAGGAATGCCGCCTGCTCGCGGCGAAAGCGACGTCTGGCAAACTGCAGACGCAGATGGGCAACCAGGGACATTCGTGGGACGACTCGCGGCTGGTGAACGAGTACATCCAGTCCGGCGCCATCGGCACGATCACCGAAGTGCACGTGTGGACCAATCGTCCGCTCGCGTACTGGCCCCAGGGCATCCCTCGCCCGGCGCCGCTGGCGCCCAACGCGAACCTCGGCTGGAACATGGACGGCGTGTGGAAGCGTGCCGCGGGCGCATTCGGCTCGTATCCGCCGCCCGACAAGCTCGCGTGGGATCTGTTCCTGGGACCGTCACGCTGGGTCGACTACCACCCGATCTATCACCCGTTCAACTGGCGCGGCTGGACCGACTGGGGCGTGGGCGCCATCGGCGACATGGGCGCTCACCTCATCGACTCTTCGTTCTGGGCGCTCGACCTCGACTACCCGACGACGATCGAAACGGTCTCGACGCCCTACAACAAGGACACATACCCGTCCGCGTCCACCACGTACTACGAATTCCCGGCCAAGGGCGCACGTCCCGCCGTGAAGATGACCTGGTACGACGGCGGCCTCACGCCGCCGAAGCCCGTCGAGTTGGGCTCGGACGAGCTCAACAAGGGCGGCGGCGTGCTGTTCATCGGCACGAAGGGCAAACTGATGCACGACACCTATGGCTCGAACCCGCGGCTGCTGCCCAAATCTCTGCACGATGCGACGGGCAGGCCGCCGCAGACGTACGCGCGCATCACGACCAGCCACGAGATGAACTGGATCGACGCGATCCGCGGCACGCAGAAGACCACGAGCCCCTTCGAGTACTCCGCCAAGCTCACCGAGATCATGTTGCTCGGCGTAGTCGCCCTCAACGCCGGCAAGAAGATCGAGTACGACGGCGCGGCGATGAAGGTGAAGAACGTGGCCGATTCGGATGCGCTGCTGAAGCGGACGTATCGCGAGGGGTGGGCTCCCTCCTGACGAAGAGAAGGGGGGCAGTCCCCGCCTTTCTCCGGGAATAAGTCTCAACTTCGGGCACGCGCGCTTTTCCCCGAGAGCCGCGCGCCCACTCCTCCGCGGTAGTTTCGACCACGACGAGACGAACCAGGGAGGACTTCATGAAACGGATATTCATCGCCGCGGCACTCGCGGGAGCGACGACCTTCGCGGCCGGCGCACCGCCGCCCGCCCGCGGCGCGGTCGAAAGATCGGCCGACATCCTGCGCCCCGACCAACGGCCCATGAAATCGCGAGCGGCTCTCGCCCTTGCGCCGTCACCCGCCGCCGCGGTCACCGACGCGGACGTGGGTGACGCCGATTCTTTCGGCAAGAACGTCACGTATCTCGGGCTCGGCCAGACACTGCCGGTGATCCTGACCGACGACTGCACGGGCTTCGACCCCGCGGACTCCCGCTGCATCGTGCAGCAGCCGGCGCCGTTGCTCACGCCCTTCGATGAAGACGGGCTCGGCGTGATGACGCTGCCCGCGAAGGCCACGAAGACCTTGATGTGCTTCACGCTGACGCCATTCATCAATCTCCAGTGGCGGAACGACACCGCGGCGCAGCAGGTCGCGCGGTTCAACGCCTTCGCGATCATCACGATTGACAACGCCGTGCTGAACGACCCCGCGCTCATCGATCCCACGACCGGCGCGCCTTTCAACGGGTCGCTGCAGGTGGCGCTCGCCACCTGGCGGAATTCGCACAGCATCGGCGCCGGCCAGTTCGAGACGCAGAGCTCGCAACAATCGCGCGGCTGCATCGCGGGCGTCGTGAGCCGGCGGCAGCTCGTGGAGACCTACGGCCTCACCGACACGCTCGCGAAGGAGTTCTTCAAGAAGCCGATGACGATCCACCTGGGCTCGCAGGGCAATGTCGCGATGTCGCAGTTCACGCAATATTTCTACGGAATCCGTTTGTACGGAGACTGACACCCCGGTCGGTCTCCCTCTTCAGTGCGGGCAGGGACGCCCGCACTTTTCTACGGCCACGGAGTGCCCGGCGCCCGACATAACGCGAATCGCGGAACCTGCACCACACAGCCCGGCGAGTTGTAGCGCAACCCGCTATGCTCGGCCGCACATGGATCCTTCCGAGCTGACGAGATTGCGCGCCGCCGTCTCCCGCGACCCGGGCAATGCCGAGCTTCGCTATCTGCTCGGCGCTGAACTCGCGGGTCGTCGCGAGTATCCCGAGGCGGTCCAGCAGATGCGCACCGCGCTCGACATCAATCCGAAGCTCCACTTCGCCCGCCTGCAGCTCGGGCTGCTCTACCTCACGATGTCGCAGCCCGACGATTCACTTGCCACGTGGGCGCCGCTCGAGGACCTCGACGAGTCGGCCGCGCTGAAAGCGTTCAAACGCGGCCTCGAAGCCCTGATCCGCGATGACTTCGTCGCCTGCATCGGCTTCCTGCAGAAAGGGATCGACCTCAACAAGCAGAACGCGACGCTCAACGACGACATGTCCCAGCTCATCGACAAGGTGCGGGATGGGACCGTCATCGCGGCGCCCACGCCGGGCCTTGCGCCCCAGGATTTCTCCCGGTTCGGCGAGCCCTCCGGCACCAAGCACTGACTTTGCGGCGATGCGTGAGATTCCGCGCGGCGCGCGGTATCTTCACGCCATGAACGACGCTTCCGCCGACGACTTCAGCCTGCCCGCATGGGCCTATACCGACGCGGAGTTCCTGGCCCTCGAACGCGAGCGGATTTTCCGCCCGTCATGGCAGGTCATCTGCCACGTCTCCGAAATCCCGAAACCCGGCGATTTCCAGTGCTTCGACTTCATCGGAGAGATGCTGTTCGCCATCCGCGGCAACGACGGCGTGGTGCGGGCATTTCACAACGTCTGCCGGCATCGTGCCGCGAGGCTGCTCGACGGCCCACGCGGACATTGCGCGCGCCGCATCGTGTGCCCGTATCACGCCTGGTCCTACGACCTCGAGGGCAAGCTCGCGTCCGTCGGCGGAGACCGCACGGCCTTCCCCGACCTCGACATTTCGCGCGAATCGCTCGTCCCGGTCGAGATGGAAATCTACGCGGGGTTCGTGTTCGTGCGCATCAAGGGCGGCGGCCCGAGCGTGCGCGAGATGCTCGCGCCGTACGCGGATGAGATCGCGGCCCACGAGTTCGAGAAGCTCGAGCCGCTCGGCCGCGTCGTCCTGCGCCCGCGCACGGTGAACTGGAAGAACGTGGGCGACAACTACTCGGATGCCCTGCACATCCCCGTGGCGCATCCCGGACTCACGCGCCTGTTCGGCGCGACCTACCGCGTGGAGTCGAAGGAATGGGTCGACCGCATGGCGGGCGATCTCAACGCCAATCCCTCGAAGAACTGGGTCGAGCGCGTGTATCAGAAGTACCTGCCCGAGGCCGCCAACCTCGCGCCGGACAAGCGCCGCTCGTGGGTGTACTTCAAGCTCTGGCCGAATTTCGCGTTCGACGTGTACCCGGACCAGGTCGACATCATGCAGTGGCTGCCGATATCGCCGACCACCTGCCTCATCCGCGAAATCGGCTACGCGAAGCCGGACGCGAGCCGAGAGATGAAGGTTGCGCGCTACTGCAACTGGCGTATCAATCGCCAGGTCAATGCCGAGGACACGGTGCTGATCCAGCGCGTGCAGGATGGCATGGCGTCCGGCAGCTACCGCGTCGGCCCGCTCGCGGCGGGAGAAGTCGCGCTGCGGAGCTTCGGCGCGCGCATGCGCCAATTGATCCCGGAGGCTCGCCAGCCGGCACCGCCCGGCGCCGGCTGGTCGCGTGCGGGATAGTTAGTTGTCCGGGCACCGCAAGCTCGGACCGGCCCTCGCCACCGTCGTGGTCGCGGGCAACATGATCGGCTCCGGCATCTTCCTGCTGCCAGCCAGCCTCGCGAGCGTCGGCAGCGTCACACTGATCGGCTGGATCATCGGCGCCATCGGCGCACTCGCGCTCGCGCTGCTGTTCGGCCGACTCGCGAGCCGCAAGCCGATGGCCGGCGGCCCGGCTACGTACGTCTACGACGCGTTCGGCCCCTTCGCCGGCATGCAGGCGAGCCTCTGGTACTGGGCCGCGTGCCTGATCGGCAACGTCGCCATCGCGACGGCTGCCGCCGGCTACCTCGCGGACTTCGCCGGGTGGGATCTGAGCCCGATCGGCGTCGCCACGTTCACCATCTCCCTGTTGTGGCTGGTCACATTCATGAACCTCGTGAGCCCGAGGTTCGTAGGCCAGGTGGACGGTCCGCTGCTCATCGCGGGCCTGGTCCCGCTCGTGCTCGTCGTCACGATCGGGTGGGCGAGCTTCGACGGCTCGCTGTTCGCGGCCTCTTGGAACGTGAGCGGTGAGCCTATCTACAAGGTCGTGCCGCATTCATTGGCGCTCGTGTTCTGGGCGTTCACGGGTCTGGAGAGCGCCTCGGTGGCGGCGGCCGTGGTCGAGAATCCCGAACGAAATGTTCCGGTTGCGACCGTGCTGGGCGTCTCACTCGCGGCCGTCATCTACATCGCCGCCAGCACCGCCATCTTCGGCCTCGCGCCCGCCGCCGATATCGCCAACTCCAACGCTCCATTCGCGCTGGTCGCCGCGAAAATGCTGGGCCCGACGGCGGGCCCGCTCGTCGCGATCTGCGGCGGGCTCAAGGCGCTCGGCACGCTGGCGGGCTGGGTGCTCATGACATCGCAGGTGAGCCGCGCCGCCGCGGACCATGGGCTGCTGCCGCAGATGTTCGCGCGCACGCGCGCCGGGGACACGCCCGTCGCCGGGCTCATCGTCGCCGGTTTCATCGGCACGGCGGCCATCGGGCTCACCATCGAACCGACGCTCGGCAAGCAGTTCGCGAACCTGAGCGAGGCGTCGACCCTCTTCGCGCTGCTCACCTACCTCGGCGCCTGCCTCGCCGCGCTCAAGTACGGATTCGCGAACGAGCGCCGCGTGGCGATCGTCGGCGCGGCGTTCTGTTTCTTCGTGATCGCGTGGTCCACGCTGACGGTGCTCAAGGTCACGCTGATCTGCCTGGCTGTATTCGTGGTGTGCTATTTCATCCGCCCGCCCGGGAAATACCGGTTACCCGACGCCACCACGCGCACGGGTGAGCTCGCGAAACTGCGCGAACGGCACGACGACCCCGCGAGACGTTAGGCGGCGAGGCGCGCCGCATGCCACTCGAGGTGGCTCTCGACGAACGTCTGGATGAAGAAATATCCGTGGTCGTAGCCCTCGCGCAGGTTCAGCGTGATGGGCTGGCCGGCGGCCCGGCACGCGGACTCCAGCAGCTCGGGCTTGAGTTGGTCGGCGAAGAATTTGTCGCCCGTGCCCTGGTCGATGAGGATGCCGCTCTCGAACCGCTTGCCGGACCTGACGAGTTCGGTGGCGTCGTACTGCGACCATGCAGCGCGATAGGCGCCGAGATAGCCGGTGAAGGCCTTCACGCCCCACGGGCTCTGGATAGGCGCCGCGATCGGCGCGAACGCGGACAGTGACCGATACTTCTGCGGGTTCTTGAGGCCGATGGTGAGCGCGCCATGCCCGCCCATCGAGTGCCCGAAGATGCCGGCGCGCGCGAGGTCGGCCGGGAAATCCTTTGCGATGACGCCGGGCAGCTCGTCCACGACGTAGCTGTACATCCGGTAGTGCCTCGCCCACGGCTCCTGCGTCGCGTCCAGATAGAACCCGGCGGCGATGCCGAAGTCCCACGAGTCGCGGTCGCCGGGAAGCTGCACGCGCGGACTCGTGTCGGGCGCGACGAGCATGAGACCGAGTCGCGCCGCGTGTTCGAGCGCGCAGGCCTTCGTGACGAAGGTTTCCTCGGTGCACGTGAGGCCGGCCAGGTAGTACAGGACCGGGACCGGCCCCTGCGCCTCCGCCGGCGGCACAAAGACCGCGAACTTCATGTCGCAGCCGTTCACCGCGGAGGGATGCTGGTAGTAACCCAGCGTCCCTCCGTGGCAGGCGTGTTTCGACAGCGTTGCCAGCATCAGGTCTTGAGCGTGCCCTTCGCCTTGGCGACGTGCGTGGCGATGGCGTCCATGAGCACGGGGGACAGCGCGTCGTACGGCGGCAACCGCAGCTTCTTCAGGCGATCGCGCACCTTCTTCATGTCCTTCGGACGCGCGGCGCCGGCCTCGATGATGGACGAGACGAACGCAGCGAACTCGGGCTTGTTCCAGCCCTTTTCCTTCGAGAGCTCCACGTGCACGAAGTCGAGGCCGTAGAACGGATGCGCCGTGTTCTCGATGCGGCCGTACATGTGCACGCCGCAGCCGGAACACGCGTGACGCTGGATCGTCGCGCTCGCGTCCACGACCGCGAGCTTGTTGCCGTTGCCGGTGACGCTGAGGTTGTCCTTCGACACCACCGCGACCACGGAGAACACCGCGCCCGGGGGCTTCCAGCACTTCGTGCAGCCGCAGGCATGGTTGTGGGCGACGTTGCCCTTGATGGACACCGTGACCGGGTCGCTCGCGCACTTGCAGGTGAGCGTGCCGCCCTTGAACTTCTTGGCGCCGGCTCTGACGCCCTTGTCGATGGATGGATGAAGCTTGATCGCCATGGACCCTCCCTCGTCTTGTTAGTAATCGATCAGAAAGTGACTACGGAGCGAATGGATTCGCCCTTGTGCATGAGATCGAAGGCGTCGTTGATCCTGTCGATCGGCATCACGTGGGTGATTAGGTCGTCGATGTTGATCTTCTTGTCCATGTACCAGTCGACGATCTTCGGCACGTCGGTGCGGCCGCGCGCGCCGCCGAACGCGGTGCCCTTCCAGACGCGCCCGGTCACGAGCTGGAACGGGCGCGTCTTGATCTCCTGGCCCGCGCCGGCGACGCCGATGATGACCGACACGCCCCAGCCGCGATGGCAGCATTCGAGCGCCTGGCGCATGAGGTCGACGTGGCCGACGCACTCGAAGGAATAATCCGCGCCGCCGCCCGTGAGCGACACGAGATACGGCACGAGATCGCCCTGCACTTCCTTCGGGTTCACGAAGTGCGTCATGCCGAACTGTTCCGCGAGCGCCTTGCGCTTCGGGTTGATGTCCACGCCGACGATCATGTTGGCGCCCGCCATGCGCGCGCCCTGGATCACGTTGAGGCCGATGCCGCCGAGGCCGAACACCACCACGTTCGCGCCGGGTTCGACCTTCGCGGTGTTGATGACCGCGCCGATGCCGGTGGTGACGCCGCAGCCGATGTAGCAGATCTT
>CADEED010000074.1 GCA_902826225.1 uncultured Pseudomonadota bacterium | reverse complement strand
GCTGCTTGATGGCGGCCTGCAGCATGCGAATGACGCCGAGGCGATCCTTCTCGCCGGATCGCATCGCGGTCTTCATGTCTTCGGAGATGCGCTCTTTGAGCGACAACGGCGCGGCGCTCCTGGAAAGAGGCTCAGCTCGGGCGCGGACGCGCCGAGTACTCGCGCGGGCTGTTGCGCTTGAGGTGACGCTTCACGGCGGCAGCCTTCTTGCGCTTACGCTCCTGCGTCGGCTTCTCATAGAATTCGCGGCGACGCAGCTCCGTGAGCACGCCCGCTTTCTCGCACGCGCGCTTGAATCGGCGCAGGGCGGCATCGAAATATTCGTTTTCACGCACTCGGACGCTCGGCATCGCAACCTCAACCCTTTGATCTGTTTGGAGATTTGCCACGGCTGCCATGAGGCAGGGCTGGCGATTCTATAGAACGGCCTCCAAAAATCAAAGGACCGCCCACCATGCGCATCCTCGCCCTCGAATCCTCTTGTGACGAGTCCGCCGTCGCCGTCTACGACGACGCGGCGGGCCTGCTCGCCCATGAACTGCACAGCCAGGTCGACCTGCACCGCATTTACGGGGGGGTGGTGCCGGAGCTGGCCTCGCGCGATCACGTCCGCCGGCTGCTGCCGCTGGTCCGTGCGGCGCTGGCGACCGCGAAAACCACGCCCGGCGACATCGACGGCGTCGCCTATACGGCCGGGCCCGGGCTCATCGGGGCGCTGCTCACCGGCGCGGCATTCGGGCGCTCGCTGGCCTACGCGTGGGGTGTACCCGCCGTCGCCGTGCACCACCTCGAGGGGCACCTGCTCGCGCCGCTGCTCGAGGCCACGCCGCCGCCGTTTCCCCATCTCGCCCTGCTGGTGTCCGGTGGGCACACCATGCTCATCGACGTCGAAGCGCCCGGGTCCTACGCCGTGATCGGCGAGACGCGCGACGATGCGGCCGGGGAGGCGTTCGACAAGTCCGCCAAGTTGTTAGGGCTGCCCTATCCGGGCGGGCCGCAGCTCGCGAAGCTCGCCGCCGGCGGCCGCCGCGACCGCTTCCAGTTTCCCCGGCCGATGCTGGGGCAGGGACTCGAGTTCAGCTTCTCCGGCCTCAAGACCGCCGTGTCGCTGGCGGTGAAGGAGCGCGTCGGCAACGGCGGCCTCGACGACGCGACGCGGGCCGACATCGCGGCGGGCGTCCAGGAGGCCATCGTGGAAACGCTGGTGACCAAGACGCTGCGCGCCATCGAGGAGACCGGCCGCGAGGCGCTGGTCGTCGCGGGGGGCGTGGGCGCCAACGCCGTTCTGCGCGAGCGGCTCGCGGCCGCGGCGGGCCGGCGCGGTGTGCGGGTTTTCTACCCGCGCATCGAGTTCTGCACGGACAATGCGGCGATGATCGCAGTGGCGGGGCTCGCACGTCTCAAGTCGGGCGCCAGCGAAACCGACGCGATCCGCGCGCGCGCCACGTGGGCGCTGACCGATCTCGCGCCGCTCACTCAACCGGGATAGACATGGCGAAGACGAGCAACTCCAGCGGACCCAAGACCCACACGTTGCCTGGCTCGGTGGACGGCGATCGCATCTTCCTGCACGGCCTCGCCGTCGAATGCATCATCGGGTTCATCGAGTGGGAGCGGCGCGTCAAGCAGACCGTGGTTCTCGACGTCGAGATGCCGGTCGATTGCGCGCGCGCCGCGGCGTCGGACGAGGTGGCCGACACGCTCGACTACAAGAAAGTGGCGAAGCGCCTGATCGAGTTCGTCGAAGGCGCGGAGTTCAAACTCGTCGAAACGCTCGCGCATCGCGCCGCGATGATGATCCTGGAAGAGTTCGGCGTGGAATGGGTCCGGCTGTCGGTGAACAAGCCCGGCGCGATCCGGCACAGCAAGGACGTCGGCGTCGCGGTGCTGCGCACGCGCGCGCATCTGTCGAAATGACCCTCGCGGCCGGCCACGTGCGCGTGTTCGTCGGGGCCGGCAGCAATGTCGAGCCGGAACGTCATCTCGCGCATGCCTGCGCACAGATCGCGCACTCGTGGCGCGACGCGCAGTTCTCGCGGTCCTATCGGAACGTCGCGGTCGGATTCGACGGGCCCGAATTCATCAATCTGGTCGTCGGCTTCAGCACGGGGCAGCCGCTCGCGGCGGTCATCGCGCGGCTGCACGCGATCGAGACGCAATGCGGCCGCCCGCGGTACGCGCCCAAGTGGGCGTCGCGGACGATGGATCTCGACGTGCTCATGTTCGGCGACCTGGTGGAGAAGACCCCCGACTACACGCTGCCGCGGCCGGACCTCCTCAAACGGCCCTACATGCTCGGGCCGATGGCGGAGATCGCGCCGGAGGTCGTGCATCCGACGGAGCAGCGGACGATCGGGGAGCTGTGGGAGAAGTTCGATCGGGCCGGACACCAGATGGTGCCCGTCGAAATCACGCTGCCCTGACCGATCACGGGCGCCGCCGCCTCGACGGCGTTCTATACGCTGCGGCCGCCGTCCACCGCCAGCACCTGGCCCGTCACGAACGGCGCGTGGGCCGCGAAGAACAGCGCCGCGCGGGAGATGTCCTGCGGCGTGCCCATGCGCTTCAGCAGGGTCCGCTCGATGATCTTCGCGCGTTGCGCCTCGTTGGTCTGGCCCTCGGGCCACATCACCGGGCCGGGCGCGATGCCGTTCACGCGCACGTCCGGTCCCAACTCCTTCGCGAGCGAGCGCGTCACGAGGTGCAACCCCGCTTTCGCCGCCGAGTACACGGTGTAACTGCGCAGCGGCCGCAGCGCGTGAATGTCCACGATGTTGAGGATCAGTCCCTGACGCGCCTTCAGGGCGGGCGCGGCCGCCTGCGACAGGAAGAGGGGCACCTTGAGGTTGGTCCCCATGAGGTCGTCCCAGGCCGCGGGCGTGATCTTGCCGATCGGCGTCTCGTAGAACGTCGATGCGTTGTTCACGAGCACGTCGAGCGAGCCGAAATGACGCAGGGTGAACTCGACGAGCGCGCCCAGGTTGCCCACGTCGAGCAGGTCGGCGCGTACCGTGGCGGCGGACTTCGCGCGCCGGTCGTTGAATTCGGCCGCAAGCATCGCCGCGTCGCTGGCCGATCTCCGGAAGTGGATGGCGATACTTGCGCCGGCGGCGTGGAGCTCGCGCGCGATGGCGGCACCGACGCGTCGCGCGCCACCCGTGATCAACACCGTCTTGCCCGCTAGACTGCCGTCGCTCATGACGCTTCACTCTATGACTTCACCCGCGTCGGTCACAACCCTGCCGGCACTCTCCGGGGACGAACGCGCGCACTCAGACCGCGTGGCCGCGCACATTCGCGCCTTCATCCGCGAACGCGGCGGCGAAATCGGCTTCGACACCTACATGCGGCTCGCGTTGTATGCGCCCGGCCTCGGCTACTACAGCGGCGGCGCGGCCAAATTCGGCGGCGGGGGGGATTTCGTCACCGCGCCGGAAGTGTCCAGCCTGTTCTCGCGCTGCCTGGCCCGCCAGGTCGCCGACATCCTGCGCGAGACGGGCGGCGATGTCCTCGAACTCGGCGCCGGGACCGGCCGCATGGCCGCCGACGTGCTCGCCGAGCTCGCGATGCTCGAATGCCTGCCGGAGCGCTACCTCATCCTGGAAGTCAGCGCGGACCTCGCCCAGCGCCAGCGGGAGCGCATCGCGAGCCTGCCGCCCCGGCTGACACGGCGGGTCGAGTGGTTAGAGCAGTGGCCCGCGGCGCCGCTGCGCGGCGTCGTGCTGGCGAACGAAGTCCTGGATGCGATGCCCGTGGAGCGTTTCGTGCTCCGGCATCGCGCCGCCGGCGGTCTCGACGTGCGCGCGCTCGGCGTCGGGCTGAAAGACGACCGCTTCGAATGGCGCGAGCGGTCACCGTCGCCGGAGCTCATGAACGCGGTGGCGGACGTCGTCGAGTCATTGCGCGCGCCGCTGCCCGACGGATACGTGTCGGAAGTCTGCCTCGCGTTCCAGCCCTGGATCGCGAGTCTCGCGGCGCAGATCGACACCGGCGTGGCGCTGCTCATCGACTACGGCCTGCCCCGCGCGCACCTCTATCACCCCGATCGCTCGCAAGGCACGCTGCGCTGCCATTTCCGGCACCGCGCGCATGACGATCCGTTCGTGAACCCGGGGTTGCAGGACATCACGGCGTGGGTGGACTTCACGCGGGTCGCGGAGGCCGCGTCGAGCGCGGGGCTCGAGGTCGCGGGCTTCGCGACGCAGGCGGCGTTCCTGATCGGCGCGGGGATGGAGTCGCTGCTGTCGACCGAGATGCTGCTGGTGGGCGAGGACACGCAGGCGCAAGCCACGCTTGCCGGCGAGGCGCGGCGCCTGCTGCTGCCGGGCGAAATGGGCGAGGTTTTCAAGGCGATCGCGCTGGCCCGGAACTTCGATGCGCCACTTGCCGGGTTCTCCACGCAGGACTTGCGCGGCAGTCTCTAGCGGCTTTTGTTCCCGGCATCCGTCAACCAAAATGGCCGGTTGGTCAAACAACCTTGTTCTGCGCCCGCTCGTTTGGGCAACGTGGGGTCATGAAGCTCCTGCTGCCGTGCGCCGTGGCCGGTGTCGCGCTCGCCGCGCCCGCGGCGCGGGGCTGAGGGTTAAGCTCGCGGCTCGTCATGAACCTGCGCAAAATCAGGCCGTTTGCCTTTTACCTGCTCGCGTGGACGCTAGTCGGCCTCATCTATTTCGCCCAGAACGTCACGCGGCGATTCTATTGGGACGATCCGAATCCGTGGCAGGACATCCGCTACTGGTCGGCGAATATCTACATCTCCGCGTTCCTGACGCCACTCATCGTGTGGGCCGCGCGCCGCTGGCCGCTGGAACGTGCCCGGCTGCCACAACTGCTCGCGCTGCACTTCGCGCTCAGCATCGCCTGGGCCGTGCTGCGGATCGCCTGCGAGGCCGGATTCCACCTGACCTGGAATCACTACTGGCCGTACGATCCGACGCTCACGCTCGGCGACGAGGTCACGCTGCTGGTCATCTTCGGCTTCCACACCGCGGTGGTGGCCTACTGGGTCGTGGTGAGCGTCCACACGGCCGTCCGCAACTACTCGCTCTTCCAGGAACGCGCGCAGGCGGCGCTGCGGCTGGACCTGCGCGCATCGCAGCTCGAAGCGCAAGTGGCGCAGGCGCGACTGGGCGCGCTCAAGGCGCAGCTGCAGCCGCATTTCCTCTTCAACACGCTCAACGCCATCGTCGTGCTGGTGCGCCAGCAGAAGGGCCGGCAGGCGGAGGAAACGCTCGCGCGCTTCTCGGACCTGCTGCGCGCGGTGCTCGCGAACATGGATGCGCAGGAAGTGCCGCTGGCGCGCGAGCTCGAGTACCTGAGGCTCTATCTATCCATCGAGCAGGTGCGCTTCTCCGACCGGTTGCAGGTCGAAATCTCGGTCGACAACGAGCTGCTCGACGCGGCGGTCCCGCACATGGGACTGCAACCGATCGTCGAGAACGCGATCCGCCACGGCGTCGGCCAGCGTGCGACGCCCGGCCTGATCGAGATCCGCGCGGCGCGGGTCGGCGACGCGTTGCACGTGACGGTCCGCGACAACGGCCCGGGGTTCCGCGCCGCGGGGGCGGGCGGCTCCAGGCTCGGGTTGGCCAATACGCGCGCGCGCCTCGCGCAGCTCCACGGGGACGCCGCCGAATTGCGCACGGAAGACGCGCCCGGCGGCGGCGCCCTGGTGACGCTCGTCGTGCCGTACCGGATGATCGACGGGACATGAACGTACTCATCGTCGACGACGAACCGCTGGCGCGCGAAGGCATGGCGCTGCTGCTCAAGGACGAGGCGGGCATCACCGGCGTCGTGCAGGCACGCAACGGCACGGAGGCCGTGCAGGAAATCCTCGCGCAGCGGCCCGACCTCGTTTTGCTCGACGTGCAGATGCCCGAGATGGACGGCTTCGGTGTGCTGCGCGAGATCGGCGCCGAATCGATGCCGCCCGTGATCTTCGTGACGGCGCACGACAAGTACGCGATCCAGGCGTTCGAGGTGAACGCGATCGACTATCTCCTGAAGCCCGTGGAGCGCGCGCGCTTCTCGCAGGCGCTGGCGCGCGTGCGCGAGCGCGTGTCGGCACAGGGTCTCGACAACCAGCACGTCCGCGCGCTGCTCCAGACGCTCGCCGCGCAGCCGCGCTACCTCGCGCGCGTCGCGCTCCGCGCGGCGGGCAAGATCTCGTTCGTGAACGTCGAGGACATCCTCTACGCGCAGGCGGCGGAGAACTACGTGCAGCTCCACTTGAAATCGTCGCGGCAACTGCTGCACGTGCCGATCGCGACGCTTCAGTCCTCGCTCGATCCACGCATGTTCCTGCGCATCCATCGATCGCTCATCGTAAACGTGAAACACGTTCACGAGCTCGAGACGGGCGCGCATGGTGAATACGTGGTGGTGCTGCACGGCGGCGTCCGGCTGCAGGCCAGCCGGACGTATCACGACAAGATCAAGGCCTGGGCGTCGAACCCGTTCTAGCCGGACGCCATCGGTGGATGATCCTCGGCGACCCGGCGCACGGCCGGGCCCACGAAGGGCTCGATCGACACGAAGTCCGCGGGATTGAGTCCGGCCCAGAACGACAGCGCGGCGAGTCCGTCGGCATCCGGCCGCTTGTTCTGCGCCATGCGCGCGAGCGTGGACTTGCCGATGCCGACTTCGCGCGCGACCTGGCGCCACGACGCCGCACGGGCCGTGCGCTTGGCATTGACCGCCTGATAGAACTTTTCGAAGTTGAATTTCATCGTGGCCCAAACTTGGCGCAGGCGCGCGATGAGGGGAACCAGATTTTGACGAAGTGGATTTTTTCGGGGGTGAGCGGGAACGGGGCGGGGAGAAAAAGGGGGACAGTCCCCTACCAGCTCACCAGGCCGGTGTAGGCGGAGACGAGTATCACCGCGCCGAATGCGATGCGGTACCACGCGAACCCGGCGAATGAGAACCTGCTGACGATGCGCAGCAGGAACTTCGTCGCGAGCAGCGCGCTCACGAACGAAACGATGCAGCTCACGATGAGCGGCGTCAGGTCGGTGTTCGCGAATTCATCGCGCGCCTTCCACAATTCGTAGAGCGTCGCCGCGATCAATGCGGGCAGGGCGGCGAAGAACGAGAACTCCGCCGCCGTGCGGCGCGAAAGGCCGGTGAGCAACCCGCCGATGATCGTCGCGCCCGAACGGCTCGTGCCGGGAATCAGCGCGAGCGCCTGGAACAGACCGAGCGTCAGCGCATCCTTCCACGTGAGCTGGTCGACGCTCGTCACGCGCTCCGCGTGCGTGCGCCGCTCCGCCCACAGGATGATCACGCCGCCCACGATGAGCGCGATCGCGACCGTCATCGGGTTGAACAGCAAGGTCTTGATCTGGTCCTCGAACAGCAGACCCAGCGTGCCGAGCGGGATCGAGACGATGAAGAGGTTGAGCAGGAAGCGGCGGGAGACGGCGCTGCTGTGCAACGTGAACGCAGTCGAGAAGAGCTTCTGGCGGAACTCCCACACCACCGCGAGGATGGCGGCGCCCTGGATGATGATGAGCTGACGGTCGACCGCGTCGCCGTGCAATCCCAGCAGGTCGCGCGTGAGGATGAGGTGGCCGGTGCTCGAGATCGGCAGGAATTCGGTGATGCCCTCGACCAGGCCGAGAATGATGGCTTCGATGAGCGACATGGCCGTCCGCGGGGATCAGGGGCGCGCAGTGTAAGGGATGTGCTGCGCTGCGTTCTAGCGCGCGAGCGCGTCGATGGCCGCGACACGCCGTCGGCGCAACTCCTCGCCGATGGCCGCGCCCGCGAGTCCCTTGCGCTCGTCGGCGGTCAAGCCGATGCCGTTGACGGCCGCCAGAGCGCGCTCGAAGAACTCGCGCTGCGGATATGCGCGCTCTTCGAGACCGGTTCGCCCGCGCGCATCGGCCTCGCAGGCGAGCAGGAAGTCGCGAAAGCGCTCGGGCCGGCGCATCGCGTCGCAGCTCTCGAGCGTGGTCAACACGGTCGCGGCGCGCAGTTCGAGCGCGCGATGCACGTGGGTGTGGTAGCGCGCCGTGATGACGGCCAGCTCGCGCAGGTTGTTAGGCACGCGAACGCGCGCGCACAGCTGCTCGACCAACGCGACCCCCGCGTCCTCGTGCCCGTGGTGCGCAGGCAGGATCGCCGCGGGTGTCGCGGCCTTGCCGAGGTCGTGCATGAGCACGGCGAAGCGCACCGCGACTCCGCCGCCGAGCTGGACGGCGACGCGCAAGGCGAGCAGCTGGTGGATGCCCGTATCGATCTCCGGGTGCCACTTCGCGGGCTGCGGCACGCCGAACAACGCGTCTATCTCCGGGTAGACGACTTTCAGCGCGCCGCAGTCGCGCAGCACCTGGATGAAGACATCCGGGCACGACTCGCCGAGCGCCTTCTCGGTCTCCGCCCACACGCGTTCCGCGACGAGCGAGTTCGCTTCGCCTTCGTCGACCATGCGGCGCATGAGCGCCAGCGTCTCGTCGGCGACGCGAAAGCCGAGCGGCGCGTACCGGGCGGCGAAACGGGCGACGCGCAGGATTCGCACGGGATCCTCGACGAATGCGTCCGACACGTGGCGCAACAGCCGCGCTTCCAGATCGCGCTGGCCGCCGCAGGGGTCGATGACGCGCCCGCCATCGTCCTGCGCCATCGCGTTGATCGTGAGATCCCGCCGCCGCAGATCGTCTGCGAGCGTCACGTCCGGCGAGTACCGGGTCGTGAAGCCGCGATAGCCCGGGCCCACCTTTCGCTCGGTGCGCGCCAGCGCATGTTCTTCCTTGGTCGCGGGATGCAGGAAGACGGGGAAGTCGCGGCCCACCGGGATGAAACCCGCCCGCTCGAGTTCCGCCGGTGTGGCGCCGACGACCACCCAGTCGCGCTCGGACACCGCGCGCCCGAGCAGGCGGTCCCGGACCGCGCCACCCACCAAGTACACTTGCATGGCCCGCATGGTAACGAATATCCGCCTCCTGCTCGTGGTCGCCGCGGCAGCAATGCTGTCGGGGTGCGGCACGCTGTACGTCGCGCAGGCGGCCAAGGGGCAGCTGCAGATCCTCACCGCGCGCCGGCCGATCGCGCGCGTGATCGCGGACCCGAAGTCGGGCGCGGAGCTCAGGGCACGGCTCGCGAACGTGCGCGCCGCCCGCGAGTTCGCGGCGCGCGAACTCGGCTTGCCTAACAACAAGAGCTACACGACGTATGCCGACCTGAAGCGCGAGTACGTCGTGTGGAGCGTCGTCGCGACGCCCGAGTTCTCGGTGGAACCGCACGAGTGGTGCTTCCCCGTCGTCGGCTGCGTCGCCTATCGCGGCTACTTCAGCGAGGCGCGCGCCGGCAAGTTCGCCACCTCGCTGCAGCTGGAGGGTTACGACGTGGTCGTCGGCGGCGTGCCGGCGTACTCGACGCTCGGCAAATTCGACGACCCGATCCTGAACACGATGATGACGTACGGCGACGACGAGCTCGCCTCGACGATGTTCCACGAACTCTCGCACCAGCTCGTGTACATCTCCGACGACACGGCTTTCAACGAGGCGTTCGCCGTCGCGGTGGAACGCGAGGGACTCGCGCGCTGGCTGAAATCGCTCGGCCGCGAGGCGGAGGTGGGCAGGTACGTGAGGCATCGCGCGATCCAGGCCGAGGGAATCCGCATCGTGAGCCGGCATCGCGACGAACTCGCGCAGCTGTACCGCAGCGGCCTGCCGCCCGACGAGATGCGCGCGCGCAAGGCGGAGATCTTCGCGCGCCTGCTCGACGCGGTGCGCGAGCGCGACCGGGGCGCCGGCATCCAGTCCGGCCTCGCGAAGACGCTGGAGGGCCCGCCGAACAACGCGCGGCTCGCCTCGCTCGCCACCTACTTCGATTGCGTGCCCGGATTCGAACGCGTGCTCGCCGAGCAACGGCACGATCTGCCGCGCTTCTATGCGGCGGTGCGCGAGCTCGCGAAATTGCCACGCGATCAGCGCCGCGCGCGTCTTTGCCTGAGCGCGGGGCCGGCGGGCCCGTGAATCCCCGTCGGCCGCGCGTCGCGTGACGCGATCGGTGGATTCGGGTCGCGCGGAACCGCCGTGGCTTTCCCGCGTGTCATCATCGCCGCCGCATGCGACCGAAGCCGTTTCTCGACGCCGCGCGCCGCGACTGGCAGTTCGACACCTTCGCCTGGCTGCTGCACAACGGCGGGGGCTTCGCGAAGTTCCTCGATACCACGCTCGTGCTGCCGGTCGCCTCGCACTTCCCCGACAGCGGCATGCGAGGTCGCGCGGGTGTCGCGGCGCTGTTCCACCGCGTTCGCGATCATGCAGGCATGGCCGACTGGCCCTGCGCCGTGGAGCCCGAGACGAAGCCGGGTATCGCGCCCGCTTCCGCCGCCGATCGGGTCCCGGTCATCCGCTATCCGCGAGAGAGAATCGAGCCGCGCTACCTCATCGCGAGCTTCTCGCACTCCCTGGCGCGCTACCTGGTCGACACGTTCGACGATCCCGCGCCGGGCGGGGACGCGTTGCGGGAGCACGCGATCGATCTCGCGGCGGTCTACATGGGTTTCGGGATCTTCCTGGCAAACGCCGCGGTCGATTCGACCGAGTACCACCTCAACGAAGGCGAGTTCGTGCACGCGCTCGCGCTTTTCTGCCTGCTGCGGCGGATCGACACCGCCACGGTCGATCAGCACCTCAATCCGCACCTGCGCAAATACCTGCGGCTCGCGGCGCGCGATCTCGCGCAGCACGAAGTCCGCCTCGGGAGGCTGCGTTCGATCCCGGCGCCGCTGCTCGACAGCGGCGAGTGCACTTTGCCCACGATCCGCAATTCCTGAAACGCCGGCGCGTTGACGCGCGTTCGCCGGAGGGACCACGCTCCCGCCCGGAGGTCCGACATGAAATCACTCGCATACGCCGCGCTCCTGCTCGCACCGCTGTCCGCGTTCGCCGCGGATCCGAAGCCCGTTCCCTGCTCTTCGGATCAGCACCGCCAGTTCGATTTCTGGATCGGGAAGTGGAAGGTGACGGACCGGGGCCAGGTCGCGGGGGAGAACGACATCCAGCGGATTCTCGGCGGCTGCGCGCTGCTCGAGAACTGGACCAGCGCGCAGGGCGGCGCCGGCAAGAGCCTGAACTTCTTCGATCGCGTCGACGGCCAATGGCACCAGACGTGGATCGACGCCAGCGGCGGTGCGCTGTTCCTCGCGGGTAAGTTCGAGAACGGGGCGATGCGGCTCGCGGGAGCGCGCGCGGCGACGGCGAAGGCAGCCGCGGTCCGCCACCGCATCACGTGGACGCCGCAACCGGACGGAAAGGTGCGTCAGTTGTGGGAGTCATCGCCCGTCGACAAGGAAGAATGGACGGTGCAGTTCGACGGGCTGTACGAGCGGGTTGCGGGCTAGCCCCGCGCAAGAAAGCCGGCGCGCGCTCCGTGAGTGCGCGCGGCGCGAACACCGCCGCCACACGCGGCGCGGGTGGCGCGCCACAACGACACGCGCGACAGCCCGACGCGTGCCGCGACCTCCTCGGCGGGCAGCCGCGTCGATTCGAGCAGGACGAGCGCGCGACGCGTGCGCAGATCCCGGAGGTAGGTCGCCGGAGTCGTCCCGTAGACGATCTGGAACAGTCGCAGGAAGTGAAAGCGCGACAGGCGGGCCGCTGCGGCGATGTCCCGCAGTCCGATCGCCTCGGTGAGATTCGCGTGCATGAAATCGGTTGCCCAGCCGAGCCGTCGCGCGATTTCCGCGCGGCGCACGGGTCGCACGCCCGCGAGCTGCGTACCCAGCGAGTCGTTGCGTACGTAGATGCGAATCAGCCGCTCGGCGAGGAACTGGCACTGCTCCTCGAGCCAGTCCTCGTCGCGCATGCCGTTCGCGATCTCCCGCTGGATGAAGCGCAAGACGGGCGACACCACCGAATCATGCGACCGCAGCGTCTCGCCGAACTCGATGGAGGCTGGCTCCCCCGGGCCGTCGTCGAGCAGGCGCGCGAGCGGACGGCGCAGGGCGCCCGCGACTTCGCACGCCAGGCCGGGGCGGAAGAAGATCGAGAAGCTGTACACCGGCGTGCGCGAGTCGAGCAGGCTGCCGTACGTCCGGCCTTCGTTGAGCACGAGCCAGCTGTCGTCGCGCACCGTGACGCGCCGCCGGTCGACGAAGTAGGTTTCCGCGCCGCGTGCCACGCACTTGATCGAGAGCGTCTGGCGGAAGAGGCCGTATTCCGCGTGGCGCGCCTCGCCGGACACGATGCAGTTCTCCCGCCCCCAGCGACGATAGAACTCGCGGCGGAATTCCGCCTGCCGCGGCGTGCACGGCGCGGGCGCGAGATCGGGCATTTCCGTGAGGATCACGCGCGTAGCGTTCGGCGCGCGGCGCGTGGCGTCAAGACCGCGGGCGTTTCACCGATTGCGGTCACGCGTGGCGCAGAGGCCGCGTGTCAGGTCGTGCGGCAGATTTCGGCGAGGGCGCGCAGCCGGCGCCCGGCCTGCAGGCCGGTGTACGGATTGTCGCGGTCCCAGGCGTAGCCCGCGAGCACCGAGCAGATCATGCGGCGCACCTTTGGCTGCTGCCGCTGGAAGAAGATGATGTCCTGCAGGCTGCCGTCGTACCAGCCGGCCACGAAGTAGCGAAACGTCTCGACGCCGTAGTTGAGCGGGTCCGCGAACTCGCGTTCCCAGTCGACCGTCTCGCCCTTGAACTGCCGCTCGATGCAGCCGGCGGCGAGCAACGCCGACTTCAGCGCGATGGTGACGCCGGAGGAGAAAATGGGATCGAGGAACTCGGCCGCGTTGCCCAGCAGCGCGAAGTGCCGACCGTGCAGCGAGGTGACGGTGGCGGCGTAGCCGATGAGCTCCCCCGCGGGGCGCACGAGTTCGGCCCGCGACAGCAGTTCCTTCAGGCGTGGCTCCGACGCGATGGCCGCCCAGTACTGCTCGTCGAGCGTTCCCTTTCGCGCCTTGTGCGTTTCGATCGACGACACGACGCCGCACGATGCGGTGCCGTTCGGGAAGGGGATGAGCCACGACCAGATTTCGTGATCGGCGGCATTGATGCCGGCGCGAATCTTCTGGCGATCGAACGCGCCCGCGACGGTGTTGTCGCGCACGTGCGAGAAGATCGCGGCGCGCGCCGGAAAGTTCGACGGGCGGTGCAGGTCGAGCAGGCGGGGCAGCGTGCGTCCGAAGCCCGAGGCGTCGAGCACGAAGCGGGGCGTGTGCACTTCGGTGGCGCCGTCGGCGGTGCGGCTCGTCACCGTCGGGACATCGCCGCTGAAATCCACCGCGATGATTTCCACCTCGAAGCGGATCTCGGCGCCGCAGCGGACCGCTTCCTGCGCGAGCGCGTCGTCGAAGTCGGCGCGTTGCACCTGGAAGGTGTAGCCGTAGCCCGGGCTCGATTTATCCGCGAAGTTGAAGATCGAGACGCGGCCGTCGCGATCGAACACCGCGCCGTTCTTGAACTGGAAGCCGCGCTGCAGAACGGGCTCCAGCATGTCGGCTTCGTCGAGCAGCTCGAGCGTGTAGGCCAGGAGACTCTCGCCGATCGAGAACCGCGGAAACTTCTGCTGCTCGAGCACGAGCACCTTGTGGCCGCGCCGCGCCAGCAGAGCGGAAACGACCGAGCCGGCCGGACCGGCCCCGATGACGAGGACGTCGGACGGCGCGTCGTGTCCTGGCTTGCCCGCGCGCCTCATGGCGCGCCTTGCACTGGCTTCCTGCGCGCGCCTCATGGCGCGCGCAGGGGAACCAGGACGACCGTGTTGCCGCGCCGGATCTTGAGGACCATCGCGCCGCCGCGGCTCGCGACTTCGCGGAGCTCTTTGAGGTTGGCGATGGTCTGGCGGTTCGCGCCCTCGATGCGGTCGCCGATGCGGAAGAGCTGCGACGCGGCGCTGCGCGCTTCGATCGCGCGGATCATCACGCCGCCGTCGGGGGCATCCGCGAGCGTCGCGCCCTCCAGGCCCGGATGGATCGGGCCCGTGTCGGCGGAGCCCGGCGTGCCTTTCTTCGAGCTCGTTGCCGCCGCCTGCGGCAATTCGACGATGACGGCGGTGACGTGCAGCGGCTTGCGATCGCGGATGAGCGCGACGTCGAGCTTCTCGCCGATGCGCGACAGGCCGACCGCGTTGCGCAGCTCCGCGTTCGACTTGATGTTCTGCCCGTTGATGTTCGTGATGACGTCGCCGGGCTTGATGCCGGCCTTGGCGGCGGCCGACTCGTCCGTGACCTGCGACACGAGCACGCCCTGCGTGTTCTCCGACAGGCCCAGCGCCTTGGCCGTATCGGGCGTCAGCGTGACGATGTTCACGCCTAACAAGCCGCGCTTCACGGAGCCGTACTTGATGAGCTGGTCCATGATGCTGCGGGCCATGTTCACCGGGATCGCGAAGCCGATGCCGATGTTGCCGCCGGAACGGGAGAGGATCGCGCTGTTGATGCCGACGAGTTCGCCGCGCAGGTTGACCAGCGCGCCGCCCGAGTTGCCCGGATTGATCGACGCGTCGGTCTGGATGAAGTCCTCGTAACCTTCCGGGTTGATGCCCGAGCGGCCGACACCGCTCACCATGCCGAACGTGGCGCTGTGCTGCAGACCGAACGGATTGCCGATGGCGACGACGTAGTCGCCCTGCTCGAGCTTCGCGGAGTCGCCGAGCGGGATCTGGATGAGATTCTCGGTGGGCACCTTGAGCACCGCGACGTCGGAGGGGACGTCGCTGCCGACGACCGTGGCGGTCAGATCGCGGCCGTCCTGCAAGGTGACGGTGATTTCGGTTGCGTTATCAACGACATGCGCGTTGGTGACGATATAGCCGTTTTTCGCATCGAAGATGACGCCGGAGCCTGCGCTCTGGAACTGCCGCTCGCGCGGGCCCATCTCCGGGATGTCGAAGAAACGTCGGAAGAAGGGATCCTCGAGCAGCGGGTTCTGGGGTGATCGCTCCCGGATCGTGCCGCGCGTGGCGATGTTCACGACCGCCGGCGAGACTCGCTTGATCATGGGCGCGAGCGACGGCACGGGGGCTTCGGAGCCACCGGTGACGGGGACGGCGGAAACCGCGGGGAAGGCGCTGGCGAGCATTGCAACCGCAACGAACGCGCGGGCATCTAATGTGGACGGGAACATGCCGATGAGGATACTCAATCAATGCTGAAGTTTCTCTTGTGGCTTCTTTTGCTGGTGTTTTGCTGGCCGATCGCGCTGCTGGCGCTGATCCTGTGGCCCATCGTCTGGCTCATTTCCCTGCCGTTCCGGCTGCTCGGCATCGCCGTCGACGGCGTGTTCGGGCTGCTGCGCGGGCTCATCATGCTGCCCGCGCGATTGCTGGGCGGCGGCCAGGCGCGGGTCTAGCCGCGCGGCGGGCGAACGGCGAGCTGCCGCACGGGGTATTGCAGGATGCCCAGCAGCCGCGGTGCTGCCGCGAGTGTCGTATCGGCGTAGTCCCGTTCGGCCACGACGTAGACGACGTGGTTGCGCACTTCGTGCGTCACCGCGTCGCTCGTGAGCACGAAGTCGCGCGCCGAGCCGCCGGGCGGCGGCGCGAGTTCCACCTCCGCCCTGAAATACGGTTGGTCGAAGTAAGTCATCGCGTGAACGCTCGTGACCTTCACCGTCCAGGCCGCGCCGCGCACGGTGGTCACGCTCATGTGCCGCAGTAGATAGCCTGGAAACGCGTCGACGGTGGGCGTGCCCTGCAGCGCGTATCCCAGCTCCGAGAGCGGCACCATCACCTCCGCCTTCACCGACCGCTCGCGGAAATCCAGCCGGACGAAAGAGTTCGGCGCGTGGTGAGCGGCAGTGGCCGCGGCGTACGCGAGCATGCAGGTCGCCGCCAGGAGGCGCGAGCGCGGCATCAGCGGCTCAGCTCTCCGCCGTAGTCCGCCTGCTTGTCGCGCCACAACGCGTGGTAGTGATTCTGGGTCCGGTCGGCCACCGCGGGTTGCACGACGAACTCCATCCACAGGCGCGGTCCGTCGATGCGTACGTACGATCCCCTGGCGTCCAGCGAGGGCGCGCCCGAGTAACCGACGAACGTCTCGCGCAACGCGGCGGGAGACTCGTACGCCTCGACCAGCGGCTGCGAAATAGCTGCGCCGGGGAGCGATGCGTAGCTGCGGAGCGCGGTCCGCACCAGGGCCTGCTGCTGCTCGTCGAGGGCGGGGTAGGGGACGCCGCGCTCGCCCGCATCGGTCGGATAGCTGTGCGGGAATCCGGTATCAGTGCCGCCCGTCGGCCGCTGACCCGGCACGAACGTGACCTGCACGCCTTTCACCACGTCCGTGTAGGTGCCGGGCAGCCTGGCCCGGGCGTGGGCCGCGATGGCGGTCGCGAGAGCCCGCATCGCGTTGCTCTGGGCATTCATGGGCTCGTGGGATCGGCCCTGGTACTCGAAGCGGATCGGCTCGGTGCCAAAGAACAGCGGCGTCGCGCCGGGCTGCGTTCCGTTGAAAACCAGGTTGTAGGCGAGGTGGTGCCCGCCGAGCTGCAGCATCCAGGGCGAGCTTTCCGAGGGCGCGCCGAGCACGCTCAGGTAATAGTTGCGGCCGTCCCAGCCGATGGAGTTCCTGTCGAGCGGCAGGAGGTAGTCGTCGGCGATTCGCACTTCGTCCAGGAGGGCGAGCCCGCAGGCCGATAGCGCCGCGGCGAAGACGTCGCGCGCCGCGGCATTCTGCTTCGAGTCCAGATCGCCGAGTCGCAAACCGGCCCGCGGCACGAGGGCGAGCGGGAGATTGGACCACTGGGTCGCCGATGTCGCCGTCAGCGGTCGTTCGAGCAGGGCCCGTTGCGGCGCCGTCAACGTCTCCTGGAGAGTCGCGACCGCGGCCAGTACCGGCTCGATCTGTCCACCGTTCGTGCGTTCACAGGGCGCGGCATTCGCAGTGCCCGCGCCGAGCAGGGTGAGCAGCACGGTTCGCGTGAAGGTGATTTGCATGTGACCCATCCCTCGCCGATTCGCGGAGTTCGCGGCGGGGATCATGGACCTGACAAACGACAAAGGGCCAGACCCGAAGGTCTGACCCTTTGTTCTAGCGAATGGGGTCTGGCCCCATTCCTTTTCAGGCAGCGAGGACTTCGATGCGGCGGGGCTCGGCCTTCGCCATCTTCGGGATGGTCAGCTCGAGGACGCCGTCCTTGAACTGTGCCTTGATCTCGTCGGTCGCGACGTTTTCCGGCAGCGTGAAGGTCCGCACGAACTTGCCGCTCGCGCGCTCGACGCGCGAATAGTGGCCATCATCGGTCTTCTGCTCGAAGTTGCGCGAACCGCGCAGGGCCAGCACGCCTTTCTCGGCGGTGATCTCGATGTCCGCGGGCTTGACGCCCGGCAGGTCCGCGCGGACGACGAATTGCTTCGACTCCTCGTGGATGTCCACCGCGGGCGTCCAGGATGCGTCGCCGGCGAATCCGTCGAAATTCTGATCGAGCTCGCGGCGCCAGCGATTCAGCAGGGTCCAGGGCTCGTAACGCACTACAGTCATGGTTTCACTCCTCGGGTGTGACAGGCTAACTACCGGGAACCAACCCGGCATTCACATGGCACCCGATCTGCGGTTCACGTGGGCGGAATCAAGAGACTTGAAATGCCGGGTTCAGCGGCCATGTCGACACGCTTTCTTGGACAACCTGTGGATCACTTGTGTGCGGCCGGTGGGTAGCCGGTGAACACAAAATCTTGTGTCCGGCCCGATTCCTGCAGAGCGTCAAAATCGGCCCATTGACAGGCGATTCCTGCGGCACTAAACGCCGTAAGCGCATGAAAAATAATTGGAATAACGAACCCCAATTATGACAACGATGTTTCTTGACGCGCTGTTTTCGCGTCTCTACTCTCACGACCCCAACACAAGATGTTGTGTCGCAATGTCTTGTTGGCTGGGGAGCCGGGGAGAGGAAATGGCGGCTGTCTGACAGCAGTCCGCTTCACATAAAGACGCGTAGACCCGTAAGAACTACGGGCGCGGGTCCTTTTTTCTTCCGGTTCGGGTGAGCAAGTACAGGCCGGAACATCGGGGAGCCAAACCCATCCATGAATAGCGTGGTCAAACTCGAGCACAAAGACGTCGATGCCATTCCCTTCCAGGAAGCGTCGCTCGACATCTGGGACAAGAAATACCGCTTGTCCGCCAAGGACGGCACACCGGTCGACAAGACGATGGACGACACCTACAAGCGTGTCGCCCGGGCGTTGGCCGACGTCGAGCAGGAGGGAGTGCGTGAGCTCTGGTACGAGAAGTTCACCTGGGCATTGCGCCGCGGCGCGATCCCCGCGGGGCGCGTAACCTCGAACGCGGGTGCGCTCGAGCACAAGCCCGCGACCTCCACGATCAATTGCACGGTGTCCGGAACCATCGGTGACTCGATGGACGACATCCTGAACAAGGTGCACGAGGCCGGCCTCACCCTGAAGGCGGGCTGCGGGATCGGCTACGAGTTCTCGACGCTGCGTCCGCGCGGCGCGTACGTCTCCGGTGCCGGCGCATACACGTCCGGCCCGCTATCGTTCATGGATATCTACGACAAGATGTGCTTCACCGTGTCGTCGGCCGGCGGCCGCCGCGGCGCGCAGATGGGCACGTTCGACGTCGGCCATCCGGACGCGATGGAATTCATCCGCGCGAAGCGCGAGAACGGCCGGCTGCGGCAGTTCAATCTCTCGCTGCTCATCACCGACGAATTCATGAAGGCGGTGCGCGAGGACAAGGAATGGCAGCTCGCCTTCCCGCTGCTCGTGAAGGAACACAACCCGGACGAGCACGATATCCACGACAAGACGAAGTTCATCTGGCGCGAGTGGCCGAACACGAAGAACTACGTCACGCGTGAAGACGGTCTCGTCTGCTGCCGCATCTACAAGACGCTGCCCGCGCGCCGCATGTGGGACGTCATCATGACGTCCACCTACGACTTCGCCGAGCCGGGCTTCATCCTCATCGATCGCGTCAACGAGATGAACAACAACTGGTGGTGCGAGAACATCCGCGCGACCAACCCTTGCGTGCCTGCCGACACGTGGGTGCACACGAGTGAAGGCCCGCGCCAGGTGGCCGAGCTCATCGGCAAGCCGTTCACGGCGCGCGTCGACGGCGTCGAGCACGCGAGCGCGCCGGAGGGCTTCTTCCGCACCGCGCTCAAGTCGCTGGTGAATGTCACGACCAGCGAAGGGTATGCGCTGCGCCTCACGGCCGATCACCGGGTGCGCCGCATCTCGACGCTCACGCGCTGGCGCCTCGCCACCGAGTGGTGCGCGGCCGGCGATCTGCAGCCGGGTGACAAGGTGCTGCTGCAGGATCATCGTTCCGCCCCGGCCTGGGCCGGCTCGCTCGATCGGCGGACGAGCGCGAAGGAGGGCTACCTCATGGGCCTGCTCGTCGGCGACGGCTCGTTCAACGAGGCCGGTGCCGAGCTGTCGGTGTGGGCGCGGCCCGCCGTCGGCAACAGCGATGTGGGTGTCGGCGGCCCGTATTCCGTCATGGCCGCGGCGCTCGATGCCGCGCGCTCGTTCAACGGGGAGTTCTCGGGCTGGCGAGAAGGCCGCGGCCGTGGCGAATACCGTTTCGCCATGGGCGCCATCACGGAGCTCGCGCGCGAGCTCGGGCTCCGCCCGGGCCGCAACACGATCACGCCCTCGGTCGAGCGCTCGTCCAGCGATTTCTACCGCGGCTTCCTGCGCGGCCTTTTCGACGCGGACGGCAGCGTGCAGGGCACGCAGGCGAAGGGCGTCTCGGTGCGGCTGGCGCAAAGCGACGTGACCCTGCTCGAGGCCGCGCAGCGCATGCTGCTGCGCCTCGGCATCGCCTCGACCATCTACCGCAACCGCCGCGACTCCGATCACGATCTCGTGATCACCGGCGCGAACGTCGCGCGGTTCGCCGAGTTCGTCGACTTCGCGGACACGGTGAAGCGCGCGCGCCTGCACGGGCTGCTGGCGAACTACAAGCGCATGCTGAACCGCGAGCGTTTCGTGGCGACCGTCGACAGGGTGCGGCCCGACGGCGTCGAAGACGTCTACGACGCGCAGATCCCCGGCATCAACGAGTTCGACGCGAACGGCTTCCACGCCCACAACTGCGGTGAGCAGCCGCTGCCCGCGTACGGCTCCTGCCTGCTGGGCTCCGTGAATCTCACGCGCTTCGTGAAGAACGCGTTCACGGATTTCGCCGAGTTCGACTGGAACGAATACCGCGAGGTCGTGAAAGTGTTCACGCGCATGCTCGACAACGTCGTCGAGATCAACGGGCTGCCGCTCGAGCAGCAGCGCGGCGAGATCATGCGCAAGCGCCGCCACGGCATGGGCTTCCTGGGACTCGGGAGCACGATCACCTGCCTCGGCATGAAATACGGCGGCGAGGATTCCATCAAGTTCACCGAGGACGTCTCGCGCGAGATGGCGGTCGCGGGCTGGGAAGCCGCGCTCGACCTCGCAAGAGAGAAAGGCCCCGCGCCGATCATGAAGGAGGAGTTCACCGTTACCGCCGAGATGCTGCGCAAGCGTCCGGAGATGACGAAGGACGGCTGGAAGATCGGCGATCTCATCCCGGGCCGCATCCTCCATGCGCGCTACAGCCGCTACATGCAGCGGGTCGCGCAGACGGCGCCGTGGCTCGTCGACCAGCTCGCCAACGTCGGAGCGCGCTTCACGCATCACACGTCGATCGCGCCCACCGGCACGATCTCGCTGTCGCTCGCGAACAATGCGTCGAACGGCATCGAGCCGT
>CADEED010000073.1 GCA_902826225.1 uncultured Pseudomonadota bacterium | reverse complement strand
TCGCAGTTCTGGACGCACCTGCATCATCTGCTCGCCTGATCCTCGCAGGGTGATGTAAGCATCCGCCCCATTGCGCCGAATCACGGGCGCGACCAGCACCACCTCCGCGGACGCGATGGCTTTGCCCGCGCTATCCCGTTTGATTCCCGGCGCGGCCTGGATGAGGTCCACGTTTTCGCGTGACAGCGAACTCGAGCCTTCGGTATCCATGCCATTGGTGATCACCAGTACCCGGTCTGGCCGCGCGTCCGCCTGGATGGTCCGCTCGAAGCCCGTGGCTATCGCCAGCACCGAGAGCAGCACCGCCACCACGCAGGCCGAGCCGATGACAATAACCGCCGAATTGCCACGGCGATGCGGAATGCTGCGCAGTCCCACCGACGTAAGGGACAGGATCTGCCGAGCGACGTTCATGAGATCCGGGCAGACAAGGCGCCAGCCACTGGCAGTCGATAAGCTTGCCAGCAGGGGATTGCGGCGCTGGCGATCGCCAATGCCAGCGCCAGCGCCATGCCGCGCAGGTAGACGGCGCCCGTCACGTGAACCGCCGAGTGAATTTCGCGTGCTAGCGGGGTCAGCAAT
Organism: uncultured Pseudomonadota bacterium; assembly: GCA_902826225.1. Lineage (GTDB taxonomy): Bacteria > Pseudomonadota > Gammaproteobacteria > Steroidobacterales > Steroidobacteraceae > CADEED01. Next base: position 20,549 of record CADEED010000073.1, on the reverse strand, counting down.
GACGCTAGCCCAAGACCTACCCCCGCAGCTAGAAGATAAACGCTCAGCGACTCGGCGAGCGCCAGCCGCAAGCACGCGCCGCCGCTGAAACCCAGGGCCTTGAGCACGCCGAATTCCGAGATCCTCTCCTGGAAAGACTGGCGCGTGATGTTAGCTGTGAGGAACAACAGCATGAACAACACGGCGCCCAGCACAGCGTTGGTGAAGAAGCCGATGTCACCCATTTGCTTGCTCTCAGCCTCCGCGCGATCCTGGTCCGATCGGGTGCGCGTCTGGTGCGCCGAGTTCGTGAATAGCGCGTCGATCGCGGCCGCGGTGGCGATGGAACGTTCCGGGTCGGCGATGCGCACGAAAAAGCGATCCACCGTGCCGCGATTGGTGATGCGCGCATCGTCGAGATACGAATAGTCGATGAGAGTGAAGAAGGCATTGTCGGGGTCGATCGAGGCCTCGAAAACTCCAACGATCTCGAAGCTCCAATCGCCGCTGCCGTCGGCCTTGAGCTCTCGTGATCGCAACGTGAGCTGGTCGCCGACCTTCCAGCCAAATTGTTTCATCAGCGCGGGGGTGACCAGCATGCCATTGCGCGTTTGCTGCATAGCCTGCAGCGCCGACTCGTCCACGCGGAACTGGCGACGCAATTTGAACCAGCTGCGGGGCAGCGTCGCTATCGCGGCGATGGTGTATGGCGTTCGATAGTCGCCCATGAAATATGAGCGTGGCGCTACATCGGCAACGCCTGGCACCTTCCGGATCTGTTCCATCATGGCGATAGGCATAGGTGGGCTGCCACGCAACCGAGGGTCAGTGGTAAGCACATCCCGGCGCGCCTTGGCGATTGCCTCCGCGAAGCCGGCATTCACGCCCTGCAGCAGGCCGATGAGGAGGAAGGCCATCGCAATGGACAGCGCTGTGAGAACCGTCCGCACGGGCTTGCGCCACAGATTGGCCCACACGAGCGTGAAGGAGTTCATGCCTGCGGAGGCATATAACACAACGCGTGCCGCCCGTGCCGGAAGGCGTTCGAGACTAGTAAGTTGATGTCTCCGATCAAACTACGTGGCTGGAACACGCAGCGAAGACGAAGGTGCTTACGGTCAAGGACAAGCACGCACCCTATCCGCTTTCGCGTGCGAGCAGGCAGCTCTGTTTCAGGAGTTGCCCGACTATCTCGCGCGAATGTCGCTGCTCGAGGCCAACACCAGCCTGCGCGAACAGGAAGTCTGCAGGTTGAAGTGGGCCGGCGAGGTCGAGATACCGGAGCTGAACACATCGGTGAGAGATTACTCGCCCGCTACGCGGGCTCGCCCTTCGCCGGATAACGGTCCATCGCTCGCCCGAGCGGCATCGGCCGGCTACGGGCCCAACGCGCTACGCGCGTTGGTTCAACTCGGGGTGACTCGGTGCGCTCGAAAGAACGCTGTGCCCGAGTTGTCGAACGCCCGACCACACCAGGGTGGTGCTCCCGCGAATCCAATTCGTCGCGGTGAGCCCAATTGAAATGAAAAGGCCCCATCAGCGAAGACGCTGATGGGGCCTTTTCATTTCAATATGGCGCGCCCGGAGAGATTCGAACTCCCGACCACCTGGTTCGTAGCCAGGTACTCTATCCAGCTGAGCTACGGGCGCGCGGATCAAAGAGGGCGCGCATCCTATCACAACGGATTTCGGCATCGAGGGGCGAAGATAATCATGGCGGGTCAAGGACTTACACCGCTCGAAATCCGGCGCTGAACCGCATGCGCGTCTTCGACTTCAACGCGGCCATCGTGCGCCGGCCGGGATTCAGCGTGGTCTGCGGGCTGAGCGCCAGCGCGGGCCCGCCACCCTCCTTCGACCTCATCGCCGCCGAACATGGGGCGTATGTCGCCGCCCTCGAGTCGGCCGGCCTCGTCGTCACGGTCTTGCCGCCGCTCGAACCCTTTCCCGATTCGGTGTTCGTCGAGGATCCGGCGCTCGTTTTTGCCGAAGCCGCGATCCTGCTGCGTCCCGGGGCGCCGACCCGTCGCGACGAAGTGGACGCGTTGAAGCCCACGCTCGAAGCCACTTTCCCCGCGGTGCTCGCGTTGACGGACGGGTTCGCCGACGGCGGCGACGTCCTGGTGACGCCGGGCCGCGTGCTGATCGGTCTATCTTCTCGGACGGATGCGGTCGGCGCGGCCAACCTGCAGCGCTTGTTGGCCGCGATCGGCCGGCGCAGCGAGGTGGTCGCCGTGCCGCACGGGACGCTGCACCTCAAGTCCGACTGTTCTCTCGTCGACGAGGAGACGGTCCTGGCGACCGACACGCTCGCGCGCTCGGGCATCCTCGACGGCTTTCGCGCGATCGTCCCGCCCGACGACGAACGTCACGCGTGCAATGCCATTCGCGTGAACGACACTGTCTTCATGCGCACGGAATGCCCGCGGACTCGAGAGTTGCTAGCCCGGCACGGCGTCGACACCCGTTGCCTGCCCGCGCGCGAGATCGCGAAGATCGACGCCGGGCTGTCGTGCATGTCGTTGCGCTGGCATCGCCCCGGGAAGACGACCTGATCTATCCGCCTGTGGGCGTTTTCCCGCACCGTGGTCGGAAAAACCCTACAGGGGTCGCGCGAACCGATTGCTAGGATTCCCGGGCCCTGACACCCCGATACCCGAGGATTCCGCGATGGCTGAAGCCACCCTGTCAACCGTATTAAAGAAGAGTGGCAAGGACATCAAGGCAAGTTGGGCCAGGGATCTCGCCGCCGCGCAAGTATCCGCCAAGGGCCGCATCTCCGCCGCCGAACTCGAGCAGCAGGCGAGCGAATTCCTGAACCTCCTCACCAAGGTCGCGGAGTTCGCGCGCGCCAACGACATCGGCGCGAGCGATTTCCGGCAGATCCGCGAATTCCTCGAAGGCGTATCCCGCTCGCGCGCCGCCCAGGGATTCACGTCGGATGAAACCGCCACGTTCATCTTCTCCTTCAAGAAGCCGCTGTTCGCCTCCTTGAAGGCGGAGATCGGCAAGGACGCCGAAGAGCTCGTCGAGCAGACCTGGAAGGCGACCGAACTACTCGATTCGCTCGGCCTGCACACCATCAAGGCGTACCAGAAGACGCGCGAGGAGCTCATCAACCGCCAGCAGCGCGAGATGCTCGAGCTGTCGACGCCGGTGGTGAAGCTGTGGGAAGGCATCCTCGCGCTACCCATGATCGGCACGCTCGATTCGGCGCGCACGCAGGTCGTCATGGAGAACCTGCTGCAGAAGGTCGTCGAAACCGGCGCGCAGATCGCCATCCTCGACATCACGGGCGTGCCGACGGTGGACACGCTGGTCGCGCAGCACCTGCTCAAGACGGTGACGGCGCTGCGCCTCATGGGCGCGGAAGCCATCATCTCGGGCGTGCGGCCGCAGATCGCGCAAACGATCGTGCACCTGGGCGTCGACCTGCAGGGCGTCACGACGAAGGCGAACCTCGCCGATGCATTGGCGCTCGCGCTGCGCCGCACCGGCCAGACGCTCAAGGCTTAACCCGGCCCGATGGAAAAGATTCCGATCCTGCGGATGGGCGACTTCCTGCTCGTCACCATCCAGATCGACATGCACGATCAGCTCGCACTGAAATTGCAGGACGATCTCTCCAACGCCATCCAGCAGCACGCCAGCAAGGGCGTGCTGATCGACATCTCGACGCTCGAGATGGTCGACTCCTTCATCGGCCGCATGGTGGCCGACATCTCAGGGATGGGACGGATACTCGGCGCTCAGACGATCCTCGTCGGCATGCAGCCGGCCGTGGCGATCACGCTCGTCGAGCTCGGCCTCTCGTTACCCGGCGTCGCGACTGCGTTGAACGTGGAGCGCGGCATGGAGATCTTGCGACGCAAGATTGCCGCGGATGGCACTGATGAACGCCCCGGTTAACGGCGAGTCGCCGCTCAAGTCGGAGCACGACATCGTGCTCGCGCGTCAGCTCGTCCGGAAGCTCACGCAGGAACTCGGATTCTCGCTCGTCGACCAGACGAAGATGGTGACGGCGGCCAGCGAGCTCGCGCGCAATGCGTTCACCTATGGCCGCGGCGGCAGCATGCACTGGGAGAAAACCAATGGTGGCGACCGGCGCGGATTGAAGCTGGTGTTCGTCGACGAAGGCCCGGGCATCCCCAATCTGGAGCTGGCGATGACCGACGGCTGGACCTCGGGCCATGGCCTCGGCATGGGCCTGACGGGCGCGAAACGGCTCGTCAACGAGTTTGCGATCGACACGAAGGTCGGCGTCGGGACTCGCGTCACCATCGTCCGATGGAAGTGAGTGCGTCGGGAGTGTACTCATGGACGCAGCCGTGAAATCCAGTCACTACATCGCGCAGCAGCGCTTCGTCATCGACGATTCGAGCAAGGTCGGTGAAGCGCGCCGCGCGGCGCAGACGCTCGCAAACCTGGAATTCTCGGCGGAGGTCGCCGGGAAGACCGCGATCGCCGCGACGGAGCTGGCTAACAACCTGCTGGTCCACGCGGGAGGCGGCGAACTGCTGCTGCAGCGTATCGGCACCGACGAAGCGGTGGTCATCGAACTTCTCGCGATCGATCGCGGGCCGGGAATGACGGACGTGGGACGCTGCATGCAGGATGGCTACTCGACGAACGGCACGCCCGGCACCGGGCTCGGCGCGGTCCGGCGCCTCGCGAACGAATTCGACATCTTCTCGGCGCCCGGCGAAGGCACTATCGTGATGGCGCGTTTCGGCAAGTCCGCGGCGCTCAGATACGCCGGCATCAGCATCGCGCTCGAAGGGGAAACCCACTGCGGCGACGCGTGGGACGTCGTCCACGAAGACGGAAAGGCCGCCGTCATGGTGGTGGACGGACTCGGACACGGAACATTCGCCGCCGAGGCGGCGCACGCGGCACTCGAGGCGTTCGGACGGGACTCGTTCGGCGAACCGGTCGAAATCATGACTCGCGCGAACGGACTCATGTCGAAGACACGGGGCGGCGCGGCCGCGTGCGCGCGCATCGTCGGCGGACGCGTGTCGTATTCCGGCATCGGCAACATCACGGGATATCTGGTCTCGGCCGGCAAATCGCAGGGCCTCATGTCGCACAACGGCACGCTGGGCCTGAACCCGCGCCGCGCGCAACAGATCGAGTACAGCCGCGAAGACGGCGGCCTGCTGGTGATGCACTCGGACGGCATCTCCGCGCGCTGGGACTACAAGAGCCGCCCCGAAGTGCTCGCCTGCCATCCGGCGATCATCGCCGGGATGATCTACCGCGATCACGGCCGCGGCCGTGACGACGCCACCGTCGTGGTGGTCGCGTGAGCGCCGCCACGGACCTGGCCACCGAGCTCGCCGCCCGCGAGGCGGACATCCAGATGCTGCGCGTCGAGCTCGAAGAAACCAACAAGGGCGTGCTCGCGCTGTACGCGGAGCTCGACGACAAGGCCGCACAGCTCCGGGATGCCAACGAACTGAAGAGCCGCTTTCTCTCGTACATGAGCCACGAGTTCCGCACGCCGCTGACCTCGATGTCGAGCATCACGAACATACTGTTGTCTCGTCTGGACGGTCCGCTGACGGCCGAGCAGACCAGGCAACTGGAGTTCATCCGCGGATCGACGCGCGAACTCACCGAGATGGTCAACGACCTGCTGGACCTCGCGAAGGTCGAGGCGGGACGCATCACCATCTCCCCGGAGTGGTTCGAGATGGTCGACCTCTTCGCCGCGCTGCGCGGCATGTTCAAGCCCATCGTGTCGACCGCCAGCGTCTCCCTGGTCTTCGACGAGCCCGAGGGCGAGATCAAGCTCTATACGGATGACAAGAAACTTTCCCAGATCCTGCGCAACTTCATTTCCAACGCACTCAAGTTCACGCCCGTCGGCGAAGTGCGCGTGTCCGCGCGCATGCTGGACGACGGCTGCGTGGAATTCGCGGTGGCAGACAGCGGCATCGGCATCGCCGCCGAACACATCCCGAACCTGTTCGCCGACTTCGTGCAGCTGGACGTGCGCCTGCAGAAACGGCTGCGGGGCTCTGGTCTCGGGCTCTCGTTGGCGCGCAAGTTCGCCCATCTCCTTGGCGGCCGCGTCGCGGTCGAAAGCGAACTCGGCAAGGGTTCCCGGTTCGCCGTCACTCTGCCGACGCGATTCGACCCGGCGACGGCGCCACAGGCCGTGCCATGACCGCAACCATGTCGCCCATGCAGCAGAAGATCCTCGTCGTCGACGACAATCCCGCGTCGCTGTATTCGACCTCGCGCATCCTGCGCTCCGGCGGCTTCAACGTACTCGAAGCCTCGACGGGCATGGACGCGCTCGCCGCCGCGGAGAAGACAGAGATCGGTCTCATCGTTCTCGACATCAACCTGCCGGACATCGACGGCCTCGAGGTGTGCCGGCGCCTGCGGGCACGCGGCCACACGGCCTATCTACCGATCGTTCACCTGACGGCCACGTATACCGGGTCCGAGGACAGCGTCCAGGGACTCTCGGCGGGTGGCGACAGCTACCTCACGCACCCGGTCGACCCGCCGGTGCTGATCGCGACCGTGCGCACCCTGCTGTTCGCGCGGCAGGCCGACGTGCTGAAGCGCACGACGGATGCGCGCTTCCGCACGATCTTCGAGCTGGCGTCGAGCGGCATCGCCATGCTCGACCCCGACCTCGTCTATCAGGACGTCAACCCGGAATTCTGCCGTCTGACCGGCCGCGAGCGCGCCGACATCATCGGCAGGAAATGCATCGACTTGATCGCGCCCGGCCACGAAGACGTCTGCAAGAAGCTGCACGAAGCGCTCTCGGACGGCGGGCGATGGGAAGGCATGATGCCGATTGCGCGTCCCGACGGGAGCGTGGTCGACGTCGAGTGGCGCATGATCGCGGAGAACGGTCACGGCGCGCGCATCGCGATCGCCACCAACGTCACCGATCGCGAGAGGATGCTCGAAAGCGAGCGCGCCGCGCGCACCGCCGCCGAGCGCAGCAACCGTCTGAAGGACGAGTTCCTCGCGACGCTCTCGCACGAGCTGCGCAATCCGCTCAACGCCATGCTCGGCTGGGCCAGCGTCCTCAAACGAAAGAACATCACGCCCGCCATGCTGGCGCAGGGTCTCGACGCAATCGAGCGAAATTCGCGCGTGCAGAGCCATCTCATCGAGGATCTGCTGGATTTCGCGGGCATCCGCTTCGGCAAGATGCGCGTCGACGTCGACGCGATGCCGCCCGCGCGCGCCGTCGAATCCGCCGCCGAGGTCGTGGCGACGCAGGCACACGGCAAGGGCGTGAAGATCGAGCTCCACGTGGCGGATCGCCAGGCGTACGTCATCGCGGACGAATCCCGCCTGCAGCAGGTCGTCTGGAACCTGCTCAGCAACGCGATCAAGTTCACGCCCGCCGGCGGCCGCATCGACGTGCACGCACGCGTGGTGGGCCCCGAGTACGAGATCGCCGTCACCGATACCGGCCGCGGCATCAGCCCCGAATTCCTGCCGCAGATCTTCGAGCGATTCAGCCAGCAGGAGTCGGGCACGGGCAAGAGCTTCGCCGGCCTCGGCATCGGTCTCACCATCGTCAAGCATCTCGTGGACATCCACCACGGCTCGATCGACGTGCAGAGCGAAGGCGTGGGCAAAGGCGCCACGTTCCGCGTGCGGCTGCCGCTTACCGACAAGCGGCCCAGCGAATTACCGGCCGACGTGAGTGTGCGTCTCAAGAAGGTGACGGTGCTCGTCGTCGAGGACGACCCTGACGCGCGCGCACTCATCGCCCGGATCCTGAGCGATGCCGGCGCGAACGTGGTGGACGCCGGGAACGCCGAGTCGGCCATGGTGCTCGTCAAGTCGGCGCTGCCGGACGTGCTCGTGAGCGACATCGGCATGGCGCAGCTCGACGGTTACCAGATGCTTCGAAACCTGCGCGCCGCCGGCTTCGACGAGAATCGCGTGCCTGCGATCGCGGTCACGGCCTTCTCGCGGACGCAGGACCGGGCGGATGCGCTCGCCGCGGGGTTCCAGGCTCATCTCCCGAAGCCGGTGAAGGCCGAGGCGCTGATCAATGCGGTCGCGAACCTGACCCGCAGGAAGTAGCAGAGGAACAGCCCGGCTTTTCGGTCACTTCGCGGCGAAGGGCGATGTGTGCGAGAGCTCTGCCGGCCAGGACCCGTGCTAGTCTTGCTGCGTGCGATCGCTCCGCCGCGCCATACTCGTCGCCACGCTCGTCTGCCAGGCTTTTTTTGCCGGCAGCCTGGGGTCGCTAGCGACGGCGCATGCCGCGAGCGCCGACCATTCGAGTGCAGCCGCGGCGCCCTGTCATGGAGACGCGCCCGCGGCGGAGCCGGCAGTCCAGCATCCCTGTGGCTGCGACGCGGGCGCATGCCAGTGCCCGTGCCTGCACGTTGCCGCGTTGAGCGCGGACTTTTTCGTCCCGGCGCCCACGTTGACTCCCGCCGCCTCCCCGCTCGCGCGGGTCGCGCCGCTCACCGCGGAGCGCAGCACCTCGGTCTTCAGACCTCCCATCTGACGCGGGCGTTCGCCCGTTCGATTCCGTCAGATTCTTCGAGGAGCTGGAAATGCGTGATCTTTCACGCCGCCGTTTCGTTCAGGGCATCGTCGGCGGTGCATTGTTGTCAGGGTCGAGTTGGAGCGCCGGGGCGACCGGACGGTCCGTTCTCACGGGGCCCGAGTTCGACCTCACCATCGACGAGATGCCCGTGAACTTCACGGGCGCCGCGCGCCGCGCGATCGTGGTCAACGGCCAACTACCCGCGCCGCTGCTGCGCATGCGGCAGGGCGACGAAGTCACCGTCCGTGTCACGAACCGGCTGCGCACGCAGACGTCAATCCACTGGCACGGCATCATCCTCCCGGCGGACATGGACGGGGTGCCCGGGCTCTCGTTCGCCGGCATCGCCCCGGGCAGCACGTTCACCTACCGCTTCAAGGTCAACCAGTCGGGCACCTACTGGTACCACTCGCATTCGCGCTTCCAGGAACAGGTGGGCCTGTACGGGCCCCTCGTCGTCGAGCCGCGCGCGGGCGAAAGGCACCCCCACGACCGCGAACACGCCCTGCTCCTGTCCGACTGGACCGACATCGATCCCGAGCGCATCTACGCGACGCTCAAGAAGCAAGGCGACTACTACAACTTCGGCAAGCAGACGTTCGCGGAACTCCTGCGCATGCCCGCCGCCGAGCGCCGGATGTGGGCCTCGATGCGCATGAACCCGACGGACCTCGCCGACGTCACCGGCCACGCGTACACCTATCTATTGAACGGCGCGCCACCGGCGGCGAACTGGACCGGAACGTTCGACCCGGGCGAGCGCGTCCGCCTGCGCCTCATCAACGGTTCGTCGATGAGTTTCTTCGACGTGCGCATCCCCGGGTTGCCGATGACGGTGGTCGCCACCGACGGCCAGGACGTCGATCCCGTCACGGTCGACGAGCTGCGCATCGGCACTGCCGAGGTGTATGACGTCATCGTGAAGCCGGCCGACGCGGCGTACACGATCTTCGCGCAATCCATGGACCGCTCGGGGTACGCGCGCGGCACGCTCGCGCCGCGCAGCGGCATGTCCGCCGACGTTCCGGCGCTCGACGCACGGCCCCTGCTCGCCATGGACGACATGGGGATGAACCATGCGCAGATGGGTCACGAGGGCATGGATCATGCGGCGCACCAGGCGCGCGCGACGCACCACGGGCCGGACGAGTCCGGACCCATCGTCGACATGCTCGCGGATGCCCCCGTCGATCGGCTCGACGATCCGGGAATCGGCCTGCGCGACAATGGGCGCCGCGTTCTCAGGTATGCGGACCTGCGCACGATCGGCGGACCCATCGACTCCCGCGGCGCCTCGCGCGAGATCGAGCTGCACCTCACGGGCCACATGGAGCGCTACATCTGGTCGTTCGACGGCCGGAAATTCTCGGATGCCGTGCCGTTGCGCTTCGTTCACGGCGAGCGCCTGCGCATCGTCCTCGTGAACGACACGATGATGACGCATCCGATCCACCTGCACGGCATGTGGAGCGAGCTCGTGGATTCCCGGGATGCATTCCTCGCGCGCAAGCACACGGTCGTCGTGCAGCCCGGGCAACGCCTCGCCTATCAGGTAACCGCCGACGCACTCGGTCGCTGGGCGTATCACTGCCACCTGCTCTATCACATGGAAGCGGGGATGTTCCGCGAAGTGGTGGTCGCGTGATCGCGCGCCTGGCGTTGCTGCTGCTCGCCGCGGGCGCCGCGGGCGCCGCCGAACACGTGCCGCCCGACCCGCCGAAGACCCACGTGCACGAAGACATGTCGTACGGCGAGATGGCGCTGATGATGGGCATGGACGATCGCGCGCGTTTCGCGAAGCTCATGCTCGACGAGTTCGAGTGGCGCGAAGACGCGGCGTCGCTCGCCTGGGACGCCGCGGCCTGGTACGGCGGCGATCGTCACAAGCTGTGGTTCGCGAGCGAGGGCGCGCGCGACGACGGCGCGACGCATGCGCGCACCGAGCTGCTGTGGGACCGCATCGCCACCCGCTGGTGGAACACGCGCGCCGGATGGCGGCACGACTCCGGCGACGGGCCCTCGCGAGATTGGCTCGCTTTCGGCGTCGCCGGACTCGCGCCGGGGTTCGTCGAAGTCGAGGTAACGGCGTATTTCGGCGAGGGGGGTCGCACCGCGTTGCGCTTGTCGGCCGACTACGACCTGCTGATCACCCAGCGCCTCGTGCTGCATCCCGAGGTCGAGATCAATGCTTACGGGAGGGACGACGAGGAGCGCGGAATCCGGAACGGCGTCGCCGATCTCGCCGTCGGTCTGCGGCTTCGATACGAGTGGCGACGCGAGGTCGCCCCTTATGCGGGCGTGCTGTGGACCCGGCATTTCGGAAATGGTGCGAGCGAAGCAGGTTTCGTCGCCGGGTTGCGACTGTGGTTCTAGAACTGGCGTTTGTCTGACAACGCCCGTCGGGCGCTGCTGCTGCGCGCAAGATTTGCAGGCCGTAGGCTTCGTGCATGAGAACGCATCGCGAACGACTGCCCGACGTACCTTCGGCAGAGCTGCCCTCCGAGGTGCCGACGCTGCACGCCACGCCGTCCGGCCGGCGCTCCGAGGTAGTTAGTTACTCGGACGACCGGCGCACGCGTGGCCTGCGCGCGCTGCAGGAGATCACCGGCCAGTCCGGCGCGGACGTGGTTGGCACCCTGCGGGAGATCGCACCGGATCTCGCCGACTGGGTCGTGGACTTCTCGTACGGCGACGTGATGGCGCGACCCGGGCTCGACCGCCGCACACGCCAGCTCGCGACCATCGCGGCGCTGACGGCGCTCGGCAACGCGGCGCCGCAACTCGCGGTCCACATCCGCGGCGCGCTCAACGTGGGTTGCCGGCCCGCCGAGATCATCGAGACCATCATGCAGATGGCCGTGTTCGCCGGGTTTCCCGCGGCGATCAATGCGCTCGTCGTCGCTCGCGAGGCGCTGGTCCAGAAATGATCGTCAGCCGCCGTTCGCCGTAGGGATCCCTGACCTCGGCGGAGCTCCCGGACGACCCTGAGCCGCATCGGGTCCGACAGTGCGGTCAAGTACAATCCGCGCACTCATGACCTGGCAGTTCTGGATCGATCGCGGTGGCACCTTCACGGACATCGTCGCGCGCCGCCCCGACGGCGAACTCGTTTCACACAAACTGCTTTCGGAGAATCCGGGCCGCTACGACGACGCGGCGATCCAGGGCATCCGCGACCTGTTGGGCGTCGAGGCCGGGCGGCCCTTGCCCGTCGAGCGCATCGCCGCGGTCAAGATGGGCACCACCGTCGCGACCAATGCCCTGCTCGAACGCAAGGGCGACCGCACGGTGTTCGTCACCACGCGCGGGTTCGCGGACTCTCTGCGTATCGCCTACCAGCACCGGCCCAGACTCTTCGTTCGCCACATCGAATTGCCGTCGATGCTCTACGAGGAGGTCGTCGAGATCGACGAGCGCATCGGCGCGCACGGCGATGTCGTGCGGCCCCTCGACGCGGCAGCCGCCGAGGCGGGATTGCGCGCCGCGTTCGGCCGCGGGATCCGCGCGTGCGCCATCGTGTTGATGCACGGCTACCGGTTTCCCGGGCACGAGCTCGAACTTTCGGCCATCGCTGAGCGGATCGGCTTCACGCAGATCTCGGTCTCGCACCGCGTGAGCCCGCTCATGAAGCTAGTCTCGCGCGGCGACACCACGGTCGCCGATGCCTATCTGTCGCCCGTGCTGCGCCGGTACGTCGATCGCGTCGCGGGGTCGCTCCCGGGCACGCGCCTGCAGTTCATGCAGTCGTCGGGCGGCCTCGCCGATGCGAACGCGTTCCAGGGGAAGGACGCGATCCTCTCGGGCCCCGCGGGCGGCATCGTCGGCGCCGCGCGCGCCGCGGCGACGGCGGGATTCGACCGGATCATCGCGTTCGACATGGGCGGAACGTCCACCGACGTCGGTCACTTCGCGGGCGACTACGAACGCGCCCTCGACGTGGAGATCAGCGGCGTGCGGCTGCGCACGCCGATCCTGCGCATCCACACCGTTGCGGCGGGCGGTGGCTCCATCTGCCGCTACGACGGCGTGCGCCTGCGCGTCGGTCCCGAATCCGCCGGCGCCAATCCGGGCCCGGCGTCGTACCGCCGCGGGGGCCCGCTCACCATCACCGACTGCAATGTCTTCCTCGGCCGCGTGCAGCCGGATTTCTTCCCGGCGGTGTTCGGCCCGGACGGCAAACGGCCGCTGGACGCGGCCATCGTGAACCGACACTTCCTCGATCTCGCGGCATCCATCCCGGCCGGCGACGCGGCTGCGCTCGCCGCGGGTTGCATCCGCATCGCGGTCGAGAACATGGCGAATGCGATCAAGAAGGTGTCGGTGGCGCGCGGTCACGACGTCACCGGCTACACCCTCGCCTGTTTCGGCGGCGCGGCGGGCCAGCACGCCTGCCTCGTGGCGGATGCGCTCGGCATGCGGCGCGTGCTGATCCACCCGCTCGCCGGCGTGCTCTCCGCCTACGGTATCGGTCTTGCCGATGCCATCGTCATGCGGCAGCAGACGGCGGAGGTGCCACTCGACGCCGCATCGCTCGCCCGGCTGAATGCGCAGTTCGCGCTTCTCGAACACGCCGCTGCCGCCGAACTGATCCAGCAGGGATTCCCGCTGCAGGCGATCGGCATCGAGAACTCCGTGCTCGTGAAGTACGCCGACACGGATTCCACGCTGACGCTGCCACTGTCGACTGGATCGACGGCGGAGACGCTGCGCGAGGAGTTCCTCGCGCAGTACCGCGTGCGCTACGGCTTCCACATGTCGGGGCGCGAACTCGTCATCGAGACGATCTCGGTCGCGGCGACGGGGCGCAACGTGGATGCCGATGCCGTGATCCCGTCGTTCTCGCCGCGCACGGCCTCGCTGCAGCCGACGGCGATGCGCTCCGTGTACTTCGACGACTGGCGCGACACGCCCTTCTACGCCCGCGATTCCTTGCGCCCCGGCGACTCGATCGACGGCCCGGCCGCGATCACCGAGACGAACACCACCGTCATCGTCGATCGCGGCTGGAGCGCGACCTTCACCGCGGCCGGCAACCTGGTGCTCGAGAAATCGGCCGCCGCACTCGAATCCGCGTCGGTCTCGACGCGGGCCGACCCCGTGCGGCTCGAGATCTTCAACAACCTCTTCATGGCGATCGCCGAACAGATGGGCGTGACGCTCGCGAACACCGCGAGCTCGGTCAACATCAAGGAACGCCTGGACTTCTCGTGCGCGTTGTTCGACGGCGAGGGCCGGCTCATCGCCAACGCACCGCACATGCCCGTGCACCTGGGGTCGATGGGTGAGTCGGTTCAGGAGATCGTGCGGCGGCGCAGGAATGCGGGGCCGATGCAGCCGGGCGACGCGTTCGCGCTGAATGCGCCCTACGCGGGCGGCACTCACCTGCCGGATGTCACGGTCGTCATGCCCGTGTTCCCGGGCGGCGGCGGGAGCCCGCAATTCTTCGTGGCGGCGCGCGGACATCACGCGGACATCGGAGGCATCACGCCGGGCTCGATGCCCGCGAACTCCCGCACCATCGACGAGGAAGGCGTGCTGCTCGACAACGTGCGCATCGTCGAGCGCGGCGTCTTCCTCGAAGACGATCTGCGCGAACGGCTGACCTCGGCGAAGTACCCGGCGCGCAACGTCACGCAGAACCTGGCCGACCTGCGCGCGCAGATCGCCGCGTGCCAGAAAGGCGTCGCCGACCTCACCGCGATGACGGCGCATTACGGTCTCGACGTCGTACATGCCTACATGCAGCACGTGCAGGACAACGCCGAGGCGGCCGTCCGTCACGTCATCGGCGTGCTCCAGGACGGCGAGTTCGCCTACGAAATGGACAATGGCGCCGTCATCCGCGTCGCCATCCGCATCGACCGGGAGCGCCGCGAGGCCACCATCGACTTCACGGGCACGAGCGCCCAGCAGCCCAACAACTTCAACGCGCCGCTGCCCGTGACCCGCGCGGCGGTGCTGTACGTGTTCCGCACGCTCGTCGACGACGAGATCCCGATGAACGCCGGCTGCCTCGAGCCACTCCGGCTCATCGTGCCCGAGGGTTCGATGCTCAACCCGCGCCATCCGGCCGCGGTGGTCGCGGGCAACGTGGAAACCTCGCAGGTCGTCACGGATTGTCTCTACGGCGCGCTCGGCGTGCTGGCCGCATCGCAGGGCACGATGAACAATTTCACGTTCGGCGACGACGAGCACCAGTACTACGAGACGATCGCCGGCGGCTCCGGCGCCGGCCCGGATTTCGACGGAACCGACGCGGTGCAGACCCACATGACGAACTCGCGGCTCACGGATCCGGAAGTGCTCGAGTGGCGCTTTCCCGTGCGCCTCGAGTCGTTCCGGATCCGCCGCGGTTCCGGCGGCGCCGGCCGGCAGCGGGGCGGAGACGGGGTCGAGCGACGCCTGAAATTCCTGAAGCCGATGACCGCGGTGATGCTCGCGAACCACCGGCGCATCGCGCCCTTCGGTCTCGCGGGCGGCGCGGCGGCAGCGCCCGGCGCGAATCGCATCGAACGTGCCGGCGGGCACGTCGACGTGTTCGACGCGGCCTTCGCGAGCGCCGTCGATGCCGGCGACGTCATCGTCATTGAAACGCCGGGTGGCGGCGGATACGGTGCGCCATGACCGCGCCACCCATGCGCCGGCTCGCCTTCGCGAGCATCGCCGGCACCGCGCTCGAGTACTACGACTTCGCGGTGTACAACACGCTCGCCGCGCTCGTCTTCAACCAGCTGTTCTTCCCAACGTTCGATCCGCTTGCCGGCACACTGCTGTCGTTCGCCACGTACTGGGTGGGCTACCTGTCGCGACCGCTCGGCGGCATTTTCTTCGGCCACCTGGGCGATCGTCGCGGCCGGCGCTTCGTGCTGGTGTTCACGCTGCTGCTCATGGGGGTCACGACGGTAGCGATCGGTCTGCTGCCGACCTACGCGCAGGCAGGCGCGCTCGCGCCGATCGCGCTGGTGACGCTGCGATTCCTGCAGGGCATGGCGCTCGGCGGCGAGTGGGCGGGCGCGGTGCTGTTGTCCGTCGAGCACGGCGAGGCGGCACAGCGCGGTCGCAATGCCGCGTGGGCGCAGATGGGCCCCTCGACGGGCGTGTTGATCGCCACGGGCGTCATCGCGCTGCTCACCGCCCAACTACCGGAGGATGCGCTGCTCGCGTGGGGCTGGCGCGTTCCGCTGCTCGCGAGCGTCGTGCTGGTGGCATTCGGGCTGTGGCTGCGGCTCGGCGTCAGCGAGACGCCGCAGTTCCGCGAGCTCGAGCGCAGCGCGGCGCAGGCCCGCGCGCCGCTCGGCGACGTGCTGCGCCATCACTGGCGCGAGCTCCTGATCGCGGGTGGCTCGCGCTTCGGCCCCGACGTCATGTACTCCTTCGTCACCGCGTTCCTGCTGGCTTACATCACGAAGGAACTGCTGCACGACCGGGCGCTCGTGACCACGGCGCTCGCGATCGGCTCCGCGTGCAACATCGTCTGCGTGTACGTCGCGGGCGGGCTGTCCGATCGATATGGCCGTCGCACGGTGTACGGCGCCGGCGTGGCCGCGGCATTCGTCTGGCTCATCCTGCTGTTCCCGCTGCTGCACCTGAAGACACCGCTGGCGGTGGGCGCGGCCATCGTGTTCGGACTCGGCATCCACGCCTTCATGTACGGTCCGCAGGGCGCGTTCATCGCCGAACAGTTTCCGACGCGTGTGCGCTATGCGGGCGCGTCGCTCGCGTACACGATCGCGGGCGTGTTCGCCGGCGGAATCGCGCCGCTCGCCATGACGAGCCTGTTTCGAGCGACGGGCTCGACCGACTCGATCGTGATGTATGCGGGAACGGCGTTGCTGGTTACGGCTACCGCGCTGGTTCTTGCACGAAAGGAAAATGGGGTCAGACCCCGTTGATCTCCCGCACCGCGCGCAGTCCCGATTCGAGCGCGCCCTGCATCCAGCCCGAGTAGTTCGAGAGGTGCTCGCCGGCGAAGTGGATGCGGCCTTCCGCCCGCTCCGCGCCGATGCAGATGCCGGTCATCTGTCCCGGCGACGGCAATGCGATGGCGCCCTTCGTCCATGGATCCGCGTGCCACACGTGCACGAGCATGCTCTCGTAGTTCTGCCGGAGCCCGGGATGCGCGCGCTCCATCTCGTCCACGATGAACCGCCCGCATTCCTCGGGCTCCAGGGCGCCGACGCGTTCTCCCGTGGCGCCGCTCAGGAACGAGACCAGCAGGCCGCGCGGCCCCGGCTGGTCGTGCGTGAAATGCCAGATCTGCTGCGGCGTGTCGGAATGTCCGAATCCGTTGAATCCGTCCTTCTCCCAGAATCGCGTCCGGCATTGCAGCGTGGAGCGCACGATGGTGTCGTACAGCAGTTCGTCGATCGCGCGCCGCTTCGCCGCGGATAGCGCCGGCGCGATGTCCAGGCCACGCAAGGCCGGGAACGGGATCGTCACGAGCAGTCGATCGGCGTCGAAGGTCTCCGTGACGGCGCCGCGCTTCACCACCGCGCGCACGCGCTGCTCGTTCTGCTCCACCCGCACGACGGGCGCGCCGTAGTGGATGGCATCCTTCATCGTCGCGGCGAATGCCCGCGGCAGCCGGTCGTTGCCGCCGACGATCTTCGATCGCGACTTCTCCTGCGATTCGTAGGCGATCTCGCGCAGCGTCCACAGAAACGACGTCCGGTCGTCGGTGGCGTTCGCCCAGGGCCAGCTCAGCAGATTGTTGGCGCCTTCGGACGCGCCCCGTTCGCGCAGATACTGCGAGCACGTCACCGAATCGAACTTTCGCGCCGATTTCCCGGCGTAGTCGATCCGCCATGGATCGCCGAGCTCCGCGAGCGCGCCGCCGATGTATTTCTCGAGCAGTGCCCACTGACCGAGCGGCTTCTCGTCCGGCTGGAGATCGAGCGGCGCCTCGCCCGCGATCCACTCCCCGCCCGCGTCGGTGCGGATTTGCTTGCCGGCGATGGAGTACATGCGCGACCCGGGTGGATAGAACGGCGTCAGCGGCAGGTCGAACTCGCGCACGTAGCGCAGCGTGAGATCGTGGTTGTCCGGTATGCGGGCGGCGCCGACCTCGACGTACAGGCCGTCGGAGAACGGCTCATGCGGTGACCAGACGCGGCCGCCCGGGCGCGTGCGCGCCTCGAGAACCGTGACCTCGTGACCGAGCTTGCGCAGCTCGTACGCCGCGACGAGCCCCGACAGGCCCGCGCCGATCACCAGCACCTTGCGTTGCGGGCCGGGGACCAGCGCCGCGGTCTCGCGCCGGCCCGCTCGCGCGAACACCTTCGGCATCGCGCCGGCGGCGGCCGAGATCAGTCCGAGCCTGATGAGATCCCGTCTCCCGATCTGCATGCGCCTACCCTAACAAGGGCGGCGCGCTCAGGCGAGCGCGATCTGTTCGCTGAGCTGCGTGACGTCCGCGGGCTTGACGATGTACGCCTCGAAGCCGGCCTCCATGCCGCTCGCCACGTCCTGTTCGGCACCGTAGCCCGACATCGCGACCAGCCGCAGCGATTTTCCGCGCCGCCGCCGCAATTCTCGCGCGACGTCATAGCCGCTGATGCCCGGGAGCCCGATGTCGATGAACGCGATCGAGATCCTCGAGTCGTTCGCGATCAGTTCGACCCCGGCGGCGCCGTCCGCGGCCTCGACGACCTCGTGTCCCTCGAACTCGAGCAGCATGCGCAGGCTCACGCGCGCGTCGTCGTTGTCCTCGACCAGCGCGATGCGCCGGCGCGCGCGCGCCGCCGGTTCCGGCGCCGGCGTCACCGCGACCGCGGGTGGCTCGATGGCGGGCAATCGCACGGTGAACGTGGCACCGCGGCCGCTGCCCTCGCTGTGCGCGTCGACGCCACCGCCGTGCAGCTCGGCGAGTCGCCGCACCAGCGTGAGACCGATACCGAGACCGCCCTGCGACCGGTCGAGCGCGCGTTCACCCTGCACGAACAGGTCGAAGGCGCGCGGCAGCAGCTCGGGCTCGAGACCGATGCCCGTGTCGGCGACGACGAGCAACGCGTGGTCGCGCTCGCGCTGCGTCGCGATCCGGATGCCTCCGCCGGGCGGCGTGTACTTGACCGCGTTCGTGAGCAGGTTTCCGATGATCTGATCGATGCGCGTCGGGTCGGCGAAGATCCACACGGGCTCGAGCGCGGCCTGCACGTCGTGCCCGGCGAGGCGCCCGGTGCTGCGGAACCCCTCGAGACAGGCGGCGACGGCCACCGCGAGATCGACGGACGACCGCGTGAGCGAGATCTTGCCGAGGATGACGCGGCCGGCATCGAGCAGGTCGTCCGTCATGCGCGAGAGGTGCCGCGCCTGGCGCGCGATGATGTCGGTGGCCGTCGCCGCCGCGGGATCGAGCACGTGCCGTTGCCGCTCGATGAGGTGCGAGGCGTTGCTGATGGCCGCGAGCGGGTTGCGCAGCTCGTGGCCGAGCATCGCCAGGAACTCGTCCTTCGCCTTGCTGGCGTTCTCCGCGGCGACGCGCGCTTCGCGTTCGCGCGCGAACGACACCGCGCGTTCTTCGTGCGCGTGCGCGAGCGCATCGGCCACGCGCCGCACTTCGGCGAGGCGCGTCTTCGGCATGGTCGGCGTCTCGCCGCGGCCGACGCGCGCCGCGCTGCGCTCGAGCTCCGCCATGGGCGTGACGATCGTGCGCCCGACGATGTTCGCGGCGACGAGTCCCAGCAGGATCGAGAACAGCACCGCGCCGCCCAGCTCCAGGTAAGACATCACCACGGGGCCGTCGACGTTGGCGCGGGAAATGCCGACCGCGCCGGCCCAGCCGGAGAATGCCGAGCGGCGGAAAACGGTATAGACGGGAGTGCCTTCGAGCGTGTTCGTCTCGAGCGTTCCCCGCGTCTGGCCGGTCAGCAGCGCCTGCAGCAATCCTTCCGAGGGATTCTTGCCGATCCACTGCGCCTGGTTCAGCGAACGCGCGACGACGCGGTTCCGCCGGTCGATGACGGCGATCACCCGTTGCTCCTGTCCGCTCTCGAGCCCGATCATGTCGAGGAACGAATCCGGCCGGATGATGGCCGCGATGGCGTACCTCGCCTGCTTCTGGCGCATGTAGGGCACGGCCACGGCGACGGCCTGCGTTTTGAGCACCGGCGCATACACCAGTTGTCCGGCCACCGGCTTCTGACCGTCGAGCACTTCGGCCACCAGCCCGGCCTCGGTCACGGCGGGCAGCGGCTCGTCCCCGGGCACGCGCGCGTTCATGTACTGCCGATCGCGGTCGAGGATGACGATGTTGAGCCACGTCGAACGCCGGCCGAGTAGTTCGAGCGCCTCCTCGCGAACCCCCGCGAAATCCCCGCGGGCGAGCCGCGGACTCGCCGCCAGCGCGTCGAGCGCGGCGATGTCGCTCTTGAGTTCGGCGTCGATGGCGCTCATCAGCGCGAAGAGCGTGTCGTCGGTCGTGCGGATCAGCCGTTCCTTCTGCTCGCGCGCGCTCGAGATCAGCAGGACGCAGGAGAGAATGGCCACGGGGAGAAGGCCCGCGATCGCCACGAGGAATACGCGGCGCTGCAGCGCGGTCAGCTTGAAGAGATTCGCCCAGGTCATCCGGCGCGCAGTCTAACGAAGTGAGACCGACGACCGTGTCGGAAATGTCCTACGCGGACCTAACAACGCCGTCCGCTACATCCAGCGCGCGTCGTTCTCCCGCAGTTCCGCGACCCGCTGTTTCGCGATCTTCGCGATCAGGGCCTTCGGCAACGGCGCGTCGTGGGGAAACTGGATGGAGCCCTTGCCGGTCTTGTAGCGGGCCAGCGCCGCCTTGAAGGGTTTCATCGCCGACGGCGTCGGCATGAAGTTCATGTGCGCCTTGTAGGCGGCGAAGGCGAACAGGATGCGCGACTCCTCGAAGATGGGCGTGGACCACTTGATGGTCTCGCGCGCCCGCGGCGCGGCCTTTTTCAGGATGGCGTACATCGCCCGCAGGTTCTTGCGCGCGGGCTTCGGAGCGGCGGCGATGTATCCGGCGATGGTGCTGACTCTGGGCCTGGACATGGGTTCCCTCGCG
>CADEED010000072.1:12253-21162 GCA_902826225.1 uncultured Pseudomonadota bacterium | reverse complement strand
TGTGGTACATGGACGAGGCCAATGCCACCGGGGCGGGCGGAGACAGCGGCGGCCCCTCCTACGCGGGCGACGCCGTGAGTCGGGGAATCATCGGCGTCCACTCGAAGTGCCGACTGGAGTGTGCCGAGGGCAAGATGTGTGGCACGTGGTCGGGCACGGGCCCCAAGCCGCCGACATACAACTCGTGGCAGTGGGTTACGAGGACCACCGCGTGCGCGGATGCACCACTCGAACCTGTGTGGCCGCAGATCCAGCGCATCATGGCGGAGCGGGCGTCGCCCGAAGCGCCGGCGATGCGCGTGACCCAACTACCCTACGGCGCCGTGCGCTACAGTCACCCCACGACGACGGGTGAGGACGGCAAGCGTCATTACGCCGACGGTTGTGTTCATTTTGGCAGGGACTGTGACGGACGCACCGCTGCGCTCTACTTCTGTCGCACGCAGGATCGCACTAAGCAGAACCCGGTCAGTTTTGCCCTCCGGGAGAACGTTGGCGCCAGCGCCATCATCGACGCGAGCCAGCCGGATGCAGGCCGCGTGTGCTTCGGCCCGGGCTGCGGTGCATTCGACCAGATCACCTGCGCGGGCCCGAACTACGACCTGGCGAACCTCGGGACGTCCGTGCCCAACCGGGCCGATGTCGCCGTCGCTCGGGAAAGTGCAGTGCAACCGGGCGCTGCAGCGACGCCAGCACGCGCGCTCGGCGCCTCGACCCAGAACGCGCTCACGCCGCGCACGACGCCAGCGATCGTCGCGGCGACGTCGGGCCGAAGCGCCATCGCGCCCGGATCCGCCACTGCAGTTCCCATCCAGGGCACCGCACACAACGCGGCCGATGAACTCGTCGTCGGCCGACTCAGCGACGTTCGCGTCATTCAAGGGATCGGTGAGGTCGGCTTCCAATTCACGGCTCGACCCAACGCCGCGCCGTTCATCCAGATCTCGACCGGCGCGCCGACGATCGGGTCGGACGGCCTCCATGTCATGCGGAACAGCCAACGGATTCGGGCAGACCGCGACAATCGAAACAGCACCGATCGCGTGACGCGCTACATCGGGGCGAGCCGTCCCCAGGGGCTCACCTTGGGTCACGGGATCAACTACCACTACTTGATCACCGTTCCGGCCGAGGGCGCGTCGCGCGCACAGCAGGTCAGCGGCAATTTCACGACGCCGGCGCGCACGGTCGTCGTGAAGTTCGACCGCTTTCGCCTGCTCGATCGTGCCGACCTCCGCATCTTCGATCTGATCCTCGAACTCAATCCGAAGGAATCGATCACGAATCAGGCCTCGTGGAAACAGACGCCATGGGAGCCGGGAGAATTCCGCCGGCTGAACCGCGAGCTCGCGTTGAGCGGCGATGTCCACCGCCTGAGGTTGATGGTGACCGGCCATTCTCACGGGTCGGATGGCGCGCTCGAATGCTTCGGCGCGGCCCCATCCGTGCCGCAGGAACCCGATACCTACTACAACGGCGATCGCCGGTTCGTCGACGGATGCACGGACATCAACGTCGTCAAGGCCGAGTACGCACTCGATACCGGACCGCTGAGCATTCCGGGCCGATCGGTTCCATTCACGTTGAGGGCACAAGGCGGCCAGGCAGCGACGGGCCGCGTGCGCACGAGCTTCGAGATATCGGGCACGATCACCGTCGCGCCACCGTGAAAGCCATGATCGCGCCGGTCGCGGCGCTGTACCCGCCCGCGTGCGCGCACTAATCTCGGCGACCATGGACAAACTGCGCTGGCGCCAACTCGAGGAGCTCTTCGACAGCGCGTTGTCGCTCGAACCCGCAGCGCGCGAAAAATTCCTCGCCGAACTCGCGCGCTCCGACCCGGCGACGCAGATCGAGCTCGCGGCGCTGCTGCAGGCGCACGACGCCGCGGGCGAGTTCCTGTCGGGCGAGGCGCAGGGTCCGCGCGGGGTCGACGCTCCCGAAACCGGTTCGCTCGCGCCGGATACCCGCCTCGGCGCCTGGCGCATCGTGCGATTCCTCAGCCACGGCGGCATGGGCGAAGTCTACGAAGCCGCGCGCGCCGACGGGCAGTTCGAGCAACGGGCGGCGCTCAAGCTCACGCGCCGGGAGGCCACCAAACTACTGGAGCGCTTCAGCGCGGAGCGGCAGATGCTCGCGCGGCTCGACCACCCGGGCATCGCGCGCCTGCTCGATGGCGGCGTGGCCGACGACGGCCGGCCGTTCGCGGTCATGGAGTTCGTCGAGGGCCGCACGATCGTCGAATGGTGCGCGTATCGAAAGCTGACCCTGCGCGAGCGTCTCGTGCTGTTCCTGCAAGTCTGTGACGCCGTCGCGCATGCGCACGGTCACCTCATCGTGCACCGCGACCTCAAGCCGTCCAACGTCCTCGTGGATTCCGAGGGGCGCGTTCGACTCCTGGATTTCGGCATCGCGAAGCCGCTCGACGCCGTGTGGCCGGGCGGCGCTGCCGCGACCGAAACCGCGGCGCTCATGACGCCCGACTACGCCTCGCCGGAACAGCTGGCGGGCGAGCCGATCACCACTGCGACCGACGTCTATGGCCTCGGCATGCTCCTCTTCGAGATGCTGACGGGCCGGCGCCCGTGGCAACACGACGGCCGACCGATCGCCAAGGTGCTGCACGACCTGCTCGACACGCCCGCGCCGCGCGGCAGCGACATCGTCGAGGCCAACGGCGACGCACCGATCCAGTCCCGGGACCTGCGCGGTGACCTCGATGCCATCGTCGCCAAGTGCCTGCGCCGCGAGTCCAGCGCGCGTTATCCCACCGTCGTCGAGGTCAAGCGCGACATTTCCGCCGCGCTCGATGGTGCCCCGGTGGCGGCGAGTGGCGATGCACGCTCCTATCTCGTGGGCAAGTTCGTCCGCCGGCATCGCTGGTTGGTCGCGGCCGGCGTGTTGCTCGTCGCGGTGCTCAGCGCCGGCATCGTGGCGACGACCTGGCAGGCTCGCCGGGCGGAGCGCGAGGCGCGGCGAGCCGAGCAGACGCGCGACTTCCTCGTGAGCGTGTTCGAGGCGAGCGACCCGCGTCTCACGCGCAATCGCCCGCCGGGCAGCATCACCGCGAAGGAACTGCTCGACGCCTCCGTCGACCGCATCGACAAGGAGCTGGCGGACGATCCGGAGACGCGTCTCGCGTTGCTCGAAGCGGCCAGCGAGATCTACGGATACTGGGCCGAGGAAGAACCGTTCATGGCGCTTCTCAAGAAGCGCACCGAGCTCGCGCGCACGCACTTCGGTCCTACCCACCCCACGGTCGTCGAGAGCGTGATCGTCGATGCCTGGGGCTCCATCTACACGCAGAATTACAAGGAAGCGTCGCGCCTGCTGGCCGAGGCGGACGATTTGATACGCAAGGGCGGCCACGAAGGCACGCGACTGCAGGCTGGCTGGTATGTCGCGCAGGCGGAAGCGTATCGCGCTTCCGATCCGCAGAAGCGTCTCGAGGCCATCGACAAAGCGGTCGCGCTGTACGAACGAAAAGCTCCCGACGACCCGATGTATCCCGCCGCCGTCGCGAACGGCGGTTCGGCCAATGCGGCGCTCGGCAACTTCGTGGAGGCGAAGCGGCGCAACGAGCGCGCCATCGCCCTCTATGCAGCGGGCAACGGACAACTGAACGAACTGTCGGTGATCTTTGGAAACCAGGCCGCAGTGCTTACGGAGCTCGGCGAATTCGCGGCCTCCGAGAAGACATACGGCAAATTCGAGGAGACGACGCGGACCCTGTTCGGACACGAGCGGCCCACCTACTGGGTGTACGCAGCGGAGCGCGCGCAGCTCGCGCACCAGCGCGGAGAGCGCGCGCGTGCGCACCAGATGTTCGAGGCTTTGTGGAAACACATTCCCGCGGATCACGCGATCACGACGCTCGACATCGCCGCGCGCGCAACCTATGGCGAAGTGCTCGCCGCGGAAGGTCGTCCCGCGGAGGCGTTGCCGCTGCTCGAAAAAGCCGAGACGACCTGGCAGGAACGGCCGGGCCGCGAATCCGATCTGCGCCGCGCGCGAATGCATCTCGGTGACGCGTACGACCGGCTCGGGCGCGCCGACGACGCGCGCCGCATGCTGTCCGCGTCTCTCGAAGAGTCGCTCAAAAAGGACCGCAAGGACTCCGTGATGCAGCTGACCACGCGCGAACGCTGGGCGCGTTTCCTCGCGACGCACGGACAGCTCGACGATGCGGAACGCGAAGCGCGTTCGATTCTCGCGGCGTCGGCTGGAAAACCTCTGGCTCCCGCCGTGCGCGCACAGGACGACCTCGCGATGATCGCGCTGGCCCGTCGCGACGCGAAGGCCGCGCTGGCCGCGAGCGAAGCGGCGCGCATGGCGTTCGAGAAGGTCAGCGGAAACTACGACGTCAGGCTAGGCCCTGTGCTGGAACGAACCTACGCGTCTGCGTTGGAGATTTCGGGTGATTTGAAAGGCGCGGCGGCCGCGCGCACGCGCGCGCTCGAGGCGAGCCGCGTTTACGACGATCCGTCGAGTCCGACTACCCGCTGACCGACAACCGGCGATACAACCACGCGCGCGCCATCGTCCATTCGCGCCGCACCGTGCGCTCCGAGATGTCGAGCACGCGCGCCGTTTCCGGCTCGCTGTACCCCGCGAAATAGCGGCACTCGACCACGCGCGCGGCGCGCGGCGATTCCTGCGCCAGCTCGTCGATCGCCTCGCTGAGCGCGACCAGCCCCTCGTCGGTGTCGACGCCGAGATCTCCCGCCTGCGTCAGCGACACGTGCACCGCTCCGGCGCCGCGCTTCTGCGCGACCTCTGCCTTGGCGTGGTTGACGAGCGCGTGCCGCATAGCGAGCGCGGCGGCCGCCAGGAAGTGCCGGTCGTCCGCCCAGCCCTTCATCGTGCGCAACTTGAGATAGGCCTCGTTGACGAGCGCCGTGGTCTGCATCGTCTCGCCCGCGCCCACGCGCCGGCGCTCGCGTCTGCCGATGCGCTTCAGGTCTTCGTAGAACACGGGCAGCAGCTCGTCGGCCAGCGCATGCAGGTCGGGTTCACTCATCGACGGTCTTTATAACCCGTCGATGGCCGGATTCGCGCGGCTTCGATGTTTCAACAGTCAGGCACCGGAGAAATCCATGAAAAACAGCACCCTGACCGCGTCCATCCTGGCCATCGGCGTCGCCACCGGCACCCTGGCCGGTGACGTGATCGCGCGAGAAGGCAAGTGGGAGACGACGGGCGCGATCAAGTACGGCCCAAAGCGCCCGCAGGGCGTGCCGGCCACGGATACCTACACCGACATCGACTGCATCTCGAAGGCGTTCGAGCTCGAAGCAAAGGCGCCGCTCCCGCTGCCGGACGAGAGCTGCAAGGTCAGCAACTACCGCAAGGACGGCGCGTCCGTGAGGTTCACGTTCATCTGCGACGAGGTGAATTTCGACTTCGTTCTGACGCCACACGGGCCCGACGCGTACAGCGGCAGCCTGGTGGCCAAGGGCAAGGATCCGAGCGTCGACTACTCCGCCACGTTCGAGTCGAAACGCACGGCGGCGCGTTGCTCGGCGCAGGAACTCAAAGAGGACGGCGGCGAGTGAATCGCTCGAACCGATGTTCACGGACTGACTGGAGTGTCCCCATGCGAACCACCCTGAAAATCTTCGC
Organism: uncultured Pseudomonadota bacterium; assembly: GCA_902826225.1. Taxonomy (GTDB): domain Bacteria; phylum Pseudomonadota; class Gammaproteobacteria; order Steroidobacterales; family Steroidobacteraceae; genus CADEED01. The sequence goes on along the minus strand of CADEED010000072.1, from coordinate 15,540 downwards.
CGCTCTCGCCGCCTGCGCTCTCGGCGCCGCCCACGCACAGGACATCCCGGCGAAAGCCGAGGGCGTCACGCGCATCGGCATCGTGCAGCCGAAAGTGTCGATGGCGGGCGCGGATTCCGCGCAGTCGGCCGAGGCCGTGCGCAACATCCTCGCCGGCTATCTGCAGGGCCCCACGATCGAGGTGGCGCTGCTCGGTTCGCGCCTGCCCTCCCAGTACCTCATCGAGGCGCGCCAGGCGGATTGCGACTTCGTGCTCGCGACCACGCTCACGCACCGCAGCGGCTCTGAGGCGAACACCGGCCGCAGCGTGCTCGGAGCACTGTCCAACTACACCCCCTACGTCCCCGGAGCCGACTACGCGAAGACCGCGCTCGCCACCGCCGTGCTGCAATCGGCGCAGGATTTCGCGGCCAACGTCCGGGCGCGCGACGACATGCAGCTCGACGTGAAACTCGATTCCGTCGGCGGCAGGCAGCCGCTGCTCGAGAAGAGCACGAAGCGCAAGGCCAGGTCGGACGGCGAGGATCTGTTGACGCCGCTCGCCGAGGGCGCCGCGGAAGCGGTCGGCGCGGCCATCGCCGCGCCCTGAAACGGCCCCGGCTCTCAGGCACCCAACCAGTTCTTCGTCCGGTTCTCCTTGAGCATGCCCGCGCCCGCCGCGTACCCGGCTTCGCGATACGCCTCGAACTGGCGCTCGTCGAAGAACTGGTCGGCTGTCGATTCGTTGGGGAACGCGGCGTTGAGCGCGGCGTAGCGCACGACGTCGACGGGCAGGCGATTGGTCATCGAGCTCTTGAGCACGATGAGCGTGCCCGTCGTCTTGTCCGGATAGTGGATCTTGCCGACGACGTGCGATGTCTTCGCGAACTTGAGCGACGTCGCGATGCCGTCGGGCGGCGGATCCCCGTTCCCCGGGACGGCGTCGGCCATCATCGAATCGAACGCGATGTACACGCCGAAATCCGCGCGCACGCGCTCGATCACGTCCGCGAGGTCGTCGAATCCGTACCCCGGATCGGCGCTCGCGAGCGAGCAGATGATGCAGGGCACCTTGCGGCGCACGAGCTCGTAGATGCCGGTGTTGTCGAAATGCCCGCCGTCGGTGAGCTCGATGTAACCGGCGCGGGTGTGCAGGCCGGTGCCGAGCAGGCCCTGCCGCAGCCCGGGGTAGATGAGGTTCGGCCACACGACCTTGCTGACGGATTTCACGAACTGCGACGCGTTGGGATTGCGTACCCAGTAACCGAGACGGATGTTGAACAGCGCCAGCACGAACGAGGCGAGCCGGTTGCGGGTCGGGCCGCGCCCGCCGCAGGCGGCGTTCGGGTTCACCGCGGCGCCCGAGATCGCCATCGCCGTCGCGAGCGACATCGCGCCGCCGCAGGCCGTCTTCGCGGAGTACCAGCCCGTCGCCTCGGAGCCGGTGTACTTCGCAGAGAACACGAAGTTGTCTCCGCCGCGACCGCGGAAACTCGCGTAGTCGGAGCTCGTCAGCACGACATTGGTGTTCACGAGGTGGTAAGGCCCGTTGTCCTCCTCCGTGCAGACGTCCTGCATGAAAGTCACGTCGGCGGCCTTCGCGCGCCGCCATTTGCGCTGCGTGACCGCCTCCGGATCGGGCATGAACGCCTCCATGAGGCGGTCGCGATACATGCGCCCGATCGAGAACATGTTGCTGTTCATGAGGCCGCCCGCGACGAGTCCGTAAAGCGCGAACCAGGCGATCAACAGCGGCTCTTCCGCTTGCGGATCGAGCCGCAGCGAGATCGCGTACGCCCCGAGCAACAGGCCGTAGATGATCGCGCCCACCGTGATCCACAGGATCAGGAGGTTCAGCTTGGGCGTCTTCGCGGCGAGCTTCGGGCGCTGCTGCTTCACGAATTCGTAGAGCACGCCGGCGGCGCCGGTCGTCGCGGTGGTGGAGAACGTGAATCCCTGCCAATCGTGCAGCACCGTGTAGAGGTGTGGCACCGTGCCGCAGATCGCGGCGGCGAACGCCCACACGAGCACCAGGCCGAACCAGCGCTGCGAGCGCACGCGCGCCGCGTACAGCACCTCGTTGTCGGGCCGGAACTTCGGGATGAGCGCGGTCAGCATGCCGAACAGGACGGCCAGTACGACGAACAGCAGGCCGAGCAGTATGGCGGGAAGCATCGTGTCGCCACTGACATCGCGCAACCAGCCGCGCGGCAACACGGCGTCGAGGTGCGGATGCGCATGCCGCACGCCCATCGTGAGCGCGACGACGAACGCGAAGTACACCGAGAAGCTCAGCACGATGTTGCGCAGCGCCACCGCGACCAGCGAGACGCTCGTGAAACTCTTGGCAGGCGTCAGGTATTCGCCGTGCTGACGGATGAACGCGGTGTTGTCGGGCTTGACCTCCGTGGCGCACTGGTCGCGGTGCGCCTCGAACTTGGAACCGAACGGGAATCGCCGGTCCGCGGGGCGCTTGTCGCGTTGCAGGTAGTTGAACCACGTGAGCGACGAGCCGATGTATCCGCCACCGGAGACGGTCGACAGATAGTCCACGTGCCGCAGGTTGTCGGTGCGTCCTTCGTCGCGGCGGGCCAATGCCTGCAACACGCCGAGCGCGAACGAGGCGGAGCGGATTCCGCCGCCCGACAGCGCCAGACCCACGAGCGGCGCCGTGGAGCGGATGCCGCGGTTCACGCGCTGCTTCGCGATGACTTCCGCCTCATCCTTCTGGACGAGGGTGAACGGGACCGGCGCGACCGAGGGCGCGGCGGTCGCGGGAAGGACGGCGTCGGTAGGCATGGATTGACTGATCCTCGTCGTTCGACGACTAGCTAGTGTTGCGCGACACGCCGCGGCGGAGTGTAGCGCCGATCACACAGCGGGAGGCCGGGCGCGCTCGCGTGCGCCGCAGCATCCACTTTCGCCGGTACAAAGTCACATATTTTGGCGGCGCACGGGTTTCCCCCGATACCGACGGACCGTCGTTGACCCGACAGTGCGCGGCTTCGGATGCAGCCCGCGCACGCCCTCACTTCCAGCATGGACCATGGTTTTCCGCGCATCGTCACGAAGGTCGCGCCGCTGGCGCGCCTGACCGGGCGTGACTGGGACGAGATCTGGACTCTCACCGAGGAGTTCTACGACGTCGAGCGCGCCTTCTCCGAGAACGAGCTGCGTCGCCACCAGCAGATCGCGATGTTCCGCATGGACGACACGTTGCTCGGCATGGCCGCCATCGACATCATCCCGACGGAGTTCCGGGGCCGGCGGATCGCCGTCATCGCCATCAAGCACGGGCTGAGCGGCGC
>CADEED010000072.1:0-12243 GCA_902826225.1 uncultured Pseudomonadota bacterium | reverse complement strand
CTTCCGGACGTTCCTCGCGACGCGTCTGCGCCACCCGTCGCGCTCCATCTACTGGTTCTTCGACGCCTCGAGTTACAAGAGCTACCTGCTGCTGCCGCGCAATTTCCGCGAGTACTGGCCCCGGCACGATGCGCCGACGCCGGAATCGTGTGCGGCGCTCATCGATGACCTCGCGAGGCGGATCCATGGCCCGGCCTGGCGACCCGACCGCGGGATCGTCGTCCGCTCCGGGCAGCGACGCATGCGGGCAACGACGGCGCCCCTCGTGCTCGACGCGGATTCCGAACCCGACCTGCGTTTCTTCGCGACGGTGAACCCGGGCCATGCCGAAGGGGACATGCTCATCTGTCTGTGTCCGCTCACGCTGCCGAACCTCCTGTCGCTGGGTCGCCGCGCCCTCGAGCGGCGTGGCCGGTATCTTCCGCCTTGATGCATTGACGGCGCGCACCGCGCACGCCACCCTGCGGGCGAATGGATCTGCGCCACGACGATTTCGCGATGATCGGACGCCTGCTCGCGGCGCTCGCCGCGGGCGCGCTCATCGGGTACGAGCGTTCCTTCCATGGCCGGCCCGCCGGCCTGCGCACCCACGTCCTCGTCTGTCTCGCGTCCGCGCTGCTGATGCTCGTCACCGTGTACGAGGATCACTGGGTCCGTACTCCGGGTGAGTCGCGCCTCGATCCGACGCGCATGGCCCAGGGCATCATGACCGGCATCGGCTTCCTCGGCGCCGGCGTCATCGTGAAGGAAGGCCTGAACGTGCGCGGCCTCACGACGGCCGCGTCCATCTGGATCACGGCGGGTATCGGCGTGCTCGCGGGCGTCGGGCTCTGGCTGCCGCTCGTCGTGTCCGTGCTGCTCACGCTCGCGGTGCTCAGCGTGTTCCGCTGGATCGAGAACAAGGTGCCGACGCAGGCGTACTACTTCTTCGACGTGCAGTACGCGCGGGAGGGCAACCTGTCGGAAGAAGCGTTGCTCGTGGCGCTCAGGAAACTCGGATTCAGCGCCCAGAACTTCAGCTACCGGCTCGACGGCACGGGCGATCAGCGGCTGTTGCGGCATCGCATGACGCTGCAGACGACCGACCGGGGCGCCGCCGCGCGCCTGGCGCGCTGGCTCGAGGAGAACCAGACCGTGCTCGAATTCCGGCTCTCGCCCACGGGCGATTGAAGTCCACCGCCGACACGCGCACGGGCGATTCTCCGACATTGCGGCAATCCGCCGGGCGGGACGATCGCCGCATGTACAAGCGACTCATCGGCGCCTGCGTCCTCGCCGGCGCGCTCATCGTATCCGCCTGCCAGACGGCGGGCACCGGCTCCGGCAACGTGCGCGGGACGCGCAAACCCGTTGCCTTCACCTGGCAGAGCACCGACAGCGTTTCGGGTGACATCACGGCGACGTTCGGCAGCGGACGGGTATTCAAGGGCACCTACTTCCAGATCACGCGCGACACGCGCGTCGACCGGCTCGAACCGCTGTGGTACGGCTGGGGCGGCCGCCCCTATCGCCGCAGCGCGTGGCGCTACTGGGCGCACGACGAGGGCCCGGAGTTCGTGAAGGAGTACAGCGGCCGCGTGCTCGCGAACCTTCACACGGAGAATGGCGAGCACATGCGCTGCCGGTTCACGCTGATCAGTCCGTCGCGCGGCATGGCCGGTGGCGGCGAAGGACGTTGCCAGCTTTCCGAGACGGACCAGGAGATCAACGCGGAATTCCCGCGACAGTCTTGAGTCTGCGCTGATCTGCGGTAGGCTCGCGCGATGCAGTACTTCGCGCGGGCTCTCCTGCCGTTCTTGTTAGCCGTTTCGCCGTCATTCGCTCACCAGGACGAAGATTGCGCGTCATTGCCGCCGGAGCTGGCGCCCGAGGGCGCCGCGATGCGCGGTACCGGCACTGCCCCCGAGTCGGTCGCGCATCGCGGACACACCGGGTGCGCGCTGCTCCACAAGGTCGTCGAGTTCGACTTGCCGGCCGGCCGACAGCTGGTGCTGCAGCTGAGCGGCGCCGCCGATGGAAAAGTGGGCCTCGTGATCACCGGTCCCGCGTGAACGACCGCACGACGCGACTCGTCACCGCGCTGGCGGCGGCGCTCTGGCTGCTTTCGTGGGTGTTGCCGGTGTTCGACGAGGTGCGGGGCTGGGAAGCATTCCGCTACTCCCTCTCGGCACTCTGGCCCTACAAGGGAAGCTCGACGGCCGGGGAGGAAGCGGTCCCGCAGGTTCTCAGCGCCGCGACGAATGTCGCGTTCATCGTCCTCGTCGCCCACGTCGCGCTGCGCCGCGTGACGCGGCCCGGTTTTTTCATCAGGGTCGCCATCGCGTGCTTCATCCTCGATCTCTACTGGCTCGTGCAGCTCGCGCGCGCGGGCGAAGCCGGCGACTTGCGCGCCGGCTACTACGCGTGGGTCACCGCGTTCGGCCTGCTCATCGTGAGCGGCCTTTCAATCCATCGAACATCGAAAATACCCACGGCCGGCACGCCAGCATGAGCGCGACGCTGCGCTTGTCGCGGCTCGGCAGGTGGCGATCGAGTTCGGCGAGTTCGTTGAAATCCGCGGTGAGCCGCGCAAGCTTGCGCTGCAGAACCACGCGAGAGGCCTCCGACAGCTCCGCCGAGCGGAAGTTGAGGGTTTCGTCCTCGGCCAGGAAGCTCGACCGCATGAATTCCTCGCGCACCTGTTTTTCGTAGGTGGCGCGAATGGGGCCATCCTGCCGCCAGGAAATCGGCGCGTGCACGCGCAGGCGCGCGCCGAGTCGCGCCCGCAGCTCGACGAGGTTGAGGTTGTCGAGTCTCACGAGCCAGCGCCGCAGGAGCTTTTCGTCGGCATTGAGCTCGTTCGCCACCTCGCGCGGCGTGTGCCCGTTGGTCAGCAGGTAGAAGCAGCCGAGTAGCTGCGGGTCCGCGGCGAGCGCGGATTCCTGCGCCGCCGTGAGCGTGCTGGAGGTCACCGGGCGCACCAGTTCCTCCATCGCGATGCCCGACGCTTCGCAGATGCGCTCCAGGCGTGGCAGGCTCAAACTACCGCGCGAGAGGATGCGTTTGACCGACGGTTCGCTGAGCGAGATCCGTCGCGCGAGCATTGCATACGTGATGCCGCGGGCGCGCAGTGCGCGCTTGAGCGCCAGGATGATCCGGTTCGTCTCTCCCATGGCGCCGATTCTGCCTCACCGCACGGAATTTGTACCCGCACTGCGGGTATCGCGAGATAATACCGCCGTTCCTGGTATTGCCATACGCTCCCGGCTGGGCGAGCGTCGGCGCCATGAACGCGAGGCTGAAGTCGGTCCGTCGACCCGCGCCACCCGCCTGGGTGAACGACACCCACTCGGCGCTCAACCGCACGTGCGTGTCGCGCATCGTCGAACCGCGCCGCGTACACGACGTGGTCGATGCCGTGCTCCAGGCGGGAGCACGGGCCCAACCCCTCTCGATCGCTGGCGCGCGTCACTCGATGGGCGGTCAACAGTTTCTCTCGGGTGGAACGCTGCTCGACACGCGGCGGCTCGCCGGCGTGCGGTGGCTCGATCGCGGCGCGGCGCTCATGGAAGTGGAAGCCGGGATCACGTGGCCGGACCTCATTCGCGGTTACCTGTCGATGCAGCGGGGATCCGCGCGGACTTGCGGAATCCGGCAGAAGCAGACGGGAGCGGACCGACTCTCGTTGGGCGGCGCCGTGGCATCCAACATTCACGGCCGCGGCCTCGCCGCGCAGCCTTTCGTGGCCGACGTCGACGCGCTCGAGGTGGTCACGGCGGATGGCGATGTGGTGCGGTGCACGCGCGAGCAGAATGCGGAGCTCTTTCGCCATGTGGTCGGCGGGTACGGGTTGTTCGGCGTGGTCACGGCCGTGACTCTGCGGCTCGTGCCTCGGGTCCGGGTAGAAAGACGCGTGGCGCGGCTCGAGATCGACGGGCTCATGGAAGCGTTCGACGACCGGATCGCCGCGGGCCATCTCTACGGCGACTTCCAGTTCGCGACGGCGCCCGACAGCCCCGAGTTCCTGCGCACGGGGGTGTTGTCCACCTACTGTCCGGTCGACGACGACCGGCCGATCCCGCATGACCAGCGGCGGCTCTCGCAACGGGACTGGAACGAGCTGCTCACGCTCGCGCACAACGACAAGGCCACCGCGTTCCGCAGGTTCACGGCCTTCTATCTCGCGACGCATGGCCAGCGTTACTGGAGCGATACGCACCAGCTGAACCTGTATCTCGAGGACTACCACGGGGCGCTCGATCACCGGCTCGGAGCCGCCTGCCGCGGCAGCGAGATGATCACCGAGCTCTATGTGCCGCGGTCCCGGCTCACGAGCTTCATGGACGACGTGCGCCACGACTTCCGCCTGCACGGCGTGGACTTCATCTACGGCACGATCCGGCTCATCGAGGCGGAATCGCAGACCGCGTTGCCCTGGGCGCGCGAACCCTGGGCCTGCGTGATCTTCAACTTGCACATCGATCACCGACCGCCGGACGTCGAGCGGGCTCGAGGTCATTTCCGCCGGCTCATCGATCACGCGCTGCGGCATCGTGGCAGCTACTTCCTCACGTACCACCGCTTCGCCGGACGCGAGCAGATCGAAACTGCTCATCCGGCGATCCGTGAATTCCTCGCGACGAAGCAGAGGCTCGATCCGCGGGGCATCTTCCAGAGCGACTGGTATCGCCACCTGCGGGGGATCTTCACGTGAACCGATCCTGCAGCGCGCTGACGTTGATGTGGGCGTGCGTCGCGCTGTTCGCCACGCGCGTGGTCGGGCAGTTCGAGGTGATGCTGCTCGCGCCCGCGTGGCTGCCGGCGATGGAGGCATGGTATTCGGGCCTCCTGCCCTACCCGCTGCTGCTGCCCGCGCAGATTGCGGCGCTCATGCTCATGGCGGTCATCGCCTGGAATCGCCGCATTCGCAACGGCAGCTTCGCGCGCGCCAACCCGCGCACGGCCGGCGCGCTGCGCATCCTCGCAGGCATCTACTTCGCGGTGATGGCCATCCGCCTCGCCGTCAATCTCTTCGACAACGGCGCGGACTTCTGGCGCCACGGCGCGATTCCCGTGGCCTTCCACTGGGTCCTCGCGCTGTTCGTGCTCGTGTCAGGACGGGCGCCAGCCCATGAAAGCCTGCAGCGCGATGAAGCCGACGGCGTACCCCACGGCGACGTGCCAGCCCTCCCGTACCCAGGCGACCACGGATTTGGCCTCGGGAAACAGGTTCGATACGGCGACGCCCGCTGACGAACCGAACCAGATCATCGATCCGCCGAAGCCCACCGCGTACGCCAGCGCCGCCCAGTCGTAGCCGCCCTGGTCGAGCGCGAGCTTCGTGAGAGGAATGTTGTCGAACACCGCGGAAAGATAGCCGAGCCCGAGCGTCGTCATCGCCGTCGGCGCCGGCAGACTGTCCACCGGCATCAGCGACGCCGCGAGCACCAGCGACAGCAGGAACACCGCGCCACCGATTGCGGGCGGGACCGCGCGCCAGTCCGGCCGCCGCCACGGCGTCAGCAACAGGAGCACGCCGATGACGGCCGCGCCGATATAGGGGAACCGCGCGCCGCGATCGTCCGGCAGTGTGTTCGCGTAGATGTTCGCGGCAACGGCGGCCACGAGGATCAGCACCACGATGACGATGCGTGAATGGTCGATCGAGATGCCTTCGGGGGCATCCTTCACGATCGGCGAATGGCGGTGCTGCTGCTTCGCTGCCGGGATCGCGAACACGAAGAATGCCGCGACGGCCGCGATGTACGCCGGAAGCAGCCCGAGCGGTGACTTGCCGGCGAGCCACATCATGGTCGTCGTCGTGTCCCCGAGCACACTGCCCGAGCCGCCGGCATTGGCGGAGGCGACGATGGCCGCCAGGTAGCCGATGTGCAGCCGACGGCGGAACACCACCGATGCCATCGTCGCCCCGATGATCGCGGCTGCGATGTTGTCGAGGAACGCGGACATCACGAAGACGAGGGCGAGCAGCACGAAGCCGCCCATCCATCCGTCGGGCAGGAACCGTGGCATCACCTGCGGCAGCCGGCTCTCTTCGAAATGCCGCGAGAGCAAGGCGAACCCGACGAGCAGCAGGAACAGGTTCGCGACGATCACGGCTTCTTCCTGCAGGTGCCACCACAGGCCGAGGAATCCCTCCGCCCCATGGAAGTCGGAGAACACGAGCTTGTAGGCGACGATGACCGCGAGACCCGCGACCGCCACCCACAGGGTATGCCGGTGGAAGATGGCCACGCACAGCAGCGTGAGCCCGAACAGGATGAACTCGACCGGGATCGGCATCCGGGGTCAGTGCTTCGGGCAGTGCGCGGCGATGACGCCGGACTTCACGGCGTCGGTGATCGCCGCGATGTCGGGCGCGAGATAGTGATCGATGTCGTAGTGCGCCACGCGCGAGCGTATCTCGCGCATCACGGCCTGCAGCCGCGCCGAGGTGAGGAATGGCGCACGCAGGTCCACTCCCTGCGCCGCCGCGAGCAGTTCGATGGCGAGGATGTTGGCGGTGTTGTCACAGAGATCGCCGAGCTTGCGCGCGGCGAACGTGGCCATCGAGACGTGATCTTCCTGGTTCGCCGACGTCGGCAGCGAGTCCACGCTCGCCGGGTGGGCGAGCAGCTTGTTCTCGGACGCGAGCGCGGCCGCGGTGACGTGCGCGATCATGAACCCGGAATTGACGCCGCCGTCCTTCACGAGGAAGGGCGGCAGGCCCGAGAGTGTGGCGTCGATGAGCAGCGCGATACGCCGCTCGGACAGCGCGCCGATCTCGGCGATCGCGAGCGCCAGGATGTCGGCCGCGAACGCCACCGGCTCGGCGTGGAAGTTGCCGCCCGACAGCGCCTCGCCGGTGTCCGGGAACACCAGCGGGTTGTCGGTGACACCGTTGGCTTCGCGCAACAGCACCGTCCGCGCGGAGTTGATCTGGTCCAGGCACGCACCCATCACCTGTGGCTGACAGCGCAGCGAATACGGGTCCTGAACCTTGCCGCACTCGCGGTGACTCGAATTGATGGGGCTACCCGCGAGCAGCTCGCGGTACGCCGCGGCGGCGGCGATCTGGCCGGGATGCCCGCGCAGATCGTGAATGCGCGGATCGAACGGGCTGGCCGAGCCCTCCGCGGCATCCACCGACAGCGCACCCGCGACGATCGCGGTGGAATAGAGGTTCTCGATCGCGCAGAGGTTCCACAATGCCAGCGCGGTGGACGTCTGTGTGCCGTTGAGCAACGCGAGGCCCTCCTTCGCGGCGAGCGTCAGCCGTCCGAGGCCGGCGATCTTCAATCCCTCGTCGGCGCTGAACACCCGGCCCGCGTGCTCGACTTCGCCGACGCCTAACAACACTGTCGAGAGGTGCGCGAGCGGCGCGAGATCGCCGCTGGCACCGACGGATCCCTTCGCCGGTACGCGCGCGAGCACGTCCGCGTTGTAGAGCTTGACCAGCGCATCGACGAGCACCCGCCGCACGCCCGAGTAGCCGCGCGACAGCGAGGCGATCTTGAGCGCGAGCATGAGCCGCACGACGGGCGCGGGCAGCGGATCGCCGACGCCGACGGCATGCGAGAGCACCAGGTTCCGCTGCAGGAGTTCGAGCTGGTCGTTCGGGATGTGAGTCTGCGCGAGACGGCCGAAGCCCGTGTTGATTCCGTAGGCCGGTTGCCCACGCTGGACGATTCCGGCCACCGCGGCCGCGCCGCGTTCGATGGCGGCGCCGGCCGACGGCGAAATCGACAATGTGACGCCGCCGCGCGCCAAATCGCGCAAGGTGGCGAAATTGAGGGGATTGTTTCCGAGGACGACTGCGTCGAGCATCGCTGCATGATGCCTTAGCGAGAACGGACTCCGCTAGAATCCGCGGTTTCCGTCCGCGACAGGTAACGCCATGATCAGCGCCCGTCTCGCCATGCTCCTCGCCCTCACCGCCTCGATCACCGCCTGCAGTTCAGACATGAAGACTTCGACCGCCGCCGCCACCACCCCGACAGCGCCCCTCGCGGCGAAGAAACCTCACAAGGTCGAGTCGCCGAATGGCACGCGCGAAGACGAGTACTACTGGCTGCGCGACGACAAGCGCGAGAACCCGGAGATGCTCGCCTACGTGAAGGCGGAGAACGACTACGCCGACGCGATGCTGAAGCACACGAAGGCGCTCGAAACGAAGGTTTACGACGAGATCGTCGGGCGGCTCAAGCAAGACGATTCGACGGTGCCCTATCTCTCGAATGGCTACTGGTACTACCGCCGCTTCGAGACCGGCGCCGAATACCCCATCTACGCGCGCAAGAAGGGCAACCTCGAGGCCGCCGAGGAGGTCCTGCTGAACGTTGCGGAAATGGCGAAGGGGCACGATTTCTACGACATCGGCGGGTCGGCGGTGACCCCGGACGGGAAGCTGCTCGCCTACGCCGAAGATACCGTCGGCCGCCGGCAGTACACGCTGAAGGTGCTCGATATCGCCGCGCGCAAGACTTTCCCCATCGCGCTGCCGAACGTCGAGAACGATGTCGTCTGGGCGGGCGACAACAAGACGTTCTTCTACGTCGAGAAGGACCCGGAGACGCTGCTCGGTTACAAGGTCCGCAAGCACTCGATCGACAGCACCAACCATACGGACGTGTCGAAAGATCCGCTCGTGTGGGAGCAGAAGGACACCAGCTTCTATTCCGGCGTCGGCAAGACCAAGGACGAGAAGTATCTCGTCATCGGCACGCAGAGCACGGTGTCCTCGGAGTACTGGTACGCCGACGTCAACGATCCGGACTTGGAGTTCAAGGTCTTCCTGCCGCGCGAGCGCGACCACGAGTACCAGGTCGAGCACGCGAACGGCCGCTGGATCGTGCGCACCAACTGGAAGGCAAAGAACTTCCGCATCGTCGAAGTGAAGCCGGGCGACGAGGCGAAGCGCGCTGCCTGGAAAGACATCGTCGCGCATCGCGAGGACGCGTTCGTCGATTCGTACGACGTGTTCAGGAATTTCCTGGCCGTCGAGGAGCATTCCGGCGGCCTGCGCAAGATCCGCGTGCGTCCCTGGAAGGGCGGCCAGGACGTCATGGTGACGGCGGACGAGCCGAGCTACACGATGTACCTCGACGTCAACCGCGAGTTCGACAGCGACAAGCTGCGCTACACGTACACCTCGATCGTGACGCCCCGGACCACCTACGACTACGACTTCCCCACGGGCAAGCGCGACATGCTCAAGCGCGAGCCCGTGCTCGGCGGCTACGACCCTGACAACTACGCCACCGAGTTCGCGTGGGCGACCGCGCGCGACGGCACGAAAGTCCCCGTGTCCATCGTCTACCGCAAGACGACCCCGCGCGACGGTACGGCGCCGCTGCTGCAGATCGGCTACGGATCGTACGGCAACTCCTACGATCCGGACTTTTCGTATCTGCCGGCGTCCATGCTCGACCGCGGCTTCATCTACGCCGTCGCGCACATCCGCGGCGGCCAGGAAATGGGCCGCGCCTGGTACGAGAACGGCAAGCTGTTGAACAAGATCAACACGTTCACCGACTTCATCGACGTCACGCGCTGGATGGCCGCGAACAAGTATCACGACCCGAAGCGCGCATTCGCGATCGGCCGCTCGGCGGGTGGCTTGCTCATGGGCGCCATCGCCAACATGGCTCCGCAGGACTATCGCGGCCTGGTCGCGGGCGTTCCATTCGTCGACGTGGTCACGACGATGCTCGACGAGACCATCCCGCTCACATCGAACGAGTTCGACGAGTGGGGCAATCCGAAGGAGAAGAAGTTCTACGACTACATGCTCTCCTATTCGCCGTACGACCATCTCGCCGCGCAGGATTATCCGGCGATCTTCGTGCACTCGGGTCTGTGGGACAGCCAGGTGCAGTACTTCGAGCCCACGAAATACGTCGCGCGCCTGCGCGCGCGTCGCACGGGCGACAGCCTCGTGGTCCTGCGCACAAACATGGAAGCCGGCCACGGCGGCAAGTCGGGCCGATACGAGAAGTACCGCGAGTACGCGGAGCAATACGCCTTCATCCTCGACCAGGCCGGCATCAAGCAGTAAGGCGGCCGCCGCCGCTTGCGACGGCTTCAAAAACCCGCACACTGCGGGCGATGAATGGATCGAATCGATTCGGCGCGATTGCACTCGCCGCCGCGCTCATGCTCCTTGCCGCCTGCGGCACCCCAGTGCGCAAGCCCGCGCCGGATGTCGCGCCGGTCGCACGATTCGTGCCCGTGGGCTGGAACAAACTACCCGGCTGGCGCGCGGACGATGCCCTCGCGGCCTGGCCGGCGATCGTCAACTCCTGCAGCGCCATCGCTTCACGGCCCGAGTGGGCGCCGTTCTGCGACGCCGTGGTCGCCGCGAGTCCGGGCGATGCGGCGTTCGTCCGCGGCTTCCTCGAGCAGCACCTCGCGCCCTATCGCGTGGTTCGTCAGACCGGCCGCCGGCGCGACACTCACGGGCTCGTCACGGGCTATTACGAACCGCTGCTGCGAGGCTCGCGCGAACGGGTGGGTGCCTTCCAGACCCCGCTCTATCGCCGGCCCGCAGACCTGCTCGTCGTGGAGTTGGCTTCGCTTTATCCCGAGCTCAAGGGCAAGCGCGTGCGCGGCCGGGTCGAGGGCAACAAGGTCGTCCCTTTCTACTCACGCGCGCAATCCACGCAGGCGCCCGGCCTCGCGGGGCACGAGATCGTGTGGATCGACGATGCGATCGACGCGTTCCTGCTCGAGATTCAGGGTTCCGGACGAGTGCAGCTGCCGGGTGGCGAGACCATCCGCCTTCAATACGCGGACCAGAACGGCCACCCTTACCGTTCGATCGGACGCTATCTCGCCGATCAGGGCGTCATGAAGATCGAAGAGGTGAACATGCCGGCGATTCGCGCCTGGCTCGCCGCCAACCCCGCGCGGCTGCGCGAGGTGCTGGACGCCAATCCGAGCGTCGTGTTTTTCACGGAGGGTCCGCTCGCGGATCCCGCGATCGGCCCGAAGGGCGCGCTCAATGTACCGCTGACCGCCGGGCGCTCGATCGCCGTCGATCCGGCCGTCGTGCCGCTCGGAGCGCCGGTGTACCTGTCGACCACGTATCCGTCGTCGGAGCTCACGCTGCAGCGTCTCGTCGTCGCGCAAGACACGGGCGGCGCGATCCGCGGCCCGGCGCGCGCGGATCTCTTCTTCGGATTCGGTGCGGAAGCCGGCGCCCAGGCCGGCATGATGAAGCAGGACGGAGAGATGTGGCTGCTGTGGCCGAAAGGTTCGCCGCCGCCTACTGCGAGATGAGCCAACCGCCGCACTCGGCGGTCTTCGTCCATTGTCCGTCGATCTTGTCCATGCGGATCACGGCGCCGGCAACCTTGTTGAGGTCCACCGCGAGCCACGCGCTGCTGCGCGTCGGATCGAACACGACTCGCGACAACGCGACGTAGTAGCGGCGCGACTCGCGCTTGCTCGTGAGCTTGAGGCCGGTGCCTTCCGCGAGTTCGTCATCGAACGTGATGGCTTCCTTGTTGACGGCCTTGAGCTCGTTGCTCATCGCCGTCGAGGCCTGCCCGGTCAGCCCGCAGAAATCGCTGAGCGAGTCCTTGGCGAAACTCACCATCAGCGAGGCTTCCGAGAAGTCCGACTTGTTGAAGAGAGTCTTCGGCTTGTGGGTGCGTACACCTTCGGCGGCCAGCGCCGTCGCGGCGGCCTTCCACACCGCACGCTCCTCGTCGCCGGTGCCCTGATCGGCGCGCACGCCGGCACAGACCAACAACAGCAGGGAAGCGAGGCCGGAGCGGAGCTGCGTGGAGCGGGGCATTGAGGCGACTTTTTCGGAGGACATGGAGGCGCACGGTACTTAATCAGGGACACGCGTTCCACTCGAAATTGACGCAGTGCGAACCGCGTCCCCGCCGCACAAATCCTGCGCGCCGGTGTGTGTCGAGCGCCACGGCGGTGCGCGGCGACGTGCATTCATCGGGCAGCCGGCCGAAAACCGGGAACGACGTCGCGGCGACGACCCTGCGGGCGCGCGCGGCCGGTCGGCGCGACTTTTTATGTCCTTGACGGAGCGTCAGGGCTGCGCGCTGCGCTCGGATTGCAGCAGCGACGCCACGTTCCGCTCCACCCAGCGGCCGAACAGCCCCGCCAGCCGCGCGAGCGAGCGGCCTAGTGGCGTCAGGCGATAGTCGACCCGAGGTGGCAGTTCAGGGTAGCTCCTGCGGCTCACGAGGCCGTAGCTCTCGAGCTTGCGCAGGGTCTGGATGAGCATCTTCTCGGAAA
>CADEED010000071.1 GCA_902826225.1 uncultured Pseudomonadota bacterium | reverse complement strand
GTAGAGCTGCGCGGAGTAGCCGGGCTGAATGTAGACGTTGAGCTCGGGAAACTTCCCGACCATGCGCGAGAGGATGGCCGGCAGCATGCCGGTGAGCGCGGTCGTGCACGCGCCGAGCCTGAGCTCGCCCGCGATCGTGCTGTCGTTCGCCATGCTGCGCAGGTCCGCCAGCTCGCGCATGAGATCGCGGGCGCGCGCGAGGATGCGCGACCCCTCTTCCGTCATGCGCACCGTGCGACCGACGCGCACGATGAGCGGCACGCCGAGCTCGCGCTCCAGGGTGTGGATCTGCTGCGCGACCGCCGCCGACGTGATGTTCAGCACGCGCGCCGCCGCCGCCATCGACCCTTCGTCGACGACGGTCACGAAAGTGCGGAGGAACTGGGTGTCTATCTTCCCGCCCCCCGCGGAACCGTGGCCTCGGCGGCGCGATCGAGCCTCACCGTGAGCCCCGCGAGCGATCGGGTCGGCGCGGGGAACAGGTAGCTCGCGGCATACCCGACGGTGATGCACACACCGATCGAGATCGCGAGGTAGAAGTAAGGGTGCACGAGGTTGAAGATCCACGCCGCCAAGGTGATGACGATGGCGCAGGCGATGCCGATGGCGACGCCCTGCGAGTTCGCACGTTTCGTGAACATGCCGAGCGTGTAGGCGCCGGCGAAGCCGCCGCCGAACAGGCCCGCGAGCTCGATCGTGAGGTCGAGCAGCGAATGGATGTCGTAGCGCGAGAGCAGCAGCGCGAGGCCGATGCCGATGACGCCGATGACCACGCTCATCCATTCCGCGAAGCGCACGCTCTTCTGCTGCGTCACGTTCTTCGCGAGACGTTCGTAGAAGTCGACTGACAGCAGTGTCGCCACGCTGTTGATCGTGCTGGAAGTAGTCCCCATCGCCGCTGCGAAGATACCCGCGATGATGAGCCCGGTCACGCCCGTCGGCAGCTCGGCCGCGATGAACAGCGGGAAAGTCGCGTCGATCGGCAGCAGCGGGTCCAGGCGCTCGGGATGAGCCTTGTAGTAGGCGAACAGCACGGTACCGATCACGTAGAAGATGAACCCGCCCGGCAGCAGGACGGCGGCGAAGATCCAGATGGACCGGCCGGCGTTCTTGTCCGACGACGTGGCCAGCGTGCGCTGCATCAGCACCTGGTCCTTGGGGAACGTGAGCACGGTATCGAGCAGGATCAGCAGCAGGAATCCCCAGATGGTCGGCGAGGTGAAGTCGACCGTGAAGTTCCATGTATTCGTCTTGTCGTGGACACGGGCGGTTTCGAACACGGCATCCCCGCCCAGCGACCAGAACACGTACCCGATGGCGAACAATGCGCCGCCCATCAGCACGATGACCTGGAAGAAGTCCGTCCACACGACCGCGCGCATGCCGCCCATCGTCGTGTAGATGATCGTGCAGACGCCCATGAGCAGGATGCTCCACACGACGTCGGTGCCCGTGATCGTCGAGATCGCGAGCGCCGGCAGGAACAGCACCACGCTCATGCGCGCGCCCACGTGCATGAACATGCACAGCGCGCTCGCGAGCATGCGGATCGTGCCATTGAAGCGCAGCTCCAGGTAGTTGAACACCGAGACGAGATCGAGCCGGCGCAGCACGGGCACGATCCAGACCGCCACGAACGTGAGGCCGATGACCGTGACCATCTTGCCCTGGAAATACTGCCAGTCCGTCTCGAAGGCCTTCGCCGGGATCGCGACGTAGCTGATCGAGCTCGTGTTCGTGGCGTAGATGCTCACGCCCGCGGCCCAGAACGGGATCGCGCGGCTGCCGACGAAGAAATCCGCGGTCGAGCCCTTTTTCGCGCGCAGGTAGAAGAACACGCCGAGCGCGAGCATGGCGCCGAGATAGATGGCCACGATGAACCAGTCGAGGAACGCGAGCTTTCGCGGGTTGGACTCGAGCACGGCGCTCGAAAAGTCGCCGGCATCGTGGGCGAGCACGAAGCCCGTGCCGAAGGGCGCGGCGGACGTGGCCTTGCGCTGCGGCGTCGGCGGAGCCCAGGTCTTCGCGATCGTGTGCCAGGCCTGCATCCGCACCGCGCCGTCGGCACCGGCCAGTAGATAGAGCACGTGCGCCTGGCCGATCGGCCGTGCACCGCCAGACACGACATCGCCCGGAACTTCGAGGCGATCGATCCACCCACCGTCCCGCGTCCAGCTCCAGAGCCGGGTCCCGGTGCCCTCTTTCGCCGTCAGCCACAGCGTGCTGCTCTGGAAGACCAGCGAGGTCGCCGACCCCGGACCGGGCCAGGGCGCGATGTCTTCCCACCGTCCACCGTTGAGGCTGCGAACCCGCGCCTGGCCAGCGGCATCCCGACCCGCCAGCCAGACGATGCCATCCCGCGAGACACCCACTGCCTGCGCGAACGGCGCAGGCAGGCGTTCGACCGCCGTCGCCAGCGTGTTCGCCGTCCGGTCGAGCCGCGCCAGACGATCGATCGAGGCCGGTTCACCCGCGGGACCCATCAACAGATAGTCGGGCTGCCCCGAGATCACGCCGCGGATCACGCCCGGTGGCCGATCCCACTCGAGGCGCTCCCACTGTCGCGGCGCGGCACTCAATCCCCAGGCGGAATCCTCGTGCAGGGCGACCGGCATGCCGACGTCGACGAGCGCGACCAACGCCGTGCCGGCCGGTTGCGACGGCAGGTCGGCGTTGGCCACCGTGCTGATGGACGCGATGTCATCGGCACGCGCGCCCAGGGCGAACAGCGACAGTGCGAAAGCCAGGAAGGCGCGGCGCATCGATCTCACGAGGTTCGCGGCGCGGCGGCGAGCAGCGCTTCGGCGCGGCGGATCGCCGGCGCGTCGATCATGCGGCCGTCGAGCAGGAACGCGCCACGACCATTGGCCGCGGCATCGCGTGCGGCGTCGATGACCCGGCGTGCGAAAGCCAGGTCGTCTCCGGCAGCAAACACCTCGTTCGCGAGCGCTATCTGCCTCGGATGCACGCAGCTCTTGCCGGCGTAACCGAGGGCACGCGCCTGCCCCGCTTCTCGACGATAGCCCGCGTCGTCCGCGAGATCCGGATATGCGCTGTCGTAGGCGAATCGTCCGGCCTCGCCTGCGCCCAGCCGCATGGCCAGCATGCAGGCATGTACCGTGCGTTCGTCGTGGCGGTCGAAACCGAGCTGCTCGCAAAGGTCGGTGAGTCCGAGCTGCAGGCCGGCCACTCGTTCGTGTGCCAGCGCAATGTCCGCGGCCAGCCGCAGCGCCCGTGGCGTCTCGATGTTGATCAACAGGCGCATGGGCAAGGACAGGCCGGCGTCGCGCTCGATTTTTTCGAGGGCAGCAGCAGCGTGCCGCACGCCGTCAGGATCACGGACCTTGGGCAGATTGATGAGCGCGACTTCGGGACGCGCGAAGGCCCGGAGATCGTCCTCGAAGTGCGGTGAATCCGGTGCGTTGGTACGCACGATGACGAGCCTGGCAGGGTCGCGGGCCGCACCCGACGCGAGGAACCCGACGATGGCCGCGCGCGCGGCGACCTTGCCGTCCTCGGGCACCGAATCTTCGACGTCAAAGGAAATGGCATCGGCCGCGCTGGCGAACGCCTTCGCAAACAGCTCCGGACGCGAGCCGGGGACGAAAAGCTTGCTGCGCATGAACTGTGGACCCCTCCCGCTCGAGTGTGCGCGAAAGGACTGCCCGGACCAGCGCGGTCCGGGCAGCTTCAGAGACAACTTTTGCTATCGTCTCTCGACGCGAATCACCGGGTCACGGGCCTTCCGTCGACATCGAGGATCGTCACCTCGCCGAACTTGCCGTCCCGGATCGGCTTCTCGATCTTCGACAGATCGCCGACGACCACCCAGGTCAACGCATCCGGCTTGATGAGCTTGCCCGCCGACGCATTGATGTCCGCCGGCTTGAGCGCACTCAGCTCGCCGACGAAGTCGTTCCAGTACGTGTCCTTGAGACCGAAGGTCACGATCTCGCCATAGGAACCCGCGATCTCGGTCGAGGTCTCGTTGTTGCCGGGCAGCGCGATCGCGATGCTGTCCTTCGCGAACTTGAGCTCGGCCTCGTCGGGCTTGCGCGTGGTCAGCACCTCGCGCAGCTCTTTCTGGATCTCGACCATGGATTCCGCGGTCTTGTCGGTCTGCACACCGCCACCCGCGCGGAACGTGCCCTGTCCGATCGTCTCCGTCATGCGCGTGCCCGCGCCGTACGACCAGTGCTTGGACTCGCGCAGGTTCATGTTCAGGCGGGACGTGAAATTGCCGCCCATCATGGTGTCGAGCGCCACGAACTTGATGTGATCCGGATCGGCGCGCGTCGGCCCCACCGTGATCGCGACGATCTGCGACTGCTCGGCGCCCGGGCGGTCGATGAGGTAGACGCGCGGCTTGGCCTGCAGCGCGACCGCCGCGAGATTCTTCTTCGGAGCCGCATCGGCCGGCGCTTTCCACGCCGCGAGACGCTGTTCGAGCAGCGGCTTGATGGCCGCGAGCGTCGTGTCACCGACGACGAGCAGAACCGAATTGTCGGGCCGCACCCACTTCCTGTAGAACGCCTGCAGCTCGGCGGGCGTGAGGCTCTTCACCGCGTCTTCCGTACCGGTGCCCGAAGACGGCAGCGCATACGCATGGCCCTCTCCGTAGATGAGCTTCGGCGAGATGCGCTGGATGATGGCCTGCGGCTGCGCCTTCTCCTGCTGGATCGTCGCCAGCGTCTGGCCGCGCAGGCGGTCCAGCTCCTTCGCCGGGAACGTCGGGTTCAGCAGCAGGTCGCTGTACAGATCGAGCGACTCGCCGAGGCGATTGCTGAGCGCGTTCATGCTGAGGAACGAGCGGTCGAGCGACGACCCGACGCCGAGCGTCGCACCGATCGACTCAGCGCGGTCCGCGATCTGCAGCGACGAGCGCGTCTTCGTGCCCTCCTGCAGCATGAGCGTGGCGAGGCGCGCCGTGCCCGGCTTCGCCTGCGAGTCCGCCGCGAAGCCGGCATCCGCGATCAGCGTGAAGTCGACGACCGGCGCCGCGTGGCTCTCGACCACGACCACGTCGAGCCCGTTCGAGAGCTTCGTACGCGCGAGCGGCGGTAGTTTGAGCGACGGCGGCGCGCCGGTCTCCGGCATCTTCTTTCGATCGGCGCCGGGCGCGGACACCTTGTACACGGGCGTCGGCACGACATTGAGCACGAACGCGCCATCGGACATCCAGCGCTTCGCGGCGGCCTGGACCTCCGTGGGTGTGGCCTTCGACTGCCATTCGAGGCGCGTCTTGTAGAAATCGGGCGAGCCCGCGTACACGAGGCTCTCGGCGAGGATCGACGACTTGCCGCCGAACCCGTCGATGCGCTCGATGCCGCGCGCGAAGTCCGCGAACTTGCTCGTGCGGATGCGATCCAGCTCTTCGGGCGTCGGGCCCATGGCCAGGAACTTCGCCAGCTCCTCGTTCATCACTTTCTCGACCGCGGCCGGGTCGACGCCGGGCTTCACCGTGACGACGAGCGTGGGCTGCGCACTGATCTCGAATGGCCCCAGGAACGCGCCGGCGGCCGTCGCGGTCTGGTCGGTGTAGACGAGGCGCTTGTAGAGACGGCTGTTCTTGCCGCCGGCGATCACTTCGAGCGCCACGTCGAGCAGCGCGTAGTCGCGGTGGCGGTAGCCCGGGGCGTTCCACACCTTATATATGCGCGCCTGCGGCACGTTGTCCTGCATCATCGCGCGGCGCTCGCCCTCCATCTTCGCGATCCAGTCTTCCTGGCGCTTGATGACCGGCCCCGAGGGGATGTCGCCGAAGTATTTCTCGACGCGGGTCTTCACGTCGGCGGCCTTCACGTCACCGGCGACGACGAGCACGGCGTTCGCCGCGCCGTAGTACGTGCGGAACCATTCCTTCACGTCATCCAGCGAGGCCGCGTTGAGGTCTTCCATCGAGCCGATGGATTCCCACGAGTACGGATGGCCGGCCGGGTACGTGCTCGTGGAGATCAACTCGCCCACCTTGCCGTACGGACGGTTCTGGCCCTGGCGCTTCTCGTTCTGGACGACGCCGCGCTGCTCGTCGAGCTTCGCCTGGTCGATCGCGCCGAGCAGGTGGCCCATGCGATCGGACTCCATCCATAGCGTCATGTCGAGCGCGGTTACCGGCATGTTCTGGAAGTAGTTGGTCCGGTCGTACCACGTGGAACCGTTGAGCTTCGTGGCCCCGGCGGACTCCATGACCTTGAACCAGTCGTCGTTGTAGTTTTCCGATCCGTTGAACATCAGATGTTCGAACAGGTGCGCGAAGCCCGTGCGTCCCGGCTTCTCGTCCTTGCTGCCCACGTGGTACCAGATGTTCACGACGACCACGGGCGCCTTGTGATCCTCGTGCACGATCAGCGTGAGGCCGTTCGGCAGCACGAACTTTTCGTACGGGATGTCGATCTTGGGCAACGGCGCCGCTTTCGGGGCCTGCGCGAAGGCCGGGGCCACCAGCGAGCACGCGACCAGAGACGCAACGAGACGCATTGTTTTCATGAATTCCTCCGGGGAGTGGATGCTAGCTCCTGCGCACCCAGCCGTGCATCGGGGACGACGAAGCGAGTGGACAATACGCCCGGCCGATCGGCCGGCTGCCCACTACAGGACGTCCGCGGTGAACCCGCGGCACACGACGGCGAGCTTGTTCCCGTCGGGGTCGCGCACGTAGGCCGCGTAGAAATCGGGGTTGTAGTGAGTCCGCAGGCCGGGCGCGCCTTCGGAGACGCCGCCGTGCGCCAGTGCGGCAGCGTGAAAGTCCCGCACTGCTCGCCAGCTCGTGGCGTGCAGCGCCGCCATGACGCCGTTTCCTGGCGTCGCTGGCAGGCCGTCAAATGGCATACAGACCCAGAGCGCGTCCTGGATCGCGCCCTCCTGCTCGTAGACGCCCCAGCCTATCCAGTTCGTCCAGCTACCGGCAGGTTCGCCCGAGGTATCGCAGCGGCGGTAGCCGAGAACACCGAGCGTGGCGTCGTAGAAGCGGCCGGAGCGTTCGAGGTCGTTGGAGCCCAGGCAGAGGTAGGCGAACATGCTCATGCACGCGACCTCTCGATCATTTGAAGACCTTGACGACGACGGTACCGGCGAGCTTGTCGTGCCAGCCCTGCTTGCGCGCATCCCATCCGACCCAGAAGAGGCCGAGGAACAGCGGGATGATCGCCGGGATGTACGCGAAGTATCGGCCGATCGACTTCGCGACGGACATCGGCTGCATCGTGTTTGCATCGAGGACGCGCAGTGACAGCAGCATCTTGCCGGGCGTCGCCTGCCGCCAGTTCCAGAACAGGATCGTGAAGAGCGCGGGCAGACCGTAGGTGATGAACGGCTCAGCAGGGCCGGCGAACATTGTCTCCTTCGTGAAATACGCCATGCCGTAGAGGCCGATCACGAGCGGCGTCGTGATGAGCCCGACGAGGATCGAGTCGATGACCGACGCGCAGAAACGCAGCCAGAAGCCACCGTACTCGATTTCGTCGGTGGGGCTGGGTCCGGGGTCGTCGACACGCGCTGCGGGAGGTGCGTACGGATTGCTGCTCATGCGGTGCTCCTGCTCACATAGATCCAGGTGTCGCGGCCGGAGGCGAGCCGGCCGCTGATGCGAGTGTAATCGTCGCACCTTTCGTATTCATCGGCGGCCGCCAATTCGGCTTCGGAGACCTCGAATACATGGCCAGCGACGCGGCCGCCGTCGTGCCGCACGACGTTCGCGTGCGGGGAGCTGGCGCCGGGAGGCACCAGCGTGGAATCGACCAGTTCGTCCGGCGCGCCCGCGAGCCGCCGCCCGAACGTGGCCACCTGCACTTCGGCGCGCTGCAAGCTACCGTAGGAGAACAGCAGCGGCACGACGGGCCCCGCCGATGATCGCGTGGATCGAATGCATCGCGCGGGCTACGACTCCCAACGGACTTCCACGCCCCCGCTTGTGCCGATGGCCTTGCGCAGCAGGTCCGCGAGCTCCGGCGACGCGCCGTTCACCTCGAGGATCTCGACCGTGGCATCGTCGATGTAGTAGTCGGCGTCCTTGCTGTCTTCCTCTTCGAGCACGTCGACGAGGCATTCCACATCCGATTCGCTGATCGAGCCGAGCAGCGCGTTGGTCTGCTTGTTGAAAAGCCTGGGCATGGTGATCTCCTAGATCTTCACCGGGAACGCATCTTTTCCCGCGTAACGCACCTTGCCGCCAAGTTCGCCTTCGATGCGCAGCAGCTGGTTGTACTTGGCGATGCGATCGGAGCGCGACATCGAACCGGTCTTGATCTGACTGGCCGTCGTCGCCACGGCGATGTCGGCGATCGTTGCGTCCTCGGTCTCGCCCGAACGATGCGAGACGATCGAGGAGTAACCGGCATCGTCCGCGAGCTTGATCGCCGCGAGCGTTTCCGACAGCGTGCCGATCTGGTTGACCTTGATGAGGATCGAGTTCGCGATCCTCTTGTCGATGCCTTCGCGCAGGATCTTCGTATTCGTCACGAAGAGATCGTCGCCGACGAGCTGGATCTTCTTGCCGAGCGCGTCGGTGAGCGTCTTCCAGCCGGCCCAGTCCTGCTCTGCCATGCCGTCTTCGATGCTGATGATCGGGTACTTGGCGACGAGCTTCGCGAAGTACTTCACGAACTCGTCGGAAGTGAACTTGCGGCCTTCACCATGCAGGTCGTACTTGTTCTTCTTGTAGAACTCCGACGCCGCGACGTCCATGCCGAGGTAGACCTGCTTGCCGAGCTTGTAGCCCGCCTGCTCGACCGCCTGGATGATGACCTTGATGCCCGCCTCGTTCGACGAGAGATTCGGCGCGAAGCCGCCCTCGTCACCGACCGCGGTCGTGAGCTTCTTCTTCTTGAGGATGCCCTTGAGCGTGTGGAAGATCTCCGCGCCATAGCGCAGCGCCTCGCTGAACGTCGGCGCGCCCACCGGGATGATCATGAACTCCTGCACGTCGAGCGAGTTGTCCGCGTGGGCGCCGCCGTTGATGACGTTCATCATCGGCACCGGCATCACGGGCTCGCGACCGCGCGCGAGGTACTTCCACAGCGACTGTTTGCTGTCGGCCGCGGCGGCTTTCGCGTTCGCGAGCGAGATCGCGAGCAGCGCGTTCGCGCCGAGCCGGCTCTTCGTGTCCGTGCCGTCGAGATCGATCATGATCTGGTCGAGCTGCTCCTGGTCGAGCGACTCCTTGCCGAGCAGCGCGCTCTTGAGTTCGCCGTTCAAGTTCGCGACGGCCTTGCGGACCCCCTTGCCCAGGTAACGCTTCTTGTCGCCGTCACGCAGTTCCACGGCCTCGCGCGTGCCCGTCGACGCGCCCGACGGCACCGCCGCCCGGCCCATGAAGCCGCTGTCCAGATACACGTCGGCCTCGACCGTGGGATTGCCGCGCGAATCGATCACTTCGCGCCCGACGATATCGACGATGCGACTCATAGAAGACTTTCCTCGAAGGGTTGTTGTTTGACGGCGATGTCGAGCTGCTTGAGCGTCGACAGGAGATTTTCCATGCGGCCGAGCGGCCACGCGTTTGGACCGTCCGACAGGGCCTTGGACGGATCCGGGTGCGTTTCCATGAAGAGGCCGGCGATGCCCGCGGCGACCGCGGCGCGCGCCAGCACCGGAATGTGCTCGCGCTGCCCGCCCGACGCATCGCCCTTGCCTCCCGGTAACTGGACTGAATGCGTGGCGTCGAACACCACCGGGGCATTCGTGGCGCGCATGATGGCCAGCGACCGCATGTCCGAGACGAGATTGTTGTAGCCGAAAGAGAAGCCGCGCTCGCACACCATGATCTGTTCGTTGCCGGTGGAGCGCGCCTTGTCGACGACGTTCTGCATTTCCCACGGCGACAGGAACTGGCCCTTCTTGATGTTCACGGGCTTGCCCGCCGAGCAGACGTTCACGATGAAATTGGTCTGGCGCACGAGGAAGGCTGGCGTCTGCATGACGTCGACCACGCTCGCGACTTCCTTGAACGGGGTGTCTTCGTGGACATCCGTGAGCACGGGCACGCCGAACTTGTCCTTGATGCCCTGGAGGATCTTGAGGCCCGCATCGATGCCCGGCCCGCGAAAGCTCTTCGCGGACGACCGGTTTGCCTTGTCGTATGAGGCCTTGAAGACGAAGGGCACTTTCAGCTTCGTGGTGATTTCCTTCAGGCGGCCGGCGATCTCCTGCGTGAGGGTTTCGCCCTCGATCACGCACGGACCGGCGATGAGGAACATCGGCTTGTCGATGCCGACCTGGAAGCTGGCGAGTTGCACGTTTTACCGTCTCGAAAGGAAGTGCGAAGGATACACGCTAACCGCCCCCCTCTATCTGCCCAAGAGGCGTCGCAGCAGCCGGCTCAGGGGGCTCGGCGGCGGGCTGTCCGGCTCCTTCGCCCCATTGGAAGGTCAGGGCCGCGTCGAGTGCCGCCTCGAGTCCCGCGAGAGGTGCGTGCGGGCCGTCGCCGACTGCCCCTGTCTTTTCGAGACAATCGATCGTGGCCCTGATGCCCGCCGGCGTGTGGTTCCCCGGGTACTTGCGCAACCACAGCGTCACGCGCTCGCCGTCCCATCGCGCCTGGTCGCATGACCACTTGTCATTCGCGAAGGCGAACACGGCCGATCGGTCCGCACCGTCGACCAGGGTCGGCGTCGCGGCCCAATGCGAATTGAACACCTCGCGAACGTCGAGTTCGAACTCGAACCGGCCCGACGGAGACACGAGCTCGCCCTGCATGACCCGCCAGGGACCGTCGGACTCGTACAGCACCGCGGGGTTGGCGGCGAACGGCGGCTGCACGACCGTACCGAACCAGTCGGCCGGGATGTCGGGGAAGCGCTCGCGCATGCACGCCGACAGCTCGTCGAATCCGGACATCTCCTCGCAGACTTCCACGGGACCTCCCGTTCCGCGATCGAACGCCAGGCAGACGCTGTCGACGGCGAACAAATCGCGCTTGTACGTGCGGATGCGGACGACATCGCTCCAGCCGACGAACGCGGCGACCGCCGCAGGATCCGGCCAGCGCAGCGCGAACCCGTCATGACGCAGTTCGATGCGCGCACCGACGTCGGACGAGCTCATCGGCGCGTCAGTGTTTCACCGCAATGCACTCGAGCTCGACTTGCGCGCCGAGCGCGAGGCCGTTCGCGCCGAACGCGCTACGCGCGGGATACGGCGGCTTGAAGACCGACTTGTAGACCTCGTTGAACTCGCCCCACTTCGACATGTCCGCGAGCATCACGGTGCACTTCACGACGTCCTTGATCGAGTAGCCGTGGGTCTCGAGCACCGCGCGCACGTTGGCCAGCACCTGTGCCGCCTCCGCCTTCATGCCGCCGGGCACGAGGCCGGTCTCGCCGGGCTTCGCACCGATCTGCCCCGATAGATAGAGCGTGTCGCCGACCTTGACCGCCTCGCTGAACGGCAGCGTGGCCGCCATCTTGCCGGAGTTGAGGAACTCCACCTTCGCGGGCTCCGCGGCGGTGGCGCTTTGGACACAGATGCTCGCACAGGTGGCGAGCAGCATCGCTTTCGAGTTCATGGGCGCTCCCGGTGAGGAAGCGCCCATGTTAGCAAGGCCCGATGCTCAATCCGGAATCTGCGGCTCGACTACCTTCTTGAGCTGCTCGAGCGACTCCTGCCAGCCGAGATAACAGGCCTCCGCGGGAATCGCATCCGGAATTCCCGTCTGGACGATCGACACCTCCGTGCCGACCGATACTTTCTTGAAGTCGACCGTGACTTCCATCGCGCCCGGCAGGTTCGCGTCCTCGAACTTGTCGATGTAGCGCAGCTTCTGGCCGGGCACCATCTCGAGATACTGGCCGCCGAACGCATGGCCGTTGCCGGTCGAGAAGTTGGTGAACGACATGCGGTAGCTGCCGCCGACCTTCGCGTCGATCGAGTGCACCTTGCCGGTGAATCCGTACGGCGGCAGCCATTTCACCATGGCTTCGGGATCGATGAAGGCTTTGAATACGCGCTCGGGCGGCGCGGCGAACACACGATGCAGTTTGACGGTACCGGGCATGAGAATCCTCCTGGTCGGTTGCGCGGCGGGAACCGCTCACCGATGTTGACGACGATGATGTGCCGTTTCAGTCGGATGACGCCGACTTCAGGCACTCATTGGTCGATCAGGAGATCGCCGAATCGACATCGACCCACTCTTGGGACTCGAGCGCCGGCGGGGCTCAGGCGCTGGCGGCTTCCGGCAATTGCGCCGTGCGGTGCTGGCGCGCGGCGCGCACGAAGCCCGCGAACAACGGATGCCCGTCACGCGGCGTCGACGTGAACTCCGGGTGAAACTGCGTCGCGACGAACCACGGGTGCGACGGCAGTTCGATGATCTCGACGAGATCGTCCTTCGAGAGACCCGAGAACCGGAATCCCGACTGCGTGTACCGGTCGCGATACGTGTTGTTGAACTCGTAGCGATGACGATGACGTTCGCGCACTTCGCCGTCGCCGTAAATGGACCGCGCGAGCGTGTTCGGGGTGATGCGCACTTCCTGCGCGCCCAGGCGCATGGTGCCGCCCTTGCCGGTCCCGTCGTCGCGCTTCTGCTCTCCCTTCGAAGTGTCCATCCACTCCGTGATCAGCGCGATCACGGGATGCGGCGACGCGCGGTTGAATTCGGTGCTGTTCGCATCCTCGAGGCCGAGCACGTGCCGGCCGAACTCGATGCAGGCGAGCTGCATCCCCAGGCAGATGCCGAGGTACGGGATCTTGTTCTCGCGCGCGTAGCGCACGGCGGCAATCTTGCCCTCGATGCCGCGCTCGCCGAAGCCGCCGGGGACGAGGATCGCGTCCATGCCGCGCAGCGCGTGGGTGCCGTGCTTCTCGATGTCCGTGGATTCGATGTAGTGCACGTTGACGCGCGTGCGCGTCTTGACGCCTGCATGCGTGAGCGCCTCGTTCAACGAGATGTAGCTGTCCTTCACCTGGACATACTTCCCGACCATCGCGATGTCGACCTGCCCGTCCGGGTTGGTCTTCGCGGTGACGACCTGCTTCCACTCGGTGAGGTCGGCCGGCGGCACGTTGAGGCGCAGTTTGTCCACGACGATCTCATCGAGGCCCTGCTCGTGCAGCAACATCGGGATCTTGTAGATGTCGTCGGCATCGATGCCGGAAATGACCGCGCGCTCCTCGACGTTCGTGAACAACGCGATCTTGCGGCGCTGTTCGTCGGGCAGCGGATTCTTGCAACGGCACAACAACACGTCGGGCTGGATACCGATGCCGCGCAATTCTTTCACGCTGTGCTGCGTGGGCTTCGTCTTGATCTCGCCGGAACCGCCGACGATGGGCACCAGTGTGAGATGCAGGAAGACGCAGTTGTTGCGGCCGAGCTCCACGCCCAACTGGCGGATGGCCTCGAGGAACGGCAGCGACTCGATGTCGCCGACGGTGCCGCCGATCTCGACCATGCATACGTCCGCGTCGCCCGCGCCCAGCTGGATGGAACGCTTGATTTCGTCGGTGATGTGCGGGATCACCTGCACGGTCGCGCCGAGATAGTCGCCGCGGCGCTCCTTCGCGATGACCCGTTCGTAAATGCGACCCGTGGTGAAGTTGCTGTGGCGGCCCGTGGTCGTGCGCACGAAGCGCTCGTAGTGGCCGAGATCCAGATCGGACTCGGTGCCGTCGTTGGTGACGAACACCTCACCGTGCTGGAACGGGCTCATCGTGCCCGGATCCACATTGATGTACGGGTCGAGCTTCACCATCGAGATCTTGAGACCGCGGGCTTCGAGGATGGCGCCCAGCGAGGCGGCGGCGATGCCCTTTCCCAACGAGGAAACGACGCCACCGGTGACGAAAACGAATCTGGTCATGAGGGGACCCGCCGCGTGAGAAGGAAGTACGCCGACGGGCCGGCAGTCTATCGAAGTGCCGCGTGTGACGAAACCGTTAAAGAGGTCTGACCCCTTTAATCCATTTCAGGCGGGCACGTCGGCGGGATTGGTCATTCGCTGTGATCGAGGCGTCGATCCAGCGGTCGCCCACGGCCAGCAGGCGTTTCCCCGAGTACACGAGAGGAAGCCGCGCGCGCCATTCCAGCGGCAGCTTCGCGGCCTGCATCAGCTTCTTGAGCGCCTGCGTGCGCGATTTCGCGCCGGGACGCATGGTCTCGCCGCCCACCCGGGCGGCGATGCGCAGCGTGGCGGGCAGCCGGGCGAGGTCGATCGATCCGGACGCGTCGTCGACGATCGCCAGCGTGTCGCCCGCCGCGTTGAGTACGCACGTGCGTTCCGATTTCCAACGCCATGATTTCGGGACGATTAGCGGCGACGACGCCGGTGCTTCTTCAGACTTCACTTCAAGTTCGAGGCGGCCGGCGCGGCGGCGAACGGTTCCCCCCGACCAGTGCACCTCCGGCTGCGCGTCGCTGCGGGCCGTCAGCAGCGGCCCGGCGATCTCGCGCAGCCTCGACGCGGGTGGCGCTTCGACACCGGCCCGGACGATGAACGATCGGACGGCGTGGCGGCGCCGCTCGACGGGCAGCGCGCGAAGACCGGCGACGCTGAGTGCCGGTCCGTCGGCCAGGGTTTCGAGATCGCGGCGTGAGACCGAGTCGAGCAACCGGGCGGCCTCGGCCATGTGGAGCGCGCTGCGCGCAATGGCGTCGTCCACCCCCGGCCAGTTGTTCCGGATGCGCGGCATCACCTGGTGGCGCAGGAAATTGCGCGCGAAGCGGGGTTCGAGGTTGGTCGGGTCGTCGATCCAGCGCAGCCGGTGCCGGGCCGCATACGCCTCGATGTCCGAGCGCGGCGTGTCGAGCAGCGGACGCGCGTGCCGGCCGCGGGCGAAGGGCGCGATGACCGGCATGGCGGCGAGACCCGCGACGCCCGCGCCGCGGAACAACTGGAGCAGCAATGTCTCGACCTGGTCGTCGCGATGCTGGGCGGTGACGAGCACCTCGCCGGCGTCGAGATTCGCGCCGAGCCGGGCGTAGCGCGCGGCGCGCGCGGCGGCTTCCGGAGCTTCGCCGCGATCACGATTGATCTCGGCCTTCAGCACGGTGATGGGCAGCTTCCAGGCGCGCGCCTGCCGCGTGCAGCGTCGCGCCCAGGTCGCACTGGCGGATTGCAGGCCGTGGTCGATGTGAACCAGCCGCAGTGATCCCAGCTGGCGGCGGGCGCGCAGCAGGGCGTGCGCGAGTGCCGTGGAGTCGATGCCGCCGCTCCAGGCGACGACGACGTGGGGTTTGGGCCCGGTGAGCGCGACGAGTTTCGCGGCGATGTCACGCATGGAGGTCCGGCACGGTTAGTCAGAAAAGGGGGTCTGACCCCGTTTCTAGCTGGCGACTTCGCTGTAGACGCCGAAGCCGTCGATCCGCGAATTGCGCGCCGCGCGCAGCTTCTCCGGCGACAGCTTTTCCAGGTCGTCGAGATGGCGGATCAGCGCCGCCTTGATCGTGTCCGCGACCGCCTGCGCATTGCGGTGCGCGCCACCCACGGGCTCCGGCAGCACTTCGTCGACGAGCTTCAGCTTCGAGAGCCGGTCGGCCGTGAGATTCATCGCCTCCGCGGCGACTTCCTTCTTGTCCGCGCTCTTCCACAGGATCGACGCGCAGCCTTCGGGCGAAATCACCGAATAGGTGGAGAACTGCAGCATGAGCAAGCGGTCGCAGACACCGATCGCGAGCGCACCGCCCGAACCACCCTCGCCGATCACGCACGAAATGATGGGCATGCTCATGAGCGACATCTCGAAGAGATTGCGCGCGATGGCTTCAGATTGACCGCGTTCCTCGGAACCGACGCCGGGGTACGCACCGGGCGTGTCGATGAACGTGATGAGCGGCAGGTGGAAACGTTCGGCCAGGCGCATGAGGCGCAGCGCCTTTCGATAACCCTCGGGCTTCGGCATGCCGTAATTGCGGCGCACGCGTTCCTTCGTGTCGCGGCCCTTCTGGTGACCGATCAGCATCACGGGACGGTCGTCGAGCCGCGCCGGGCCGCCGATGATGGCGAGGTCGTCGCCGTACATGCGGTCGCCGTGCAGCTCGTGGAAGTCCTTGAAGATCAGGCTCGCGTAATCGAGCGTGTAAGGTCGTTGCGGGTGGCGCGCGAGCTGCGTGATCTGCCAGGGCGAGAGGTTCGCGAAGATGCTCTGCGTGAGCTGCTCGCTCTTGGCCTGCAGCCGGGTGATTTCTTCCTGGATGTTGACCGCCGAGCCCGACGGAACGTGTTTCAGTTCCTCGATCTTGGCCTCCAGTTCGGCGATCGGCTGCTCGAAATCGAGGAAGTTCACTGCCATGGGGCGCGAGGATAAAGGGGTCAGACCTATTTTTCGACCATTGACAGTGGGTTAACGACACCCGGGGCGAAAAATAGGTCTGACCCCTTTATCGCCCCTCGATCAGGACCCCGACGCGGCCTCGGACTGCTGCGGCGGCGGGGAGTAGAGAACCGCAAGGCAGCCGCGGCCGACCAGCTTCTCCAGCTCCTCGAGCAGCGCCGGGGCCGGCCGGACTTTCCAATCGGCGCCGAACGAGTACGTGCCGCGGGCCTTCGCGCCGTGGTACTGGACCGCGACGTGGCAGCCGCCGCCCTTGTAGGGCGTGAGCACGGACTGCAGGTTCGCGAGCAACCGCGTATCGCCCGACTTGAGCTTGAGCACGATGCGCCGCGCTTCGCGCTCGCGCAGCCGCTCGAGTTCGCTGACCTTGCTCGCGCGCAGTGTCCACGTGTTCGCGAA
Organism: uncultured Pseudomonadota bacterium; assembly: GCA_902826225.1. Taxonomy (GTDB): domain Bacteria; phylum Pseudomonadota; class Gammaproteobacteria; order Steroidobacterales; family Steroidobacteraceae; genus CADEED01. Next base: position 4,753 of record CADEED010000071.1, on the reverse strand, counting down.
TTCGTCGAATCGCAGCTTGCCTTCGACGAGCAGCAGTGCGTCCTTCACGAGGATCTCGCGGTATTGCTGGTACTGCTCGTCGAAGAACCCGACCTCGATGCGCCCGGTATCGTCATCGAGGTAGACCGACGTCCGCGGACCGCGCTTGCGCAACTCCTCGACGACGCCCGCGATCGCGATGGGCTTGCCGCCCCAGAACGCACGCCCGCCCTCCGCCGACGCCTGCGGTTTTTCCTGTTCGAGATAGTCGACGATGCGGCCGGTGATGAATCGCGGCAGATCGTTCATGAAGCGGTCGATCGGGTGTCCGCTGATCGCACGCCCGAGCGTCTCACGCTCGCCGCGCAGGCGCACGGAGTCGGTCCACTCGGTCTGGTCGGGCGCCCTCACGCGCACGGCGTCGGGCGCATGCGTCGTCGCAAGGCCGAAGATGTCGTGCTGGCCGGTCTCGTTGGCCTTCGTGTTCTGCTCGCCGAGCGCGAGCGCGCCGTCGAGGCGGTGCATGAGCGTGGCGCGATTCGCGGCCAGTCCGTCGAGGCTGCCGGACTTGATGAGTGCCTCGAGCACGCGCCGGTTGATCTTCGAGAGGTCGAGCCGGCGGCACAGGTCTTCGAGGTTCGCGAAATCGCCATTGGCGCGCCGCTCGTTGACGATGGCCATCACGGCGCCCTCGCCCACGCCCTTGATCGCGCCGAGTCCGTACCGGATGGTCTTCTCGTCGACGACGTCGAAGAGGTAGCCGGACAGGTTCACGTGCGGCGGCAGGATCGTGAGCCCGGTTTCCTTGCGACACGCATACAACAGGCCCACGACCTTGTCGGTGTGGTCCATGTCGGCGGACAGGACAGCGGCCATGTAAGAGGCGGGCTCGTGCGTCTTGAGCCAGCCGGTCTGATACGACAGCAGCGCGTACGCCGCGGAGTGCGACTTGTTGAAGCCGTAGCCCGCGAACTTCTCCATGAGATCGAAGATGTAGGCGGCCTGCGCCTCGGGCACCTGGTTCTTCACGGCGCCCGCGAGGAAGATGCTGCGCTGCTTGGCCATCTCCTCGGGCTTCTTCTTGCCCATCGCGCGCCGCAGCATGTCGGCGCCGCCGAGCGTGTAGCCCGCCAGCACCTGCGCGATCTGCATCACCTGCTCCTGGTACAGGATGACGCCGTACGTCGGCGCGAGCACGGGCTGCAGGCTGGGATGCAGATAGTCGATGGGGGGCGCCAGATCGTCGCCCCGTCCATGCTTGCGCTCGATGAAGTCGCCGACCATCCCGGACTCGAGCGGACCCGGGCGGAAGAGCGCCACCAGCGCGATGATGTCCTCGAAGGTATCCGGCTTGAGACGGCGGATGAGGTCCTTCATGCCGCGGGATTCCAGCTGGAACACCGCGGTGGTCCGCGCCTCCTGCATGAGCTCGTACGTCGCCTTGTCGTCCATCGGCAGCGTGGTGATGTCGAGCGGCGGCGTCGACTCCTTCGCCCGCCGCGCATTGATGATCTTGACCGCGCGATCGATGACCGTGAGCGTGCGCAACCCGAGGAAGTCGAACTTCACGAGGCCCGCGGCCTCGACGTCATCCTTGTCGAACTGCGTGACGACGCTGCCGCCCTTGTCGTCGGCGTACAGCGGCGCGAACTCGGTGAGCCGCGATGGCGCGATCACGACGCCGCCCGCGTGCATGCCGGCGTTGCGCGTCAGGCCCTCGAGCGATTTCGCCAGGTCGAGGAGATTCTTGATCTCCTCGTCTTCCTTGTACAGGCGCTTGAGCTCGGGTTCCTTCTCGATGGCGTCGTCGAGCGTGATGCCGAGCTCGAACGGGATCAGCTTCGCGATCTTGTCGACATAGCCGTAACCCATGCCGAGCACTCGCCCGCAGTCGCGTACCACGGCCTTCGCGGCCATCGTGCCGTAGGTGATGATCTGCGAAACGCGCTCGCGGCCATACTTCTGCGACACGTACTCGATGACGCGATCGCGGCCGTCCATGCAGAAGTCGATGTCGAAGTCGGGCATCGATACGCGTTCTGGATTCAGGAAACGCTCGAACAGCAGGTCGTACTTCAGCGGGTCGATGTCGGTGATGCCGAGCGAATACGCGACCAGCGAACCGGCGCCCGAGCCGCGGCCCGGCCCTACCGGCACGCCGTTCTCCCGCGACCAGCGGATGAAATCCGCGACGATGAGGAAGTAGCCCGCGAAGCCCATCGTGACGATGACCGCGAGCTCGCGCTCGAGACGCGCACGGTATTCCTCGATGCGCGCCTTCTGCTTTTCGTCGAAGGCCTTCTCGCGCGCCGCGAACCCCGCCAGCGATTCCTGCCGGATGTGCGACTCGACCGAGATTCCCTCGGGCAGCGGAAAGTTCGGCAGCCGCGATTCGCCGAGCTTCAGCGGCAACGAGCAGCGGCGGGCGATCTCCACGGAGTTCGCCAGTGCCTCGGGGATGTCGGCGAACAGCGCGGCCATCTGCGCGGGCGTGCGCAGAAACTGCTGCTCGGTGTACTTGCGCGGCCGTGAAGGATCGGCGAGCTGCGCGCCGTCGAAGATGCAGACGCGCGCCTCGTGCGCTTCGAAATCGCCGGGCGCGAGGAAGCGGACGTCGTTCGTCGCGACCACGGGAATGCCGGCCTGCTGGCTGATCGCGAGGGATTTCGCGACGTGCGATTCGTCGTCGGGACGGCCGAGCCGCTGCAGCTCGAGGTAGTAGCGGTCGCCAAAAAGGGACTGCCAGTCGCGCGCCAGGGCCAGCGCGTCCGGGTCACGCCCCGCCGCGAGCGCGCGGCCCACGTCGCCCTCGCCCGCGCCGGACAGCGCGATCAGCCCCCGGGTCGACTTCTCGTCGAGCCACTCGCGCGCGATCAGCGGCACGCCCTTCTCCTGGCCTTCCAGATACGCGCGCGTGATGAGATCCGCCGCGTTCTGATAGCCCGCCGGGTCCTTGCACAAGAGTGTCAGCCGGGCCGGTTGGCCGCGCGCGACGCGAATCAGGACGTCGACGCCGACGATGGGTTTCACGCCGTGCTTCAGGGCTTCGCGGTAGAACTTCACCATCGCGAACAGGTTGTTGTGGTCGGTGACCGCGACCGCGGGCATCCCGAGCGCGGCCACGCGTTCGACCAGTTCCGGAATGCGCACCACGCTGTCCTGGAGCGAGAACTCCGTGTGGAGGCGTAGGTGGACGAACGCGGGAGAAATGCCACTCGACATGGCGCGAAAGTTTACCCGCGATCGCGTACCGCAGGGGCGGCCGGGAAATTTTTCAGGGACTTGGGATTCGTCGTTCGAGTAAGCGCATCGGAAGCACGCCGATTCCGAGTGAGCGCGCCTTCTCGCCGAAAGCACGCGCCGCGGCGAAATCCCGCTCCGCGGCCGCGATCAGGCCGAAGGTCAAGTGAATCCATGCGCGTTGCTTCTTCGTGATGCCCCGGCGTCCGTGAGCCTCGATCAGTGCGCGAGCTTCGGAAGGCCGCGATTCGTCTCCGTCGGCCGAAGCCGCCGGGAGGCATGCCCGCGTGCCGGCGATGTTTCTCTCCCACGGTGCGATGCCGGACGCCTCCGCCGCGAGAACGAGCCCCTCTTCCCGGTGGCGGCTTTTCGTCGGTGAGCAACAGCGCACATGCGAGATTGTTGCCGACGATGGCGCGGACACCCGGTTCGGTTTGCGCAGGCCCCCTCCAGGGGGCCGTCGATAGTTAGAGACTTCCCTGCAGCGACAGGTACCAGCCGTGCTGCCCCGGCATCATCGCGATGCGGCCGAGATCCACGTAGGCGGCCGTGACGGAGAAATGCTTGCTCGGAAAGTACGCCGCGAACGCGTCCCAGGCGTCCTGCTCCGCGAACGATCCCAGGTTGTCGGGCTTCTGCCTGAACTCCGCGCCGACGACGACGGTGTCCGTCACGAACATTGCGGTGGATAATTCGAGATTCAGGCTGCGGCTGTCCTTCCGGTCTCCGCCGAAGCCGAGGATGCCGAACTGGTTGCCGCGCGTCGCGCGCAGCGTGCCGTTCACGAGCCAGGTGCGCGAGAACGGACCGGCGAGATACACCTTCGTCGCCGCGACGTAGAGATCCACGTCGGCATCTTCCGCGGCGCCGAGCAACGCGGGCACGAAGCCGAAATCCTGGTTCTTCTTGTATTGCGCGCCCAGTGACACTTGCGGGAACCAGCGATCCTGGTCGTACACGGCGTCGCCGAGCACGCGCACCTTCGCCCCGATCACGTCGACGCCGATCGATTCGCCCGGAATGATCTCGTCGAGATCGAAATCCTGGCGGGCGTAGGAAATCTCGATACGGTCGAACAGGCCGACCGCGACACCGCACGAATCCAGCTGAAACTTCTGCACGCGCGCGCGTGTGCAGAACGCACTGCCGCCGACCTGCTCGTCCGTGCCGAGCCCCGCGATGAGCGCCCAGGGCACTGCGCCGCCGCCGGCACTGCCTTCGACCTGCATGACGCCGCCGGTCGCGAGCAGCCGATTGCTCCCCGCGAGAGCGGCCGACGAAGCGAGCGCGAGCGCCGCGCCCGATGCGATCCGGGTCCACCGATTCATGACGTCATCCTCGTTCAAACTGCGACGGGCATCACACTCGGCCGGAAGCCCTTGCCGGCTTCGCCCGAGTGGCGAGCGCAATATGGTCAGCGCGGTCGGGCAATTCGGTGAAGGTGACAGTCGTTTCGACGGATTAGGGGTCGCCGAAGTCCATAAGAACGTCCTCAGTAACGTTCTCGTCGGGGACCCCTCCATGGCTCTATCTA
>CADEED010000070.1 GCA_902826225.1 uncultured Pseudomonadota bacterium | reverse complement strand
TGATCGCCATGTTGAGGACGACGTAGGCGCTGTCGGTGATCTCGACGCCGCAGCGCGAGTAGGGAGAGTCGATGGGGCCCATGCAGTACGGAACGACGTACAGCGTGCGGCCCTTCATGCACCCCTTGAACAGCGCGTCCATCTTGGAATGCGCTTCGGCGGGGCTCATCCAGTTGTTGTTCGGACCTGCGTCCTGCTGGTCCCGCGTGCAGATGAACGTCAGGTGCTCCACGCGGGCGACGTCCGACGGGTGCGAGTAGGCGATGTGGCAACCCGGGAAGGTGGCCTGGTTCAGCTGCTTGAGTTCGCCCGTTTTTTCGAGACCCTGCTTGAGCTTCGCGAGTTCCGCGGCCGTCCCGTCGCACCAGTGCACCTGGTCGGGGGTCGTCAGCTGCCGGACGGATTCAACCCAGTCGGCAACGGCAGGCGAGAGAGCGGAAAGAGTCGCGAATTGGGGCGCAGTGGCCATTTAAAGTCCTTCGATTGTCCGCCTGTCCAGGGCGAGACAACGAAGTATAGCGGCCAATCGGCCGATGACGGTCGAAATGGCGCCGTCGCCTGCAGGATTGTGAAACCGCAGGAGAAAATTGGTTTCAGATGAAACAAAAAAGCGCGCCCCGACTGGCGGGGCGCACCGGAACGCGGGCCTGAGTGGCTCGCGAGGGGGAGGGTCAGGCCGCTTTCGCGGTCTTCATGGTCGAGCGCTTGCGGGCCGGCGACTTGCGCGAGCTCGTCTTGGCGCGGGCCTTCACCGGGGCCTTTGCCGCACGGGTCGCAAGCGTGGCATACGTCGTGCGCGCCAGCGCCGAGACGTCCTTGCCAGCGGCGAGCGCAAGCGTGGAGTTCTGTTTCACGAAGCGCACCGCGTGCTGGCGCGCCACCTTGTTCAATTCCTTGCCGGCCGTCGACAGGGTTGCGAGCGGGGCCTTGAGGTTGGCAACGCGCTTCGCCGCCACATCGGCGCGCGCGCGGGCCTGCGTCAGGGCCGCGTTGGCGAGCGACAGGGCGCGGATGCGAAGGTCAGCCGTGGCTTCGAACACTTTTTCCGGAAAATTCATGACATCTCCTGTGCTGCGACGCAGCAATGATGCGTCGCATCATACATTGGTGCAGTGCGATGTCAAGGCCCGGGCTTCACGCCGCCAGCGGCGCCTCGGTCTTGAGGAAGGCCTGGATCTCGGGCACCACCTTATCTATGGAGTGGAGCATGAACAGGTGGCCGCCCCCGGCCACGATGTGCAGGCGGTTGTTAGGGATCAGCAGGGAGATGATCCGGGCGTTGACCGGCGGCACCAGCGGGTCGTCCGACCCCGCCATGATCAGCGTGGGCTGCCGGATGCGGTGCAGCCAGTGGATGCTGGTCCAGCCCATGCCCGCCAGCAACTGGTAGACATACCCCATGAACTGCGGCGGGATGATCCGCGCGGTGTGCGCGGACATGAGCTTCGGATTCCGGCGGGCCTCGCCGCCGTAGATGTCCGCGGCGGCCTTCTGCATGTAGTTCGGCTGCAGGTAGCGACGGGGCGTGAGCATTTTTGACAGTGCCGAGGGCCGGCCCGGAACCATGACCGCTCCCGGCGACGTGGCCGCGAGCACGAGCCGTCGGCAGCGTTTCGGATACTGGCGCGCGAACTGCTGCGCGAGCGCGCCGCCCCACGAGACCCCGATGACGTCGACCTGCTGGTAACCCAGGCGGTCGAGTAGTTTGTTCGCGAGCCGCGCGAGACCGGAAAATCGGCGCGGCTTCCAGCTCATCTCCGACTTGCCGACCCCGGGCACGTCGAAGATCACGATCTCCTTGTCGGGCATCGCCTCCATGAACGGGAAGCAGAGCTCGAGATTCGCGCCGATGCCATTGAACATGAGCAGGGGCAGGCCGTCGCGCCCGTGTTGGGTGGCGACGCGCAGGTTGACGCCTTCGACCTCGATGAATTCGACGCTCGGTTTGCTCATCGCTGGTGGACGTAACGGCCTGGCGCGGCATCGCCCGCGGGATTCTGCGCGCTACCGAGCGACTTCGGGGCGGGCACTTCCCCGCCCCCGTGCTGCGCATACCAGCGGCTCCAGTGCTCCCACCAGCTGCCCGCGTGTTCGGTGGCGCTGGCCAGCCAGGTCTCGGGGTCGTCGGGCGACGCCGGATTGAGGAAGTACTTCGCCTTCGGATTCGTCGGCGGATTCACGATGCTCTGGATATGGCCACTCGAGGAGAGAACGAAATCGAGTTTGCCCTTGAGGATGTTCCGCGACTGATAGCAGGCCTGCCAGGGCGTGATGTGATCCGTGATGCCCGCGACGACGTACGCAGGCACGTCGACCTGCGACATGTCGATCGGCGTGCCGAGCGGGCTGATCCGGCCGGGCGACTTCAGGGGATTCTCCATGAACATGCGCAACAGGTCCGCGTGGAACTCCGCGGGCAGGCGCGTCGTGTCCGAGTTCCAGTACAGGATGTCGAACGCGGGCGGACGGTTGCCCATGACCCAGTTGTTGGCGACAAACAGCCACACGAGGTCATTGGGCCGCAACCAGGCGAACACCCGCGCCATCTCGCTGCCCTCGAGCACGCCCATGCGCCGCGACTTCTCGATGGTCGCATTGACGCCGCTGCGCGACGCGAACTGGCCGAGCAGCGTCGGCGCGGCGGTGTCCAGCACCGTCACGAGCAGCGTCGCCGAAGCCACCGAGCTGTCGCGCTGCGCAGCGAGGTGGCCGAGCAGGGTGGCGAGCGTGAATCCGCCGGCGCACGCGGCCATCGTGTTCACCTTGTCGGCGCCCGTGATCTCGCGGGCAGTCGCGATCGCCTGCTTGCAGGCCGTGAGGTATGTCTCGAGGTTCCAGTCGCGCTGCGCGGCGGTCGGGTTTCGCCAGCTGATGCAGAAAGTCTGGATCCCGTGCTGGACCGAGTATTCGGCAAAGCTGCGGCCGGGCGAGAGGTCTGTCGCGTAGAACTTGTTGATCTGCGGCGGCACGATGACCAGCGGCCGCAGGTGCACGCGCTCCGTCTGCGGCGTGTACTGGATGAGCTCGAAGGTTTCGCCGCGAAACACGACGGCGCCCGGCGTCGTCGCGAGATTCTTGCCGACCTGGAACTTGCGCTCGTCGACCTGGCGCGGCATGCCGAAGTTGTTCGTGAGGTCGTCGATGAAATTCTGCAGGCCCCAGAGGATGCTCTTGCCGCGGGTCTCGCTGATCCGCTGCAGGGCGCCGGGATTTCCGAGCAGCGAATTCGTCGGCGCGAAGGTTTCCGTGAAGAGTTGCAGGATGAAGCGCGCGCGTTCGCGGTCCTCCGTCGTGGTGTCCGCGCGATCGAGCACGCGATTCAGCATGTCGCGCCACGCGACGAAGCGCTGCATGAGCCGCTTGTAGTAGCCGCTCTTCTGCCAGACGACATGCGAGAAACGGCGGTCCCTGGGATCGGCCGCGATCTTCGACTGGCCCATCGCCACGGCGAGGAGCTCTCGGCCGAAGGCGAGATTCTCCTCGATGAGTACCTGCGGGTTGAGCGTCATGAGACGGAGCAGACGTCTGCCCGCGGCTAACAACTCTTCGCGGTCGATGCCGAGCAGCGGGTTGGCGCCGAGTATCTGCTCGGCCGCGTCCGTCGCGGCGGCGTGCTCGAGTTCGGGTTGTGCACCCTTATCGGCCGGCGCGAAGCCATCTTGAGGCGAATTCTCGTTCGCGGCCTCTATTTCGCCGGGTTTGATCTCCGTCACATTTTCCAGGGCTTGGCGCGGTCGTTTGGCTGCCATCGGCGGTCTCCGCGGGGGCTGCGCTCGTTATATGTGATCCGTTTCCCAGTGGCGACAGGGTCCACGTGACCCCAATCACGTGGTCCCGACCCCTCGATTCCTATTATGCATCGCAGCGAGGCCCCGAACGGCCAGAAGTCGGGCGTTTGACGCTCGAGCCCGCAATCGGTCGCGGGAATCTGGTGCGCGAAGCCTAGGAATCGAGAGGAGTTTTTCAGTGCGTTCACGTAGTTCTCTGTTCGGCGCGGCGGCGCTCCTGGTCGGCGTCGCCGCCGGCCCCGCGCATGCGATCGGCGTTCCGGCCGGCACCGCGATCAACAACACCGCCGAGGTGAGCTACAACGTCGGCACGGTCACGTCGAGCGTCAGCTCGAACACGGTCAGCGTGACCGTTGCCGAGATCCTCGATGTCGTCGTCACGGTGCAGACCCCGACGGTCTCCGTCTCGCCCGGCGCGGTCGCGCAGCTGCTGCGTTACCGGGTGACGAACACGGGTAACGGCCCCGAGACCTTCCACCTCGTGATGAACAACGCGATCGCGGGCGACCAGTTCGACCCGGTCGCTGCCTCTCCGGCCATCTACCTCGACTCGAACAACAACGGCACTTTCGATGCGAGCGATGCGCCGTACACGGCCGGCACCAACGACCCGGTGCTGAACGCCGACGAATTTGTCACCGTCTTCGTGCGCAACGACATTCCGCTCGCCGTCGTCGACACGGACACCGGCCGCTCGAGCCTCAATGCCGAGTCGCGTACGGGCACGGGCGTGGCGGGCACGACGTTCGCGGGCCAGGGCGCCGGCGGAACGGACGCGGTCGTCGGTCTCACCACCGCGAGCTCCACGGAGACGGGCACCTATCGCGTCGAGGCCATCAGCATCGTCGCGAACAAGACGCAGGTCGTCGCGGACCGCTGGGGCGGCACGCGACCGGTGCCGGGCGCGACCATCAACTACACGATCGTCGTCAACGCGACGGGCACGGGCACCGCCACGGCCGCGCTGTTCACCGACAACATCCCGGCCAACACCACGTTCGTGCCGGGCTCGCTGCGCCTCAACACCGCCGTCCTCACCGACGGCGCGGACGCGGATGCGGGCGCGTACGAGGCGGCGCCGACCGCGCGGGTGCGCGTGGCGCTCGGAGACATCAGCCAGGCGGGTGGATCGCAGACGATCCAGTTCGCCGTGACCATCAACTGACCAGGAAATGACAGACAGGAAGTTAGACGTGAAGGAGTACAGCATGAACCCGGGGAAGAACATCTACATTGTCGCCGCCCTGATCGCCTGCAGCGTGAGCTCGCAGGCGTTCGCCCAGGCGTCGGCGTGCATCTCGCTCAAGTCCAGCGCGCAGGTCGAGGAGGAAACGACCGACGCCGCGGGCAAGAAGTCCGTGAAGCTCGTGCAGGCCGACAAGGTCGTCCCGGGCACCGTCGTCATCTGGACGGTCACCGCGACCAACGTCTGCCAGAAGCCGTCGGACCAGGTGACGATCAACAACCCCGTGCCCACGCACATGACGTACGTGGCCGATTCGGCGACCGGCCCGGGCTCGCAGATCACCTATTCGCTCGATGGCAAGGCGTTCGCGCCCGCCGCGCAGCTCACGGTGACCGAGAACGGCGCGCAGCGCGGCGCCACCGCCGCCGACTACAAGGCGATCCGCTGGACGTTCGCGAATTCGCTGCAGCCGGGAGCCACGGTCAACGCGAGCTTCCGCGCGGTTCTGAACTAGGTTTTTGTTTGAGAGAGTAATCAGGAGTACCCATGCAATCGTTCCATAGACAACTCAAGCGGGTCGGTCTCGCTTGCGTTGCAGTGGGGTCGATCTGTAGTTCGCAGATGGCGCTGGCTGCCGGCACCGACTCGGGCGTTCAGATCAACAACACCGCGACGGTCAACTACAGCGTGTCGGGCGTGGCGCAAGCCGCGATCGGCTCGTCACCGACCGGCAACACGGCGGGTGCCGGATCGCCGACACAGTTTGTGGTCGACAACAAGGTCAACCTCACGTTGACCCGTGTCGGTCTCGCGCAGACGCCGGTCGCGTCCGGTCAGACCAACCAGACCGTCGTGTATCGCCTCGAGAACATCGGTAACGCCACCCAGGGTTACACGTTCACGACGGCAAACCTGACGGGCGACGACTTCGACATGACGAACTTCCGCGTGCGCGTGTCCGCCGACACGAGCTGCGCGCTGAACTCGACGACGCCTCCGGCCGCGGGCTATGCGTCGGCGACGGACACTGCGGACTTCGTGCAGAGCCTGCTCGAAGACACCTGCCGCTGGGTCTACATCGTCGCCGATACGCCGGCGGGCCTCGCCAACGGCGACTTGTCGAACGTCACGCTGACGGCGATCACGGTCGTGGCCGGCGCCGCCAACGCGGGTGCCGCCGTCGCCGTGACGCAGACCGCCGGTGCCGACACGGCCGGTACGGTCGATGTCGTGTTCGCCGATGCGGGCCGCGATGCGCGCGAAACTGCGCAGGGCACGTACGTCGTCTCGACGGCCGCGCTGTCGGTGCAGAAGACCAGCAGCGTGTTCAGCGATCCGTTCAACAACACGACCAATCCGAAGGCAATTCCGGGCGCGGTGATGGAATACGCCATCGCGCTGACCAATACGGGCGGCGCGAACGCGTCGGTCGTATCGATCACGGACGCGGTTCCCGCCAATACGACATTCCTCGCGGGCCAGTACAACGGCAACGCGTCGGACGTCAGTATCACGGTGGGCGCCGGCGCGCCGACGTTCTGCGTCGCCGAAGCCGGCGGCGCGGACACGAATGCCGACGGCTGCTTCCGGACCTCCGCCAACGGGACGTTGACGGTGGGTGCGCCGGCCGTGGCCTCGGTGGCGACGGGCGGTGCGGCGACGCGGGTGACCGTGCGCTTCCGCGTGACGATCCTTTAATCGTCGACGGTGACCGGGTCACAGCCATGATGTTCACTGATGCGGGCAAGCGGGCCTGGAGCCCGAAGGGACGACCCAAGTCCCACGCCCGCAACAACGGGTACTCTCACGCAGAGGGCGGGGTAGCGACTAGCTACCCCGCCTTCGGCGCGTTATGGACCCGGCTAAATTCGTGGCTCAGGGTTTCGCTGTTATTTGCTGCGGGTCTCACTGTCGCGCCGCAATCCGTGGCGCAGGTCACGGCGCCCGGAACCATCGTTCGCAACGTCGGCAGCGTGGAAGTCACGCTGCCCGGCGGCACGCCGACGACGGTGCTTTCGAACGAGGTGCAGCTGGCCGTGCAGCCGGCGCCGTCGCGCGCGACGATCCAGTTCGCGCGCTACCAGGGCGGCAGTCAGAGCGCCTACACGGCCGGCCCGACGCAGTGTCGTGCCGGCAATGCTTTCGTGAATCTCGGCGCCCCGGCGCCGCAGGGCGCGGGGACGCTCGATCCGCTCTCCCCGATCCCGCTGCAGGACACGTCGGTCGCGCATGCCGGCGATCCGATTTTCTTGCGCGTGGTCGATCTCGACCGCAATCGCGACGCCACCGTCGTCGAGACGGTGGATGTGCGCGTGACGGTCCCCTCGACCGGCGACTCCGAGATCCTCCGTCTCTCCGAGACGGGCCCCGACACCGGCGTGTTCGTCGGGTATATCCCGACGGCGACGAACACTGCGTCGAGCGACTGCGTGCTGCAGGTCGAACGCAATGCCTCGCTCGAGGCCCGCTACGTCGATCCGACCGATGACACCGATGCGGCGCAGACCGACGCGCTGGTGGATCCCTTCGGCCTCGTCTTCGATTCGCAGACCGGTCAACCGATCGACGGAGCACGCGTGCGCCTCGTCGACGCGACGACCGGATTGCCCGCCAACGTCTTTGGTGACGACGGCGTCAGCCGCTACCCGAGCGAAATGGTCACGGGCCAGCAGGTCACGGACCAGGGTGGCACCCAGTATTCCCTCCCGGCGGGCGTCTTCCGCTTCCCGCTGGTCGCGCCGGGTACGTATCGCCTCGAGGTGCTTCCGCCCGGCAACTTCCAGTTCCCCTCGCAGCGCACGATCGCGGATCTGCAGACGCTGCAGAACGCGCCGTTCCGCCTGCAGGACGGATCATTTGGCCGCGACTTCGTCGTGACGCTCGCGCCGGCCGTCGCCGTCGACATCCCGCTCGATCCGAGCGGCGATTCGCTGGTGCTGCGCAAGAGCGCGGGCCAGCAGATCGCGACCACGGGCGATTTCGTGCAGTACACGATCACGCTGCGCAACAACAGCGAAACCGGCGCTTTCTCGAATGTCCGCGTCGTCGACCGTCTGCCCGCGGGCGCGCGCTTCCGCGCGGGTTCGCTGCGCCTCAACGGCGCGCGGATCGCGGACCCGGTGCTCGCGGCCGACGGCGCGAGCTTCACGTACGTCCATGCGAGCATCGCCGCGGGCGCGTCGATCGAGCTGCGTTACGTCGTCGAGTACACCATCGCGATGCGCGGCATGAAGGACGCGGTGAACACCGCGCAGGCCTTCGCGCCCGGCAATGTCGCGTCCAACCAGGCGCGCGCGCTGGTGCGCATGAGCGAGGAGCTGTTCTCGCAGAAGGGCTTCATCGTCGGGCGCGTGTACGAAGGCACCTGCGACAACGATGGCCGCGCCAGCCCGGGCGTACAGAACGTACGCGTGTACCTCGAAGACGGCCGCTACGGCATCACGGACGAGAACGGCCGCTTCCACTTCGAGGGCCTCGACCCGGGCACGCACACGGTGCAGCTCGACAAGTTCACGCTGCCCGAGTACCTCGAACTCTCGCCCTGCGATCGCATGGGTCACGCGGGTCGCGACTACTCGCAGTTCGCGGAGCTGCGCGGCGGCACGCTGTGGCGCTCGGACTTCGTGTTGCGCCAGAAGGCGGCGCCGGTGGGCGGCGTCGAATTCGAGTTGAGGTCGTCGCTGCTGCCGGATCCGGACGGCGAAGGCCTGGCCGCGCACGAAGCGGTGGTGCGTGTGAACGGGGTCTCTGCCGGCAACACGCGCGCGATGGTGATGCTGCCAGAGGGCTTCGAGTACCAGCCGGGCAGCGCGACGATCGACGGCGCGAAGGCCACGGACTCCAAGGACCAGGTCGCAGGCGTCGGCGACTCGATCGTCAGTGCCGCGGATGGCGTGGTGGTCGCGCGTCTCGGCGAACTGCCGGCCGGTGCGGTGCGTACGTTCCGCTTCGAAACGCGTTCGACGGCCGAGGCGGGCGGCGCGATGACGGTGCGCGCACTCGCGACCTTCGACTCGCCCGCGAAGTCCGGACTGCGCACTCAGCCGGTCGAGGCGCAGATTTCGCGCGGCGCCGCGCGCTTCGGCCGCTCGCAGTTCTCGTTCGCGCCGCGCTTCGACGTGCTCAAGACCGAGCTGCAGCCGGCCGACGAGAACGCCCTCCACGCGCTCATCACGAGCTGGCGCGGCGCGCGCGACATCACGATCCGTGCCATCGGTCACGCCGATTCGCAGCCGATCTCGGCCCGCAATCGCAAGGTCTTCGCCGACAACTACGAGCTGTCGCAGGCGCGCGCGCAGGCCGTCGCCGACTACCTCGCCGTTTCGCTCGACGTGCCGAAGTCGCGCGTGACGGTCGTCGGCCGCGGGTCCGACGAGCCGCTCAGCCCCGCCAGGGATGCGGCGAGTCTCGCGGCCAACCGCCGGGTCGACATCGTGATCGAGGGCTCGCGGTTCGAGGCCAACGCGCCGCTCGAGCTCGTGAACGCCGGGGGGGCTGCGCCGAAAGTCGATACGCGCGGCGTCGTGCTGCGCGGTCCGGCCACCAGCCTGGCGCGCACGGTGCGCAAGAACGCGAAACCCGAGGCCCCCGTAGCGGCCGCGCGGCTCGACGTCGAGGAGCTCGCGCCGGGCATCCAGTGGCTGATGCCGGAGCCGGATGCGACTCCCCCGATCGCGGCGACGAAGGTCGCGATCCAGCACGAGCCCGGCCAGACGGTCGAGCTCACCATCAACGGCGCGCCGGTCGACGCGCTCGCCTACGACGGCGTGGAGAGCAACGCCGCGAGTTCGGTTGCGCTGAGCCGCTGGCGCGGCGTGCGCCTCGTCGACGGCGACAACGTCTTCACCGCGCGCGTCCTGTCGAAGGATGGCGCATCGGTGTGGCAGGCTTCGCGCACGGTGCACTACGGCGGCGGCGCGGTGCGGGCCGAAGTCGACAAGGCGGCGTCGCGGCTCGTCGCCGACGGCCGCACGCGCCCGGTGATCGCCCTGCGCATGTTCGACCCGTCCGGCAAAGCGGCGCGCGCGGGCACGGCCGTCGAGTACTCGGTGGATTCGCCGTACCGGTCGTGGTGGGAAGTCGAGCAGCTCGACGACAACCAGGTGCTCGCGACCGGCCCGCGCACTCCGCAGGCCGACGTGCAGAACGGCGGCATGGCGCTCATCGAGCTCGAGCCGACGACGACGGCCGGCTACGCGATCGTCCGCATCCGCTTCAACGACCGGCAGAGCGACGAGGTCAAGGTGTGGCTCGAGCCCGCCGCGCGCGACTGGATCCTGGTCGGCATCGCGGAGGGCACGGCCGCGTACAACGAGATCTCGGGCAACATGGAAACGGCGTCGGCGGCCGACCGTGAGGAAGGCTTCGAACAGGATGGCCGCATCGCGTTTTTCGCGAAGGGCCGCATCAAGGGCGACTTCCTGCTGACGATGGCGTACGACTCGGCGCGCGAAAAGCAGGATGCGCGCGACCGCCTGAAAGGCACCATCGAGCCGGATCGCTACTATCTTCTCTACGGCGATGGCACGGAGCAGCGCTTCGAGGCCGCCTCGCAGGGCAAGCTCTATCTCAAGATCGAGCGCCGCCAGTTCGTCGCGCTGTTCGGCGATTTCGATACGGGTTTCACCGTCACGGAGCTCACGAAGTACAACCGCAGCCTCTCGGGCCTGCGCAGCGACTTCGCGGGCGACCGCATAGCGGTGTCGGGCTTCGCGGCCCGCACGGACACGGGTCTGGTGCAGGACGAGCTGCGCGGCGACGGCACGTCGGGCCTGTACCGCCTGTCCCGCTCGCCGATCGTGATCGGCTCGGACAAGCTGCGCATCGAGGTGCGCGACCGCTTCGAGCTCACGCGCGTCGTGGACAAGCGCGAGCTGTCGCGCTTCATCGACTACGACCTCGACTACGAACGCGGCACGATCTTCTTCAAGGAACCCGTGCAGAGCCGCGATCGCGAACTCAACCCCGTGTTCATCGTGGCGGACTACGAAGTGCGTACGGGTGGCGAGGACGAAACGGCCGCCGGTCTGCGCGTTGCGACGAAGTTCGGCGGCGAGAAACTCGAGATCGCCGCAAGCGCCGTGTACGAGGGTGCGCAGGCGGGCGACACGCAGGTCTTCGGCGGCGACGTCACCTGGCGCGTGAGCGATGCGACGAAAGTGCACGCCGAGATCGCGCAGTCGCAGTCGGACGACCCGCTGCGCGCCGATTCGTCGACCGCGTGGCTCGTCGAAGGCAAGCACGTCTCGCAGAAAATCGAGGCCCGCGCCTGGGCGCGGGAAGTCGAGAACGGCTTCGGCGTCGGCCAGCAGCTCACGGCCGACACCGGCACGCGCAGCATCGGCGCGGACGCCCGCTACAAGCTCACCGATCAGTGGGCGCTCGACGGCGAAGTGCAGCACCAGCGCGTGCTCGCGAGCGACGCCACGCGCCTGCTCGCGAGCGTCGACGTCAACCTGCAGGAAGAGGGGTACGGCGTTGGCGCCGGGGTCCGTCACGTCGCGGATGAACATGCGGCCGGCGACGAGCGCGTGTCCGACCAGGCGTTCCTCACGGGCAGCGTGGACCTCTGGGACGGCCTCATGACGCTGCGCGGCGAGGCCGACGCGTCGTTGGGCGGCAAAGACGCGAGTGTCGACTACCCGGCCCGCAGCCTCCTCGGCATCGACTACCGCATCTCCGGCGACACCACGATCTATGCCGAGTACGAGCATGCCGATGGCGACCAGCTCGCAAGCGACGTCACGCGCATCGGCATGCGCACGCGTCCGTGGGAGCGCACGCAGGTGAACTCGAGCTTCAACACGCAGGCCACCGAGTACGGGCCGCGCACCTTCGCGAACTTCGGTCTCACGCAGGGCTTCACTTACAAGGAAAAGTGGTCGTTCGACGTCGGCGTCGACCAGACCAACACGCTGCGCGGCCCCGCGCTCGAGCCGCTCAATCCGAACGCGCCGCTCGCGTCGGGCAGCCTGACCGAAGACTTCTTCGCGGCGTTCGTCGGCGCCTCGTACCGCAGGGAACTCTGGCAGTTCACGAGCCGGCTCGAGCATCGCAACTCCGACAGCGAGGAGCGCTGGAGCTCGACGACGGGCTGGTACCGCGAACCGGTCGAAGGCCATGCGATGTCGGTGTCGCTGCAGGCGTTCGACTCCGAGTCGGCGCAGTCCGCCGACACGCAGGCCGTCGGCCGTTTCGCCTGGGCGTTCCGCCCGGATTCGTCGAAGTGGATCGTCTTCGACCGCTTCGAGCTCAAGCACGACGACCAGGACGGCGCGTTCGGCGCCATGCAGTCGTCGCGCGTCGTGAACAACCTGCACGCGAACTGGCAGCTCGATCCGAAGCTGCAGCTCGGCCTGCAGTACGGCGCGCGCTACGTGCAGAGCACGTTCGAAGGCGACCGCTACGCCGGTCTCTCCGACATCGTGGGCGCCGACCTGCGCCGCCAGTTCACGCGCCGCATCGACCTCGGCGTGCACGCTGCCGCGCTGCATTCCTGGGAATCCGACGTGATGGACTACTCGACGGGAGTCGACATCGGCACCACGCTCGCGAAGAACGTGTGGATCTCGGTCGGCTACAACTTTTCGGGCTTCCGCGACGACGATTTCTCGCAGAGCCGCCATACGGCGCAGGGCCCGTACCTCAAGATCCGCATCAAGGCGGACCAGGATACTTTCAAGGATTTGAGCCTCGACAGCCTGCGTCCGTCGCGCTAGCGTCGGGCGCTTGTTCGATCTCGAATCCATCTTCGGGCCGCAAGGTCCGCTCCGCCGCACGCTCGCCGGCTTCTCGCCGCGCCGTTCGCAGCTCGCGATGGCGCAACGGGTCGCGCTCGCGCTCGAGAATCGCGCGCCGCTCGTCGTCGAGGCCGGCACCGGCACCGGCAAGACCTTCGCCTACCTGGTGCCCGCACTGCTGTCGGGACGGCGCGTGATCATCTCCACGGGCACGCGCGCGCTGCAGGACCAGCTCTTCAACAAGGACCTGCCGCTCGTCGCCGGCGCCATCGGCGTGCCGGCGCGCGTGGCGCTGCTCAAGGGGCGCTCTAACTATCTCTGCGGCTATCGCCTGAAGCAGCTCGGCGCCCAGAAGACCCTGCTGGGCACGCGCGACCGCATGCTCGCGCGCATCGAGCGTTGGGCGGGCATCACGAAGTCCGGCGACCTCGCCGAGGTCCCGGATCTCGGCGACGCCCACCCGCTCTGGCCGCAGGTCACGTCGACGCGGGACAACTGCTTAGGTGCGCGTTGCCCGGAGGCAGGCCGTTGTCACGTCATCGGCGCGCGCCGGAAAGCCATCGAGGCCGACCTCGTCATCGTGAACCATCACCTGCTGCTCGCGGACCTGGCGCTCAAGGAAGACGGCTTCGGCGACCTGCTCGGCGCCGCCGACGCGGTGATCCTCGACGAAGCCCACCAGATCCCCGACCTCGCGACGCAGTTCTTCGGCACGCGCTTCGGCAGCCGGCAGGTGGAAAACCTGTTGCGCGACACGCGCATCGAGGTGGCGGGAGGGGGCGCCGCGGCGCACTCGGCGGAGCTCGGCGACGTCGAGAAGGCGCTGGCCCAGCTCGCGCAGGAGATACGCGGAACGCCTCGGCCGCGTTGGCACGCGGCGGATACTCCGCTCGCGGACGCGGCCAGCGATGTGGAGCGCGCACTCCGGGCGCTCAACGCCGTGCTCGTCGAACACCGCGAACCGGGGATCGTGCAGTGCGCGGCGCGCGCGGGCGAGCTGGCCGCCCACCTCGCGGCCATCACCCAGGCGGGCGACGACGACGGCGCGCGCAGCGTCGAGATCACGCCGCGCGGATTCTCCTTGAGCCTGCTGCCGTTCGACGTCGCCCCGCGTTTCGCCGCGCTCACCGCCGGGGCGCGCGCGGCGTGGATATTCACGTCGGCGACGCTGTCGGTCGGCGAGGATTTCTCGCACTTCACGGCGCGCCTGGGGCTCGACGAGGCCGAGACGCTGGCCATCCCGAGCCCGTTCGATTTCGAATCGCAGTCGCTGCTCTATCTGCCGGCGGGCCTGCCGGACCCTGCCGCCCCGGCGCATACCGGCGCAGTGGTCGATGTCGCGGTGCCGTTGATCGAAGCGTCCGCCGGTGGTGCGTTCGTGCTGTTCACGAGCCATCGCGCGCTGCAGCGCGCGGCGGATCTCTTCCGTTCGCGCTGGGCCGAGATCGGCGACTATCCACTGCTCGTTCAAGGCGAGTCGCCGCGCGAGCAGCTGTTGCGGCGCTTTCGCGAATCCGGCAACGCCGTGCTGCTCGGCACCGCCAGTTTCTGGGAGGGAGTCGACGTGCGCGGCGACGCACTGCGACTCGTGATCATCGAGAAGCTGCCGTTCGCTTCGCCGGACGACGCGCTCACGAAGGCGCGCATCGACCATCTCAAGGCGAAGGGCGGCAACCCCTTCCGCGAGTATCAACTGCCCGAGGCGGCGCTCGCGCTGAAGCAGGGAGTCGGGCGGCTCATCCGCAGCGAGACGGATCGCGGAGTGGTCGTCATCTGCGATCCGCGGCTCGTGGACAAGCCGTACGGACGCGTCCTGCGCGCGAGCCTGCCGCCGATGCCGGTCACCCGCGTGACCGCGGACGCCGAAAAATTCCTGCGCCGCGTCGCCGGTACCGAGGCGCTTCCCGCCGGGATGGTGCGCGAGCCGTTCGTGGATTCGCCATGAGGGTGCTTGCGCTCGATACCGCCACCGAAGCGTTGTCGGTGTCGCTCGCACTCGGCGACCACCGCATCGATCGCTACGTCGAGCTCGAACGCGGCCATGCCGAGCAGCTGCTGCCCATGATCCACGCCGTGCTCGCCGAGGGCGGCGTCGCTCTGGCGGCGTTGGACGCCATCGCCTTCGGGCGCGGTCCCGGGGGCTTCACCGGCGTTCGACTCGCGGCGAGCGTCGCGCAGGGCCTGGCGTTCGGCGCGGGGCTCGGGGTGGTCCCGGTCTCGGACCTCGCCGCCGTCGCCCGGCGAGCCAGCGACCTGAGTGCCGGAGCCGGCACCGTGCTGGTCGTCAACGATGCGCGCATGCGCGAGGTGTACTGGGCGCAGTTCGACGCGGACGCCGGTTTCGTGGCCGAGGAGCATGTGACGGCCGCGGAGGCCGTGGCGTTGCCCGCACACCACGGCTCCCGCGCCTGGATCGCGGCCGGGCGGGGCCTGCGCGCCGCGCCGGCGCTGGCGGATCGCTGCCGTGCCGGCGGCGCCACGCTGCTGCCCGACCTCCTGCCGCGCGCCGGCGAGGTGCTCACGCTCGCGCTTCCCCTCGTGGCCGCTGGCCATATCCTCGATCCCGCGCAGGCGTTGCCGGTTTATGTCAGGGATCGGGTCGCTGAAGCCTCCGGGTAATCAAACTGAAATAGACTGTCGCTGTAATGCGCACGCCACAAAACCGTCACCTGGAATGTCGTGTCAACCCACATGTCAGCCAAACAGATCCTGGTCGTTGAGGACGAGCGCCCGATCCGCGAAATGATCGCGTTCGGATTGCGCCGTGCCGGTTTCGAGGTTCGCGAGGCCGCCGATGCACGCAGCGGGCGCGCCGAGGTGGCCAACAAGCTGCCTGATCTCCTGCTGGTGGACTGGATGCTCCCCGACACCAGCGGTCTGGAGTTCACGCGCGCGCTGAAGCGCGATCGCGAGACGCGCGAACTGCCGATCATCATGCTGACGGCGCGCGCGGAGGAGGGCGACAAGGTCGCCGGTCTCGAAGGCGGCGCCGACGACTACATCACCAAGCCGTTCTCGCCGCGCGAGCTGCTCGCGCGCATCAACGCGGTGCTGCGTCGCGCGATGCCGGCCGAAGGCACGGAACGCGTCGACATCGAGGGTCTGGTGCTCGACCAGTCCAGCCAGCGCGTGAGTTCGGGCGACAGGACCGTGGCGCTCGGGCCCACCGAGTACCGCATGCTCGCGTTCTTCATGACGCATCCCGAACGCGTGTACTCGCGCGAGCAACTGCTCGACCGCGTCTGGGGCGGCAACGTCTACGTCGAGGAGCGCACGATCGGCGTGCACATCCGCCGCCTGCGCAAGGCGCTGGAAGAGTTCGGCTATGACCGCCTCATCCAGACCGTGCGCGGATCGGGCTATCGTTTCTCGGCCCGTCCCCTCTGATGACTTCCGGCGGCACCGCGTTCGTCTACGTCACGGTGCGCGTGTTGGCGGCGCTCGCGATCGGCGCCGCGATCGGCTGGTTCGCCGGCAATGTCTGGCTCGGCGTCAGCGGCGCGTTCGCGCTGTATCTCGCCTGGAACCTCTGGCAGCTGCGCGAGCTCGGCTTCTGGCTGCAGCATCGCAGCGTCGCCGATCCGCCGAACGCGGCCGGCCTGTGGGGCGACGTCGTCGCGCAGGTCGTGAGGCTCCATCGGCGCAAGCGATTTCACAAGGAGCGCCTCACGCGCCTGTTCCGCGAGCTGCGCCGCTCCACCGCCGCGATGCCCGACGGCGTCGTCATGCTCGACCCGCAGGGCGAAATCGTCTGGTTCAACCGGAAGGCGGCCGAGCTCCTCGATCTGTCGCGGCGCGCCGATCTCGGCCTGCGCATCGACAATCTCGTGCGCAATCCCGACTTCGTGCGCTATCTCCACGGCGGCCAGTACTCGCTGCCCGTCGTGGTGCGCCTCGACACGCCCGTCGAGCGTTTCGTCGCGTTCCAGGTCATCTCGTACGGCGAGGATCAGCGTCTGCTGATGTTGCGCGACGTCACGCGCGAGGTGCGGCTGGAGCAGATGCGCAAGGACTTCGTCGCGAACGCCTCGCACGAGCTGCGCTCTCCGCTCACGGTCGTCGCCGGCTATCTCGAGACCTTCAGCTCCGATCCCGGGCTCGGGGAGCTCATGGCGCCGATCGCCGAGATGCGCCGGCAGACCGATCGCATGACCCGCATCATCGAGGACCTGCTGGAGCTCTCGCGCTTCGAGGCCAACGACGGCCCCATTCGCGGATTGCCGATCGACGTCGCCGGCATGGCGGCCCTGCTGCGCAAGGACGTGCTCGCGCGCACCGCGCATCCGCGCCAGGTCGAGGTGGCCATCGAATCGGGCGACGCCCTGATCGGCGACGAGGCGATGGTCCAATCGGCCTTCTCGAATCTCGTCGACAACGCCGCGAAGTACACACCCGCCGAGGGCAGCGTGTTCATCCGCTGGTGGACCGACGACGATGGCGGGCATTACTCGGTGCGCGACACGGGCCCGGGCATCCCGGAGGAGCACATTCCCCGCCTCACCGAGCGCTTCTACCGCGTCGACCCGGGCCGCTCCCGCGAGACCGGCGGCTCGGGCCTCGGCCTCGCGATCGTCAAGCACGCGCTGCATCGCCACGGCGGCCGCCTGCAGATCGAGAGCATCGAAGGCCGGGGCAGCACGTTCACCTGCCATTTTCCACCCGACCGCGTGCTGTATCGCCCGGCCGCCGCGAGCGCTTGAGCGGCAGTCATGAAACCGTCATCGTGCGCTAACAAACTCTGCGGCCGCTGTTCCGGACGCGTATTCTGAGGATCCATGGAAACCGCCGACCTCTCCCATCACATTTCGCGCCGTTTCAACGAAGACCTCGAGCGCGTCCGCACCAAGGTACTCACCATGGGCGGCATGGTCGAGCAGCAGCTCGCGAATGCCGTGACGGCGCTCATCGAGGGCGACAGCAACCTGGGCGTCTCGGTCGCGCGGGACGACTTCCAAGTCAACGGCATGGAGGTGTCGATCGACGAGGAGTGCCAGAAGATCCTCGCCACGCGTGCTCCGGCCGCCAGCGACCTGCGCGTCATCATCGCCATCATCAAGACCATCACCGACCTCGAGCGCATCGGCGACGAGGGCGAGAAGATCGGCTACATCGCCTCGCGTCTCGCGACGATGGAGCGCCCTGCCGACAAGTACCGCGAGATCAAGCACCTCGGCCGCATCGTGTCCGAGATGGTCCACCAGGCGCTCGACGCGTTCGCGCGCATGGATGCCGAGGCCGCGTTGCGCGTCGCGCGCCAGGATCGCGTGGTCGACGAGGAGTACGAGTCCATCCAGCGCCAGTGCATCACGTTCATGATGGAAGATCCGCGCAGCATCCGCCGCGCGCTCGACGTCATGTGGATCGTGCGCGCCCTCGAGCGCATCGGCGATCATGCGAAGAACATCTGCGAGTACGTGATCTACATGGTGCACGGCAAGGATGTCCGCCATACCAAGCTTGACGACGTCGAGCGAGAGCTGCGCGACCGCGCCACCGGCGGCTAAAGATTGAAGAGGGGGCAGTGCCCCCATAGTCTTCCGTGGCAGAAAGAAAGGGGGCAGTCTCCTTTTTCAGTGGACGTCGGCGTCGGGTTGCGGGCACCTTCGAAAAAGGGGACAGTCCCCGCCCATGTTCGACCGCCGACAGACGATCAATCTCCTTTGTGCGTTGCTCTGCGCGGGCATGCTGGCTTACGCGATCTACGCCGAAAAGGTGCTGGGCTTCGTCCCATGCCCGTTGTGCATGTTCCAGCGCGTCTGCATCGGCGCGTTGGGCGTGGTGTTCCTCATCGCGGCACTCCACCGTGTGCGCTACCACGGCGCGATCGTCTACGGCGCCTGCATCCTGCTGGCCGCCGGAGCGACGGCCTGGGTCGCCGGACGTCACGTGTGGATCCAGTCGCAGCCGCCGGGCTCCGTGCCCGCATGCGGCGCGCCGCTCGACGCGATGATGCAGATGTTCCCGCTGCTCGAAGTCGTCCGGAAGGTCATGACCGGCGGAGGCGAGTGCGGCACGATCGACTGGACGTTCATGGGTCTGTCGATGCCGATGTGGGTGCTGATCGTGGCCGCGACACTCGGCCTGGTCGGCATCGTGAACAATGCGTTCATGCCGGTGCGCGGCGCCGGCCGGCACTGACAGGCCCGCGCTAGAAGATCAACCCGCCGAGCCACCAGGCCAGCGCCGCGATGCCCGCTGACGCCGGGATGGTCAGTAGCCACGCGATGACGATGTTGCCGGCGACGCCCCAGCGGACGGCGGCCGTGCGCTGCGCGGCGCCGACGCCGATGATGGCGCCGGTGATGGTGTGGGTGGTGGAGACGGGAATGCCGAGGAACGTCGCCATGAACAAAGTGATCGCGCCACCCGTCTCGGCCGCAAACCCGCCGACGGGTTTCAGCTTCGTGATGCGCTGACCCATGGTCTTCACGATGCGCCAGCCGCCGAACATGGTCCCGGCGCCGATGGCGATGAAGCAGCTCACGACGACCCACGTCGGCAAGTGGTCCTTCGTGGTGACGCCGCCTGCGATCAGCAGCAGCCAGATGATGCCCATCGTCTTCTGCGCGTCGTTGCCGCCGTGGCCCATGGAATAGGCCGCCGACGAGAGGAGCTGGAGGCGGCGGAACCATTTGTCCACGCGTCGCGGTGTCTGCCGGAAGCAGATCCAGGACACGGCGACCATCAGCAGCGATCCCAGCAGCATGCCGAGAAGCGGCGAGACGAAAATGAAGCTGGCGGTCTTGATGATGCCGGGCGCGAGCAATGGGGCGGTGCCGGCCTTCGCGAGAGCGGCGCCGATCATGCCGCCGATGAGCGCATGCGACGAACTCGAGGGAATGCCGTAGTACCAGGTGATGAGGTTCCACGCGATCGCGCCGATCAGCGCGCCGAAGATCACCTGGTTATCGACGAATGCGGGATCGATGATTCCTTTGCCGACGGTGGCGGCCACGCTCAAATGGAAGAAGAAAATGGCGACGACGTTGAAGAACGCCGCCCACAACACTGCCTGCCACGGTTTGAGCACGCCGGTCGACACGACCGTGGCGATCGAGTTCGCGGCGTCGTGAAAACCGTTCATGAAGTCGAACGCGAGTGCGAGCAGCACCAGCAGGACGAGCGTCATCGAGGCTGTGCCGAGATCCATTTCAGGCGACGCCGGTCAGGCGTTTTCGAGTACGACGCTTTCGATAACGTTCGCGACGTCCTGGCACTTGTCGGTCGCCGACTCCAGTGCCTCGTAGACCGCCTTGAGCTTGATGACCTGGCGGACATCCTGCTCGTAGCGGAACAGCTGCGAGATCGCGCTTCGCATGACCTTGTCAGCCTCGGATTCGAGCTTGTCGATCTCCTGGCAAATCTTGAGGATCTCGGGCGCGTCTGCCATCGACGCCATGAGTCCGACCGCCGATTGCACGCGCTCCGCACAGCGCAGCACCAGCTCCGCCAGCTGAGTCGCCTCCGGCGTCACGTTCTGGATGTCATACAGCACCAGCGACTCACCCGTGTCCTGGATGAGGTCGAGGACGTCGTCCATGCGCGAGATGAGCCGATGGATCTCGTCACGGTCGAATGGCGTGATGAACGTCGTGTGCAGCAGCTGCACGGTTTCGTGCGTGATGCGGTCGGCGCCGTGCTCGGCATCCTCGATTGTCTTGATGCCGACCTCGCGGTCCTTCTGGTTGTCGTAATGACGCAGCACGTCCGCGAGGGCGAGGGCGCCATCGACGATGAGTTTGGCGTGCTGGTCGAAGAGGCTGAAGAAGCGCCCCTCGCGAGGCATCAGACGCGAAATGAAGTTCATTGCTGTGCCGGACCTGGATTGCGCGACGCGGAGTTTAAAGAGTTGGCACCGCGCTGTCACAAAACTGTCACGAAGGACGCCGAACGATTCTCAGGCGAGCAATTCCTTCAACGCGTTCAAATAGATACGATGCAACCGATCGATGTCGGCCACGGCGACATGCTCGTTGACCTTGTGGATGGTGGCGTTGATGACGCCGCATTCCACGACCTGGGAGCCGAGTGTCGCGATGAAACGGCCATCGGAGGTGCCACCGCCCGTGGAAAACTTCGGCTTCGCGCCGGTTTCCGCGTCGATGGCCTTCGCGACACCGTCGGAGAGGGCGCCCGGTGGCGTGTAGAACGGTTCGCCCGAGACATACCACTCGATCGTGAAGCGCACACCGTGCTTCTTGAGGATGCCCTCGACGACGTTCTTCATGCCCTCGATTGACTGCACGGGCGAGTAGCGCAGATTGAAGCGCGCCTTGAGTTCGCCCGGGATCACATTGGGCGCGCCGGTGCCGGCGTTGAAGTTCGAGATCTGGAAGCTCGTCGGCTGGAAATGCTCGTTGCCCGAGTCCCAGGTGCGTGCGACGAGCTCGGCGAGCGCCGGTGCGAACGTGTGCACGGGATTCTCGGCGAGCTGCGGGTACGCGATGTGTCCCTGCACGCCGTGCACGGTGAGGCGGCCGGACAGCGAGCCGCGCCGGCCGATCTTGATCGTGTCGCCGAGCTGCTTTTCGCTCGACGGTTCGCCGACGATGCACCAGTCGATCTTCTGACCTCGCTCGCGCAGGGTCTCGACGACGCGCTTGGTGCCGTCGACCGAAGGACCTTCCTCGTCGCTGGTGACCAGAAAGGCGATCGTTCCCCGGTGCTGCGGATGCGCCTTCACGAACTCCTCGGTGGCGGTGACCATCGCCGCAAGCGCACTCTTCATGTCGGCCGCGCCGCGGCCGAAGAGGACGCCGTCCCGCACAACAGGCTTGAACGGATCGCTGATCCACTCCTCGAGCGGGCCGGTTGGCACGACGTCGGTGTGCCCGGCGAAGCAAAGCACGGGGCCGCCAGCGCCGCGGGTCGCCCAGAAGTTGTCCACGTTCCCATAGCGCAGGTTCTCGATCTCGAAACCGGCACTCTCGAGACGCCGCGTCATCACTTCCTGGCAGCCCTGATCGGCGGGTGTCACGGAATTGCGCGAGAGGAGATCGAAGGTCAGGTCGACGGTGGCGGACATCGCAGCGCGTTATACGGAAGTGGTGTTACGCCAGCAAGGTGTTTTGTGACGGCGTGATGACAAGGCAAAACGCGCCGCCCCGCGAGCATTGGTCACGTTTTGTACAGCGTTCGCGGGTGTCCGCGCCGGGCGCGACCCGAAGTCATAAAAGCGCAACCTTCCAGTCATAAAGTGCCGCACGTCACAACCGGAGGCAAATACAGTGACTCGCAAATTCCTCATTCCCACGCTCACGGCCGTCGTCATCTCGGGCCTGAGCGGCACCGCGCTAGCCCAGTCGGCGCGCGACTCGAT
>CADEED010000069.1:11526-22194 GCA_902826225.1 uncultured Pseudomonadota bacterium | reverse complement strand
GTTGTGGCTGAACCCAGTCCGTCACGACGATGAGAGGTTCGGCGCGGCGGCGCGGCGCGATTCGCCGCCTGTAGAAATTGCCGTGCCACAGCGCCCGCAGGACGGAACGGCGCCGCTCGAGCCTGGTGCGTCGTTCGGGGGCGGAGGGGGTCATCTGATTCGCATTCTAGGGGCCTGTCGCGGCCGTGGAATGCCAAACCAACCCGAGTGCGTGTGAGCCAAGTCCCAAAGCGATGAGCCGTCGCGTTAAGTGAAGCGCCTAACTACAGCCCTCCGCGGCCCGGCGCTCACGTTCGCCGGCGACCCGTACGCGGCATCTACCCGCCACGCGCGGGCTATCTCGACATCTACGATCACTACGCCCAGCTCGGACCCAGGGCCATCTACGGCCACGGCATCTGGCTGTTCGACGTCCGGTGCGCGTCGGCCTGGCGACCGATGTCGGCGCGGGAACGACGCCGTCCATGCTGAAGACGATGGGCGCCGCCTGCCCTCAAGAGCACGCCGCTCATCGAGTTCCGGATGAAGCATGCCGAATCGCTCGAAGACGCGTTGTTTATCCAGATGACGTTGGCGGACGAGCGCGCGGAGCGGCAGCACTTTCTCGCGGGGGCGTCGAGCCATCGCGTCGAATTACCATAATTCGACGCGACGCCAGTGTTCGCTCTGCGGTGGATCCCGCAGTGGCCAAACAACCTCGACCGCGAGTGTCGAAAGCCTTTACACCCGCTCAACTTTTTCCACTACGCGAAAAAAATGAGGCATAGACTCCGATCAAACACGGCGGGGAAGACCAAGACAGACGCCGTGAGAATAAGAACTCTCTTGCAGGAGGCCTCGTCAATGCTTCGGAAAATCCTGATCTGCGCCGCGCTCGTCGCGGCAACGTCCACCGTCAACGCCGCACCCGTTCTCGTCGAAGGCTTCGACAACGTGGCCGGGCTCGGCGCGAGTGGCTGGACGATGACTAACAACAGCGCGCCCGTCGGCGCTACCAACTGGTTCCAGGGCAATACCGGAATCTTCGACTCGTACGCGGGCTCGGCAGATTCGTACATCGCCGCGAACTTCGAGAATGCCGGCTTCGGCGGCAACGTGGACAACTGGCTGCTCACGCCGCTGCTCACGGACATCGGCTCGGTCACGTCGATGACGTTCGCGACGCGCACCGCCGGAACGTTCCCCGGAGACACGTTGTCCGTCTACTACAACACGACGGGCTCGTTGAACCTCGCGGACTACGTGCTGGTCGGCACGCTGTCGGCGGCGTACCCGGACAGCTGGACGCTGTTCACCACGGGCAACATCGGCAACTTCATGGGCGAGACGCTGCGGTTCGCGTTCCGCTACACGGTCACGGATACCTCCGCTGCCGGCGACTACATCGGCATCGACTCCGTCACCGTGCACACGAACGTGCCGGAACCGGGCTCGCTCGCGCTGCTCGCCGCCTGTCTGCTCATGGCCCCGCTGGCATTGCGTCGCCGGCGCCAGCGGCAGATCTGATTCCTCGCTAACTATCGGCCGGTCCCCAGGGACCGGCCGAGTTCCATCCCATTGCTTTCCACCAGATTCGAGGGAGAGTTTTCGATGAAGAGAATCAACATAACCCGGGTGGCCGTCGCCGCCGTCGCGGGAGCGCTCGCCGCCTCCGCCGCGCACGCCGCCGAAAAATCCACCGTGGTCGAGAAGACTTCGGCGAACGGAACGCTCGTCCGATTCGTGAACGCGACGCCCGAGCAGGTCGCGCAGGCCGCAAAGTCGGGCCCGGCGCAGTCCGCCGCGGGCATGCGCGCCTACGTCGACAGCACCGGCCGACTGCATGCGGGTACGCCGGAAGAAGCCGCCACGTTGTCGGCCGCGCCGCAGTCACGCGTCGCCGCTCGCTCCGCCGCGCGCAGCAGCGCGGTGCAATCCTCGCCCGCGTTGTCGGCCGGACCGAATGGTTCCTTCAGCCTCACCCTCGACGAATCGTCGATGGTGTACGCCGTCGCAAAGGTCCAGTCGAACGGCAAGGTCGCGCAGGATTGCGTGACGGGTGAAGCCACCGCGAAAGCCGCGGCCACGTCTCCCGCGACGCAGATCGAGGAGCATCGCCATGAGAAATAACACTCTGCGACTCGCGCTCGTCGCCCTGGCGGGCGTGCTCGCCGCGCCCGTCGTGAATGCGGCGGCCACGTTCACCATCATCAACACGAACGCCCCCGGGGTCGGATTCAACGACCTCTCGCCGCGCGCTCCGGTCGGTGGCAACACCGGCACGACGCTCGGCGAACAGCGCATCAATGCGTTCGTCCACGCCGTGTCGAAGTGGGCCGACACGCTCGACAGCAGCGTCGACATCGTCATGGATGCGGCCTTCGTCGCGCAGACTTGCACGCCGACGGGCGCAGTCCTCGGCTCGGCGGGCGCCATCACGGTGCACGCCGACTTCGCCAACGCGCCGCTGCCGAACACCTGGTACTCGTCGGCGCTCGCCAACAAGCGGTCGGGCGTCGATCAGGACACGCGTCCGGGTCCCGCCGGCGCGGACCTGCGCGCGCGCTTCAACATCAACCTCGGCCAGCCGGGCTGTCTCGACGGCGTCCCGTTCTACCTGGGCCTGGACAACAACCACGGGCCGCTCATCGACTTCGTCGCCGTGCTCACGCACGAGATGGGTCATGGTCTCGGCTTCCAGACGTTCACGGGTTCGGGCGGCACCGGCGCCACGCTGGCGGGACTCGGTGTTCCGTCGGCCTGGGATCACTTCATGCTCGACGAGACCCAGGGGCTGACGTGGGCGAACATGACGGACGCGCAACGCGCCGCGTCGACGGTCAACACGCGCAAGCTGGTCTGGACCGGCGCTGCCGTGACGGCCGCCGCGCCGGGCGTGCTGAGCTTCGGCGTGCCGGCGCTCATCGTTGGCGGACCCGCGGCCGGAGCGGCTTCAGGCCAGTACGTCGTCGGCCAGGCCACCTTCGGGCGCCCCCTCTCCGCGGGCGCAACGACCGGGGACATCATGCCGATCAGCCAGGTGACGGCCGCCACGGGTGACGGCTGCACGCCGTTCGGCGCGGCGGACAGGCTCGCCGCGAACGGCAACATCGTGATCGTCAATCGCGGCGTCTGCGGCTTCATCGTCAAGGCAGCAAACGCGCAGGCCGCCGGTGCGCGCGGCCTGATCGTGGCGGACAACGTCGCGGGTTCGCCGCCGCCGGACCTGGGTGGCGCCGATCCGGCCATCACGATTCCCGCGGTGCGCGTCACGCTCGCGGACGGCCAGCGGATCCGCGCGGCGCTGACGAAGCGTTCGCGTACGAAGTCCGGCGTGTCGGCGACGTTGACGGTCAACCTGAGCCAGCTCGCGGGCGCCAGCACATCCGGTTTCGTGCAGCTGTTCACGCCGAACCCGTACCAGCAGGGTTCGTCGCTGTCGCACTACGACACCGGTGCATCGCGCAACCTGCTCATGGAGCCGGCGATCAACCCGGACCTGACGCACGAAGTGACGCCGCCGTTCGATCTCACCTTCCCGCTGTTCCAGGACATCGGCTGGTAGCCCGAACGCCTGCTCGACGACGAAGGGCGCCGGGAGACCGGCGCCCTTTTTCTTTGCCGCTACGTCGGCTCGCCTGCGAGGTGCAGGACGACCTCGCGGGTCGAGACCTGGGTGCGATGTTCGAATAGATAGATGCCCTGCCAGGTGCCGAGCACGAGCTGGCCGTCCATGACCGGGATGCTGAGCTGCACCTGCGTGAGCGCGGTCTTGAGGTGCGCCGGCATGTCGTCGGGCCCCTCGTCGTCGTGCTCATAGAGGCCGGCGCCTTCGGGCGCGAGGCCGTCCATGAACTTCTCCAGATCACGCCGCACCGCGGGGGACGCGTTCTCCTGGATCAACAGCGACGCCGAGGTATGGCGGCAGAACAGCGTCAGCAGCCCGGAGCGCACCGGCTGGGCGCCCAGCCATCGCCTGACGTCGTGCGTGAAGTCGTGCAAGCCGCGCCGCGTGGCGCGGAGGGTGAGGACGTGTTGGTGGATGGCCATCGCCGCCATTGTAGTGACGGCGATGGCCTTGCGGCGTCCGCGAGACTCAGGCGGCGGTCTGTGCCTTGCGCCTTGCCGCGAACGCGCCGAGCAGGCCCACGGCGATCAGCGCCAGCGTGCCCGGCTCCGGCACGTTGTGCAGGTTCACCGCGCCGTTGAAGCCCTGGCCGAAGTTGATACCCACGTCGAGTCGCGACCCATCGAGCAGCCACCCGCTGAGGCGGCCATTGGCGAGCAGGAGATCGCGACCGTGAACGTTGAACACCTGGCTGCCGCCGAGCCACCACAGCGGGTTCGCATTGCCCGTGCCGAACTGCCCGCCGAAGATATCGAACGAGCCGCCGCCCGCACCGCGCGTGGTCAGGTTGCCATCGATGGCGCCGCCGGTGATGTAGCCGCGCAGCGCTTCGTCGAAGGCGTTGACGGCACCGGAGATGCGGCCGCCGTCCATGCGCAGCGAGAATCCGAGCGCGTTGCTATGCACGTTGCCGAGAAGCTCGCCTCCCGTGAGGTCGAGCGACAGGCCCCAGCCCGAAATCGAATCGTTGACGAGACCGGCATTCATGATCATCCGCACGCCGTTCGCCGAGCTCGCGACGTTGTGGATGGTGCCGCCGTTGATCTCCCACGTGCCGTTGATGCCGCTGCCCGCGCCCGTGAGCGTGCCGAGGCGCGCATTGTCGCGGACGGTGACCTTTCCACCGCCGTTGAACTGAGCGCCGGCGTTGTGCACGTACGCGCCGTCGCGCAGTTCGATCAGCGAGTCGGCGCCGCGCGCCTGGCCCATGACCGACCCATTGCCGGACACCGTGAGGTTGAAACTGCAGTCCGAATCGTTGCCGCTCGAGCAGCGCACGTCGTTCTGCACGCGGCCACCGGACACCACGTGGATCGACACCTGGGACTTGTCGAGCGATGAGTCGACGAGCACCTGGTCGACGTGAGAGTTGATGATGTAGGAACCCGGGGCATCGATGATGACGGCCCCCGCCTGGCCTGCGATGGCGGCCAGCACTGCACACGCAATCAATTGCTTCATGAACGTCCTCCCTGACTGTTCATGAACTTGCAGCAAGAAGCGGGCCGTTAAGCAGAATCAGTCAGTTGGCTGCGTGTGGCGAAAATGGTGTACAGGATCCCGACACTCGCGGCGCTGAAAAATTTTCAACGTGCAGAGCGTCGCGCCTGGATCAGCTTCCATCCGTTGCCGGACGGATCGCGAAATCCCGCGTCCGTCGCGCCGAAGCGATCGACCGGCCGAATAGCTAGCGGGTGCCGCTCGGCTTGCTGTTGTCGGCGGCGTCCGCCGGCGCGGTGTACTTCGCCTCGATGAGTTCGCGCACGCGGCTGCGCGACGCGGCCGCATCGGCGTGTTCCTCGCGCTCGACGGCTTCCACCGTATCCGCGAGTTCCTCGTCCTTCACGCAACGGCGCAACCAGCCGGAGATCTCGCCGCGCTGCCAATGATGCAGCCACGTGCCTTCGTCGACGCCGTCGGCGAGATCGAGGAACGTGATCAGATTCTGGGCGCGCAGCTTGAGCTTGTTTTCGGGGCCGCGGAACCAGAAGGCGCGGTCGTCGCCGAGCGAACCCTCCGCGTATTTGCGCAGATGGCGGCGGCGATCCGTCTTCGTGGGTTCGAGCACGACCGCGCGAGCTTCCTGCGCGGCCGCATTCCACAGGAACGCCTCCCCCTGGGGAACCTTCTCGGGCGCCGCGGGCGCAGCCATCTCCTTCGCCTTCGCGAACTCGCCGAGCATCTCGCGCGGCTTGTCGCCGAGCACGATGAGCGAGTCCACCAGTTTGACCGCGGCCGGCGAGATGAGGCGCGGCGATACGCTGATCATGAAGAATCCGCGGATCGCCTTCGGAAGAATGATGTCCGTCGGCTCCCAATCGGCCGGCAACACGTGATGGGCCTCGTCGACGATCAGCCAGTGCGGATGGCCCGACTTCGCGCGCAGATCCAGCAATCGCGTGAGCAGGCTCAGGAAGAACCCGGGCCGGTCGGCGAGCTTGAGTCCGAGCAGATTGATGACGGCGTTGCCCCCGGGCTTCGCCAGCAGCTGCGCGCACTCCTCGACCGACGGCGCGCGGCCCGGACTGCCGAGCACCGTCGCGCCTTCGAGCGCGTCGTAGTCACCCTCGGGGTCGATGATGCAAAAGCCGTAGCCCTTCTCGCGCAGCCGTTCGATGAGGCCAGTGGCCACCGTGGATTTGCCGCCGCCCGACGTGCCGACGACGAGCGCGCTCGCGCTGTAGGGTGACAGCGTGACGAGATCATCGTCGGTGGTCTTCCCGAGCAGGATGTCGTGACGTTGCAGGCGAGCGGCCCGATCGGCGAGATCGTTCGCGAGCAGTTCGCGGATGAGCTCCGTCACCCCGGCTCCATGATCGCGCTGCAACTCGATGTCGCAGGTCTCCCTGACGGCAGGCAATGCGTTCGCAACCGCGGCAGAGCATTCGCACAGACTCATCATCGCGTGGTCGTTCTCCGCGTCGCCGACCGCGACCGAGTTGTGCGCGGAGATGTTGAGTTCCTTCAGGGCCGCCTCGAGACCGGACGCCTTGTTGATGCCGCTCGGCAGCACCATCACCGCGCCCTTGTTGAAGATGACCTGCAGGCCGAGGCCCAGGTCGCGGATGCACTCGAGCACCTGCTTCTCGTAAGGCTCCCAGGTCGCGACGATGCAACGGCCGACGGACACTCGCTCGACGCCGCGTTTCTTGAGTTCCTCGACGAAGGCCGCGGACGGCGCCTCGCCGAGCACGCGTTCTTCCTTCGTCGCGGGCCGGTAGATCAGCGCGCCGTTTTCCGCGACGACGCGATCGAAGAGGTCGAGGCGATCGCAGACGCGCTGCAGGTCTGCGAGCTCACGGCCCGTGACGAGGATGAGTTTGCGGCCGGACGCCTTGAGCTCCTCCAGCGCGGCGAAGGTGGGTTCGTCGACGCGGCCGTGATGGGCGATGGTGCCGTCGTAGTCGGTGCACAGGGCGAGGTAACGCATCGCGCGATCGTGCCGCGCGCTGGCCCGCGGGCTTGTCCGACGCGAACGCCATCCGGCGCAGGACGAATCCCCACACCGCCTACGGCAACTTCACGATCTCCACGCGCGCGGTGATGCGCACCGCCGGGGCGGGCGAAGGCGCCGCGAAGCTCACGACCTCACCGACAGTGCCCTGCATCTTCACCTTCCAGACATCGCGCGACGAGGCCGTGAACGACCGTGACATCGTTCCCTCGGGACAATGCGCGCTCGCCTGAGACGTGGTCGGTTGCGCGCTCTGGATGGTGACGTCGAATGTCCGTTCGCGCCAGGTTTGTACCGCCTTCCCCGTGGCAACGAGTCGCGTCGACGCACTCGACGTCGCGATGCATTCGCCCGGGTCGATGCCGCGCATCTGCACCGCGCTGTCGCCCTTGAACGTTCCGTCGTCCTCGAACTCGATCGGGATGTCCACCGGCAACATGTCGACGCGGAAATCGTCCCCCGGGATCGTCGTCACCGCGGAGACACGCAGCGCGTACTTCGTGGGCGCGCAGCCGCAATCGCGCGAGCCCTGCCATTCGCCGTCGGTGACGTCGGTCCAGGCATGGCCGAGCGCCAGCAGCTCGGCGTGCGTGATGCGTGGCTTCTGGATGGGATGATCCGACAACCCCTTGGTGCCGGCGAAGGCGGTGGCCGTGAAGTTGTCGCCGCCCTCGTCGTCGGTCATGTGGCCGAGGAACTTTTCGGCCATGGGCCACGGCCCGCAGCTGCCGTCCGAGCAAGGGCCCTCGGCGTGCCCCTTGAGCTGTTCGCAGAGCTGCTGATCCGACTTGTTGATGAACTCGAGAAACTTGGGCGCGAGGTGCCAGCGGGATTCCTCGCCGTTCGTCTTGTTGACGACGTTATCGTGGCAGAACGTGCAGTCGTCCCCGGGGTTGTCGGCGCTCGGCAGGTCGACGGAGGGATGAATCGGCGACGTCGTCGGGTCGAGGCCGCCATGGCAGTTCGTGCAGCGCGGTTCCTGGTTGAGCGTGGGCACGATCTTCGCGAATGCCGCGACGGAGGCGCGGCTCTGCGGCTCGGACAGCGGACAAACGGCGATCCAGGATCGCTGCGCGAGTGCCGGGGCGCCGCAGGCAATGGCCCCGAGGATGGCGGCCGCCTGGGCGACTGACCGGGTTGTTTGGCGCATGGCATCTCCGCGACGCTCTCGATATTGGCGCCCCCGGCCGGAGTTGAAAGCGCACGTAACGTGCTGTTCTAGCTAGCAACCCCGCCACGAAGGCGTGTTTGTACCCACGACCGTACCCATAGCTCCAGCGCGCTGCAAGCGCGGGTACGAACCGGCAGCGGGTCTAGGCCGTTTTGTCGCCGTCGTCACCCTCATCCAAATCTTCGGCAAAATATTTGTCGAGGATGCGGGCTGAAATCACGTCGTCACCACTGAATAAGTACTTTCGCACGCGCTCGTCGGTGGCGCGCTTCGAATCCAGCAAGTCGTAAATCTCAGACTTGCGATCACCGTTAAGGCAGTACTTCAGGCGGCGGTTGCTCGTCTTTGAGCCGAGCAACCCGACCTGTCGCAGAAAGTTAGCGACGGAATGCGCGAACGGAGCAACTTCTGGCGGCATCCCTCCGTTGCAAAGCTCGTCCGCGTAGAAGAACGCTTTGAACATGGCGGCGCCGCCCCAGCTATTTCGCTTCTCTAGCTTACGCAGGACGAACATCGCGGCGACCAATTTTTTAGGGATATGAGGGTCGCCCGAGGTATGCGCGTCAACTGCCGCACGCATGGTGTCGTACACATCTGTCGAGTCGGTCGGCGATTCGCAAGCTACAACAGCGCGACTCATCATGAGTTTGTCGCGTAGCTCGGCAATCGCGCTGTCTTTCAGGGCCCCGAGAACAACAACCGGGCCCATTCCCCCGTTTACGCGCGCGTGAACCGCGCGGGCGTCAAAGCCGTTCTGAAGATTCGCTTCGATGTGGACGATTTGCCACTGTTCCGAAGCAAGCTCCGGCGCCAGCACCTCCCACGCTTCTCGCATCCAGCCGTCGAGAGCGGGCGCACGCGCCGACGCCTGATGAACGACATAGAGGAAGGGCACGTGGTTGGTACCTAGCTACCATCATTCTCCGCTTATCGGTTCATTGTTGCTAGGAGGTACTTAGCCGGGATTGGTAGGGATAGCAGCTCATCCGTGCTCATTAGATTCAATGCAGCGAGGATGTTTTCCCGTATGTTAACCGTCATCGGTTCAGTAGCGGCTGGCACAGGCGGCGGTTCCGCCGGCTGCGCCGATCTCAGCACAAGTGTCCGCGGAAGGGTGTTTTCGTCGCACCAGTTAAAGACATGCTTCGTGACCTGCTCCGAGCGAACCCAATTCCACTGCTTCACGAAGTCGGGGTTCAACGCGCGGAGGCGTTTCGGCACCCTCACAAACCACATGGCGTGACCGAGGTCGTCGCGAAGCTGAGAATCGCCCGCGAGGTCTTTCGCGGCTAAAAAGTCGCAGAACCACGCCTTCTGCATCTCTTCCGTTACGCGCTTGATTTCTACCCACTGTTCGGCGGGCGTCGGAGCTTCATCGAGCCCCATACGCAAAACGCCTCTGTGGCGATCGATGAAACGACGACCGTGCGGCCGGCTGTTCACGAACGCGTGCCATACCTCCGTGCGCAGGAATGGCAGCTGCCGGCTTTCACCGAGAGCTGGCGCTTCGATTGATCTGACAGTGTGGACGGCTAAAGCACCTTTCGTGTGCTCGCTCGTCGTGATGCGCTTGGCGTCCACGAGTTCTTGCAAGAGCAAGTTGAGGCGGGGATAGCCTTGCTCGCTCCAGTGAACACCCAACGATTTGACGATCAGCTGCCCGAGGGCGGCTGCAGAGAGGCCGACTGTCGGCCGCTCGTTGTTCTTGATGATCTGGAAAACGGAATCTAAATATTCAGCGCGAATCACATACCCTCCAAACACGTGGGCGCCTTAAGCGCACTTTCGTGCTTTGCTTAAGGCGCGTGTAACCACTTCTCTTGTGTTTGCAGGGACTAGATAGTTGGCGTGAGACACCTCGTTCAGATCGAACCGTCGTGAATGGGCGCCTGCATGCGTCCAGACCGTTCGAAATGCCACCTATCATCGGCTTCCGTTCGTTCGGCACAGGTGCTTTCGCACCCTTCTCTGACCAGCGCTAACTGGTTAGTAGCCAATGAACTTCTGCTGCCGGGCATTGTGTGGAAAATATTCCACATCGTCAATTTAGATATTTATAAGCAGAACAATCACTTGCAAATTTAGGGGCTAGCCCGACTTCCGAGTCAGAAAAATGTCAAGGGCATTTCGGTAGATTTGCCGCACTAATTTGACTACCAAAATCGCAAGTAATTGATTTACCAGCTATTAATTTGTAGGAGGGCGCTAGCCGTAAGCGAATTCCTAGAAGCCTCCCTTAATTTGCCCTAGTGGCGAAAATCCATCAATTTCGAAAATCCACGAACACGTCACAAGAGGCGCCTAACTAGCTTCCCCCCGGGGAGCATTCCATTCACCGCAAATACCACCATTTTGCGAGTTGACTTCCGACGGGGCCAGACGGCGCGCTATTTCTGTTTCGTGTAGTCGCCGGTTGGCTTCGACGGCTCGGCCTTG